>NZ_CP049888.1:647552-971328 GCF_011304355.1 Weissella coleopterorum | reverse complement strand
TAATATCTCTGTTTGTTGATGAAGCACCTTTAGATTTTTTTGCTCTTTTAATCCGCGTTCCATTCATTCTTCCCCATTATTTTTCAGCCTGCTATTGTGAGATTTATAAACTAAATCTTTAAAATTTGATATGTATATCCGTAGCTCTCAATGAACTTCATAACATCCTGAGCCTCTAGGAAAATCGTATGTGTATTTTCATTGGGATGAAAAGTCAATCGCGTTTCATTATCTAACATTTCTTTATCGAAGTAGATGTCAACGGCTTGTTCTTGACTATACATCACACCAAACGGGGAGATAATACCTGGTTCTAAATTGAAAAGTTGCTCAATCTCTGGCGCCTTAGCCAGAGTTAAACGCTTTTGGTCAGATACTTCTTGAAAATGTTTAAAATCTAGCCGTTTTGCATCATCCATGATAATTAACGAAAAATGCTTCTTTTTGTCTCGGACAAGCATTGATTTAGTACGAACCCCTCTTAACCCGGCAATATATTGATCTGCCTCCTGAGTGGTCTTCGCTGGGGCGTGATTGAGCAACTGATATTTGATGTTCAGGGCATTGAGACGAGTAATTAAGTCTTCATATTTTTGGTGATTTTTAGTGATAAAACTTTCATTATTTTTCATGATTACTCCCGCCTCCTGTTTAATTTAAGTATATTAATTATACCAAAAATGAGCGCTTAAAATTAACCATTGTCCATTGATCTTGGACTGTTACGTCTTCTATATATTCAAACAGTTGAAACTTTAATGTGATAAAAAAAATTACCAAACGGTAATTTTTTAGCATTAGAATTGACGTACATTATTACATAGTTTTCTGATATTCGGTTAATTGAACTGAAAACGGGGGTGAATTTTCTAGGATCCAAGGTGGTTTTTGTTAATTTCAATCCTTTTAATAAAATTGACAATGGCTTGTGGCGTAATGAGATTTGATTTTTCTCCCCACAATGAAAAGAGCGCTCCTTTGGTGGTAATTTGCGGTTCCAATGTCCAATTTTGATTATTCGATTTTGGATCAATTTCATTGAAAATATTGGTCTGCCATTTATCATTAAGAGTATTGATGACAAAATCATCATCATTTCGATTACCAATATTACGAATTTGATAATACAAAACGTAGCTATTGGAATTAATGATTTTGCGATCTTCCCGCAGGATGTCTTTAACAGAAATATAATATTTACGACGCTCTGTGATTAAATTTTGATCATTAATATCGGTATGATTTCCCGATTGAGACCAGTAGTTAATGATTACATTATAATCTAATTTTGGTAGCTCAGTTTTTAAGATTTGATCATTCCAAACTATATTGGTAAAACCGAATTGATTTTGATGACGATTGACTTGATTGATGAATTCGACTAATTGTTTATGCAGTGATCGATTACCAGGGACCTCATCAGCCCCAATTACGAAGTTTAAATTAGGTTGCTGAGCAAAAATCGGGTTGAGTTCATCATAGATTATCTTAACAAATGTCAAAGCTTCAGGTTTAGTGTAGTCAATGGTTTCATGATCAAGTTTAATCTTTTGATAGACCTTAGGATGTGATATTTGAAGTTGTTTTAAAATTGCACCCATGTGAGCTGGGACATCTAAATCAGGCACTAACTGAATATCTATTTTATTAGCATATTGCACTAGTTGTTTTAACTCGGTTGAAGATAAGGCGGTTTGATCCGTAGTGTTTTTTAGATATTTTGATTGAAAACCAATATTTTCATTATCACTCAAGTGCAACTGAACATAATCAAAATGTTGTTTTTTAGCTGTTTTAAGAAGGATTTTAAGTTCCGATTTTGATAGCGGATGACGCGCAATATCAATGGTTAAACCTTGTTTATTTTCTAAATGGCCATAATTCATTAGCTGATTAATTTTAAAACACACTATTCCAGCACACAATAAGGTAATCACGATTAGTCCGACGATTCTTTTTGACATATTACTTCCTCTCAATATTTTGTATAAAAAAGACATCAGAATATTCTGATGCTCTTATAAATTTCAAACTAATGTAAATCAACATGACCATAATTTGGTTTATCAATTAAATAACCTTGACGGTATTTTAATTTTAAATTGTCAGCTAGTTCAATATCATCTGAATTTTCTAATTCTGTCACATCAATTTCAAATCCATAGCGCGTCGCAATGCGTTTCCACTCCCCCATATTGATATCAACCCACTGATTATCATCGGTTTTGCGGTATTGTGAAAAAGGAATTTTAATTCCGGAAATATCTTTGAACATCCAATTAACCTTTTTCAGGAAAATATTTGTAGATTCAATTTTTTCTAAAATAACATCTACACCTAATGCGCTACTTTTCCTTAAATTACTAATAATTCGCCTTTTAACGAATAAATTGGGGCGATAATCATCAGGAAAACTAATTTCAATTCTTAATTTCACGGGATAGATGGTTCCTCGAGCCCATCGAATGAACCATTCGTAACGCGGGTCATACATTTGATTAACTGTAATGTTGATTGAAAGAAAACCTTGCTCACCGTTCAAGCGGGGCAATACGTCTTTTAATAATGGGATCATTTCACGCAATGAAAAATTTTGAAAGTTCATAGGAAATTTCCAACGTTGATCGTCTGGGTCATAAAAACGCAAAAGCGCCTCATACCCTGCTTGATCACCATTCTCATCAATAATGGTTTGAATAAAATAACTATACTGATAGCTCGCATCGACATCCACAGTTGAATAGATGCCATTTTGATGTTTCGCCCAGAAAAAGTTCATGATAATTGATATCCCAAAAATAAAGGCGATGAAAGCAATTATCATGAGGGCAACGTATAAAATCATGAAGCACACTCCTACAATAAAAATTATTTTTTTAGTGATTTTCTGGTGGGACTGACCCAAGTTCCCTCACCCATACCCAACAATGATTTAATTGCGGGAATAAAAGTAGTGACAATGGTTAAAGGGTTAACCATCCAAAAAAACATCATATACAAAGGAGCAAATAAGAAATATTTAAACTTAGCAGCACTTTGATCTAAAAGCAAGGCAGCTAATAATTGTAAGAACCCTGAAAACAACTCGAACGTAACAAAAATAAAGCTCATGGCTAAACCGTGCCAAATACGTTCAAAATTACTTGTAAATAGAAAATATAACATTAGCAAAATAAAGATAACGCTGGTAATGAATAAGAAAAACGACCAGACAATTGAAAACGTGGTATCAATAAACATTGAAATGACATATCGGTATTTAATTGGATGAAGTAAAAATAAGTGTGCATTAGTGAGCCAAACTTCAGTTCCACCCTGGGCCCAGCGTTTACGCTGCTTATATAACTCACCCAAAGTTTCAGGCACGTTCATATGAAAAATTATATCTGGTGCAAACCGTGGTGTAACTCCAAATAATAAATGATCCCAAGCAATACTAATATCTTCAGTAGCTCGATCCTGTCGAAATCCACCAACATCAATCAAGAATTGTTTACTATACATCGTGTTCGCACCACTATATGAATACATCGAATCATTAATGGCCGTTTGACTACGCTTAATCACGCCAACGATGCTGGAAAACTCAACGGTTTGTGACTTACCCAAAATTTTTGTTCGATTTTGAACGTCCATGTTGGCAGTTACGGCAGCAGTATTAACATCCTCGGCATTAATAAAGTAATTCATATACTTCATTAATGCATTGGGCTCTGGCAATGTATCAGCATCATTACTTAGAATATATTCGCCTTTTGCAAAATACATACCAATATTAAAAGCATGTGCTTTCCCTTTATTTTTAATGACACGAATAATTCTTAAATTGTGATATTCCATTTGTAAACGGCGAAGGATTTTATTTGTATCATCTGTGCTACCATCATCCATAACCAGAATTTCATAATTATAATAATTCAATTGCGTGCTTAGATAATGAATGGTTTCTTCAATCATGACTTCCTCGTTATGAGCTGGAATCATGATCGTTATCATCGGCTGCTTTGGCACGGGGATAAATTTAAAATTAACTTCTTTACGGTTCGTCTTCAGCCAGCGATAACTGAGAGAACCAAAAAACCAAAACATGGCACCAATGACCGGGTATAGGCAAAGAATTAGTAAAATTATTCTTTCAACGATATCCCAGATACTGCCGCTACTTAGCATTTCATTAAATATAGTATTGACCATTCAATTTTTCCTATCATTTTATAACATTATCCACGATCAACTTTTAAGTAATCTGGCAGTTCATTATCGGCTAAATTTTGTTCTGGTTGTACCTCAAAATAACGCACATTATGGCGTAATGCTCGACTTCCAAAGCGTTTATTCATAAAATTATCCGACAACTTCTTTTTGCTGATATCATCAATTGAATCAAAGGTTGGCCATTTTTCTATGGTTCCCTCACGTCGGAAATTTTGGATGATTGTCATAGAGGTCGCATAAATGAGGGTAATACTGGCGGCAAACAATAATAAATAGATTAAGAACCAAATTTCGTTGGTTCCTTCACTGTAAGTCCAAAAAGCATGACCACGCTTTCCTTTCGTTATATGAGCTAGAAAAGTTTCGATCGTTATGAAACTAGGGACAATCACACAAAGCCAGCTAAAAATCGCTACACTAGTCTGCCAGATCTTTAATAACCAGTGTCCTTTTGCAAAGTAGTCGTCAGTATAACCGTATTGTTGGTCCATTTTGGCCGAATAGATCAAAGGCTTTGCAGTTTCCGACATATCATCAATATTTGACAAAACTGGTTCCAATATTTCAATTTTAATTTCATTTTTCATCACGTCGTTATTTACTCCATCAGATAAATTTAAATAATATTCAATTAATAGATTTAAAAGTTTTTAATTGAATACTATCCCTGGATAAAATTATATTTGTATAAATACAATAATTCAAAATAACGTATATATACGTGTGTTTATTCATTTATTTAGTTTTCTATCATATTTATTAAGTGGTATAAATTGTTACCAATTTAGTGTTGTTTACATATTAACATTTAATGAGTATATTTTCTATATTTATATTATTCTTTTAATCGAGTTAAATATATGCAACTAACTTGTTATAGAATTATCATATTAACAATACCTTGGCTATGTATGCCAATTTTGAGATTGATATAAGTCTATAGGAATTCCGGAATATTTATGCACTAATTTCATGATGAAACTATTTATTTAATAATGTTTGATGGGGTGTGATTAAATTCACTTCAAATTAAAAAGAGAATTATCTCATTGATAATTCTCTTCTGATATTTTATTAAAATAAACGGCTTAATCGACTAATAACGCTTTGAATGCTTCAGCATAAATTTCCATGGCCATTCGCATATCTTTCACTGGCCAGTGTTCATTCGCTTGATGCATAAAGTCTGGTGTTGTGGTGAGCATGGCACCAAAAGCCACACTATTTTTCATTGTTCGAGCGAATGTGGCTCCACCAGAGATTCCAGGTTCAGCGGCTGTATCACCCGTGACCTTAATATAGGCTTTCATCAAGGTTTGAACAAGGGTTCCGTCTTTTGGAACGTACAATGGTTCTAGGTAATCAAAATTTTCATATTTAAAGTTAAACGGGGTAACTTTTTCTTCCACTAATTGAATTAGAGCATCATGTTCCACTGTCACTGGGATCCGCATGTCAATTTGCATCCGTGACTCTTGAGCATTGATTTGTAGACTAGAAATATTGAATGTTAATTGACCGGAAGCGTCATCTTTGATTACACCCATCAGATTAGCTCCAGTGGCATCTTCACCGAAACTCTTAATAAACTCTAAGGCAGCTACGCCTGGGAAAACATCAGCTAAAGCGATTCCTAAACGTAAGAGCGCATTCGTGCCCTCAGGTGCGTTCATTGCGTGGACTGAATTTCCCTGAACAATTAATCCGTCGGCTGATTTTTGATATTTAAAATTATGCACTTGCAGAGCAGTTTCAACTTGATCCTGTTTAGAACCATTGTATGTTGCACTACCAGGTACCGCATTAAAAGCATTTACCAAATCGAGCTCTATTTCAGACGAACCAGGACCGACTAGATATGATTGTTGAAGGCCTTTTTCAGCATAAACTAATGGAAATTCAGCATCTGGAGCGATTCCCATATCAATGCCAGCCTCTTTTTCATTATACTTCGCCATGCCGCGCCAAAGAATTTCCTCATCAGTTCCAAAGATAAACCGGACTTTTTTATTAAAAGTCATTCCTTGGTCCAACAATGCCTTGAGGGTGAACATAGTTGCGATGGTTGGTCCCTTGTCGTCTTGAGTTCCACGACCAAAGAGAGCCCCATCTTTTTGAACTAATTCGAACGGATTTGTATTCCATGCAGCCAAATCACCCGCTGGAACAACATCGACATGACAAACAAGACCAAATATTTCATCACCCGAACCAATCTCAGCATAGCCATAATATCCTTCTGGATCAACATAAGTTTGGTAGCCTAACTCCTTTGCAATTTTTAGAATTTCATCTAAAGCTAAACGAATTCCAGTTCCAAAGGGTGCATTAGGCGCAGCATCAGTGTTGTATGAAGGTTGGGCGATCATTCGTCCTAAAGCATTAATTGCGTTATTTTGAATTTCATCAGTAATATAATTTGTCATGAATTTTTCTCCTTAAATTAAGGTACAAATTACTAGGAATCCAATTGTTACAATCAATAGAATTCCCATTAATTTAGCTGTAAACTTCAACCATGTGACAATGTTGACGTGCGCAATGGCAAGGGCTCCCATCACGATTCCAGAAGTAGGTGTAATAATGTTGACCCATCCAACCGCTGCTTGATAGGCGGTAATAACTAGATCAGGGGTCACACCTGAGAACTTTCCCAAAGGTCCCATTATTCCCATCGTGGCGGCGGCTAGTCCTGATGTTGATGGAATCAAGAATGACATTGGAATATAGAAAATAAATGTTAGAACAATGAATATTCCAGCTGGCAAGTGTTGTAACCCTTGTTCTCCAGCATGCAAGACTGTTGCAGTAATTTGGCCATCGTTCATCACAACTTGAATACCACGAGCAACGGCAATCACGATAGCGACACTTAGGAACTCATTCATTCCACCCAAGAATGAGTCGATGAAATCACTCTCTTTCATCTTGTAGACAAACATAACTACAACTGACATAAAGAGAAAGAGCATGGTCATCTCACTAAAGTACCACGTTCCAAATGGAGCCATATCGTGACCAATCAGGTTACCTAGGAATGGGATACCTGTGATCCATTTTGTGGCTGTATCAAAGAATGTCCAACTGGCATTAATACTGCTCCAAGGAATCAAACCGGCGACCATCACCACAAAGGTGATCCCAAAAATCCATAGAACCGCCTTTTGCCGCCCAGTCATTTCAGTATCTAATGTACCATCCCCAGATAAGGCAAATTCCTTCAAATCTTCCTCTCGTTGTTTGAAAACCAAAGACTTAGATGGATCTTGTTTAACCTTATTAGCATAACGCATGACATAAATAATGCTAATTACAATTGTAATGACTAACAAAATCAATCTTTGAATTAAGCCATCACCAGGTGAGATATTGAGGCTTTGTGATGCGACGCCTGTTGCAAATGGATTAACCGTTGAGGCTAAAACTCCCACTTGTGAGCCAACTAAGGCAATTGCAATCGCGACCAAAGAATCAAAACCAACACTAATCATCACCGCAATTAAAATAGGATAGAACGCAATTGTCTCCTCACCCATTCCATAAGTGGATCCACCAATGGCAAATAAAGTCATTAAAATGGGAATTAAGATTTTTTCTTTTCCCGCGTATTTTTTTAAGGTTGAAGAAATTCCATCATCAAGAGCCTTGGTTTTATTTACAACGCCTAAGAATCCACCAATGACTAAGATAAATAATGAAATGGCGACCGTTCCATCCCCATCCTCGGTCCCGACCATTCCTTTGATAGGGGCCATAAATACATCCCAAATTCCTTGAGGGTTAGCTGCTCGACTATGATATGTTCCTGCAATAATTTCTCCGGCTTTATTTGTTGCATACTGTCCTGCTGGAATAATCCAAGTTAGGATCGCAACGGCAATAATTAGAAAGAACAAAATCGTAAATGACGAAGGCATCTGAAATTTTTTCTTCTTTTCTTTCATATTCTCATCTCCTTTTTGTTAGTTAAGTATTTAACTTAATTACAGGATACCCTACTTGTAAGCGATTTAAAAGTGATAAATTAAAAAACATTAATATAAATTAAAAGTGCCTAGAATTTTGACTATATATTCACATAAATCAAAAATTATTCACTTTTATATATAAAAAAAGCATTTCAGAAGTTTCTGATGAAATGCTTTTAATGAATCATTTAGTTTGTGCGCCACTGTTTTTTTAAAGTGTTGATTGAAAGAATAAACAAGATGAGTGCCATAACAAATAGTCCAAATAAGACCATGACGCCCGCGCGACTTCCAAACATTGCACCATGAAGAGCATTTTGTTGTTGACCATTTGCAAAGAGTCTGGCTGCAAATGCAGTTGCTGCTGCACCCGTAAATTGTTGTAAAGTATTCAGAACACTATTCCCATCAGCTGATAAATTCTGATCTAATTGGCTGAGGGTGGCTGTCATCAAATTATTAACAGCTAATCCTGAACCAAACTGAGTCATAATATGGAATCCTAAAAGTAACCAAATCATTTCATTTTGAAAGGTTATGGCCATCAAAAACATGGCGATGGTCGAAATGACTAATCCAAAGGAGATTGGTTTGACTGGACCAATCTGGTCTAGAATTCGGCCGGAGATTGGTCCTAAAACTGCCCCAATTAATGCACCAGGGAACATAAATAATCCTGCGACTGTAGAAGATTGATGCAGACCAATTTGGATGAAACTTGGCAAAATAAATGAAAGAGCCAAAAACATCGCTTGATAAACGAGAACACCAACTAAGAGTCGGTTAAAAATGTGATTTTTAAAGACATGTAAGTTTAATAAGGTAGTTTTGCGGTTGAAGTAATAGAACGCCCCTAACGTGATTAAACTTAGGATTAGCCACATGCCAGATAGTTGTTCGATGGCTAGTAATAAGCTAGCTAAACCTACTGATAACATAATAAATGCAAGTAAATTAAAGGATTCAGTCCGTTTGACGATTTCACTCGGAATTGAACGGAGTCCTAAAACAAATGAAATGATAATTAGTGGTAATAGGAACCAAAAGATTGCCCGCCAACCTAAAGCAGCCATAACCACTCCGCCATAAGTTGGACCAATTGCTGGAGCCAACGCGGTGGTCATAGTTCCAATTCCCATCATAGTTCCACGTTTTTCAAGTGGTGATTTAGTTAGAATGATATGAAACATCAAAGGTAGTGCAATCCCTGTTCCAATTCCTTGGAAGACACGTCCCAACAATAAAATGGTTAAGGTTGGCGCAAAACTATCAGTTAAAACCCCAGTGAAAAATAGTAAGTTAGAAATGACGAATAATCGATATGCAGAATAATTTCGAATAAAAAAAGCAGATAATGGTACAACGACAGCAATGGCCAGAAGATAGCCTGTAGTTACCCATTGCACTCCATTGGCATTGACTTGAAATTCATGCATGAGGGCTGGAAATGTTACGTTCATTGAAGTCTCAATTAAAACTCCACTAAAGCACATGATTCCAGCGGCGACAATTGCGGCAAATACATGCCATTCTCTGGTTTTCATTTGTAATCCCCTTTTCTTGTTACAGGCCAAAACATAAAAAAGACGGCATAATCAATTAAGACTATGCTCGCCTCTGTTATCGGCATATTTAATAAAATTAAATACACTATCTGTACGAAATAATATCTTAATTTTAGCATATCTTAATCACATTGCCTACCTTAGACCCGCAAAATTCACAAAATGTAATGCAGTAGCAAACTAGGAATGTTATTCTAGAAAGAATGATTATAAAAAGGATAGGTTTTATTTAGAATGGCAAATCGGCAACAATATATTCGAAATTTTGCAATTATTGCACATATTGATCACGGGAAATCAACCCTAGCTGATCGAATTATGGAAATGACAAGCACTGTTAGTGATCGGGAATCATCAGCGCAACAATTAGATGATTTAGCCGTTGAAAAGGCGCATGGAGTTACAGTTAAATCAAAAGCGGTTCGGAACTACTATACTGATGCTAATGGTGATGAATATCAATTTAATTTAATTGATACACCAGGCCATGTTGATTTTAACTATGAAGTTTCGCGTTCACTTTCAGCAACAGATGGGGTTCTTTTGGTTGTGGATGCTACTAAAGGGGTTCAGGCTCAAACGGTTGCTAATTTCCGGTTGGCTAAAGAAGCCAATCTGACAATTATTCCAATCGTAAATAAAATTGATAATAATATGGCCGACGTAGATGGTACGATTAATCAAATCCTAGACCTCGATGCAGACTTTGCCGATCAAGAGATTTTAAAAATTTCTGCTAAAAGTGGCCTCGGTGTTGATAAAGTCCTTGAGGCAATCCGTGATCGAATCCCGGCCCCCCGCGGTGATGATCATGCCCCTTTGAAGGCCTTAGTCTTTGATTCAAAATTTGATCCCTACAAAGGCGTTGTCGCCCAAGTTAGAATTTTTGATGGTCAATTAACAAGTCAAACGAGTCAACTGTTTTTCGCAAACCAACTAAGTGCTACTAATAAAGAAATCGGTATTTTTGCCCCAGAAATGTTAACACTAAGCACCCTTTCAGCTGGTGATGTAGGCTATGTCGTAACGGGGGTTAAAGATTCGAACGCCATTAAAATTGGTGATACGATAACAAACGCCAATCATCCTACCCAAGAAGCTTTACCAGGTTATCAAGCGGTTGAGCCAATGGTTTATGCTGGCCTTTATCCTAAAAATAGTGATTACAAAGATTTGAAAATAGCGATTGAAAAACTGGCCTTAAACGATGCAGCTTTCCAATATGAACCAGAACAATCTGAGGCCTTGGGGATGGGATTTCGTGGGGGCTTCTTAGGAATTTTTCATCTTCAAATCATTCGGGAACGTTTACTAGCTGAGTTTGGCTTAGAAGTTCTAACGACTATGCCAAATTCAACGTTTAAATTAACCTTGAAAAATCAGGATGAACCGCTCTACGTGGAAAACCCCATTCAATTTCCAGACTGGTCAAAAATAGCTCAAATTGAAGAACCTTATGTTCACGCCAAAATGACTTTACCAAATGAAATGTTGAATGACATTATGCGGTTAGCAGAAGGCCGTCGTGGAACGCTAGAGGATCTAGATACACTAGGATCAATGGTAGTTGCTACTTATTTAATGCCCATTTCAGAAATTGCTTACGATTTCTTTAATGAATTAAAGTCAGTTTCGCATGGCTTCGCCACCCTATCTACTGAAGTGGCAGAATACGACTACTCGGATTTGGTCAAACTAGAAATTGCCATTGATTATGCTAATATTGATGCATTGACTTTGATTACTCATCGTTTGAAGGCAGAAAGAATCGCACAGAACATGGTGATCAAATTACGAGACTTAGTACCACGTAAATTACAAGTAATGCCAGTTCAAGCCATTGTTGAAGGGCGAGTGATTGCGCGCGAAAATATTCCACCATTACGTAAGGTTGCAGCAAAAGGCTCGACAGTTTCTAAAAAACAGCAACAATTACGGCGAAGTGGACAAGCGAAATCTAATATTGAACTCCCACAAGCGGTCTTTGATGCACTGCTAGACTTAGGTTAATTAAAATTAAAAAACCGTCAGATAGCATGGTTGCTACCCGGCGGTTTTTTGCACTATAATCCTAATTAGTCTCTTTTTTGAAAATCAAATGAACTCCACCATCATCTAACGGTTTAGCGCTGTTAAAATAGAATGTATCATTAACTTGATTTCCTAAAGTATCGAAAGCTACTTTTTGTATTACATTTCCATCAACATGAGGTGCAACGACTAAGGAAATTTCATCTACGACGTGTTCTTTTAAAAAGTAGCCATTAATTACAGCACCACCACAAACAGCCAAAGTATTAATTTTAAAGTATTGCTTTAGTTTAGCCAATACTTCTTCTAAATTAAATTCTGTTTCACCACCAATAATATAGGGTATATTCATTGAACGCAGAAATGCTAAATATTTTTTACTAGCTTGCTTGGTTACAATTTCAATGGCATGCATTTTATGGTCATTATATTCGAAATAATTCTGTTCCCAGCCACATTGCCCCTTACGATCAAACGAGATAGACCAGGTTTTTGATTGAATATTTGGAATCCAGTCCTCATAATTAATTCCAGCAGAATCATACTTACTTAAATCAGGCTTACCTGAAGCTGCATACATTTGAATTGTTGCTCTTCCGTTTGCATCAGCATTACTTAGACGAAATAATTCATCTGAATAATAGGATCCTGAAATGGCACTACCATAATAACCATCGATTTTACCATCAATCGAAACGTACATGTGAATAATAACTTTACTGCGGTTCATATTTTACTCCTCCCTTTGCTCATAAATTTAGTATATGCCTTAGAGTTCACTTTAAGGCAAACTGAAATTTTACATAATTAAAAAGGCTAAGACAATCTGCCTTAGCCTCCATTAATGTTCATATTAAAACGTTGCTACAATGCTTTTAGTAATTTTATCAGCAATCAGCTGAATGTCATAATCATTATTTGTATCTTCAAATTTAGTAATACGCAGTAACTCAAAGAACATTTGACCAACTAAAAGCCGAAATAAATCAATGACGGAAAATTTTGAATTTGTAATTAAAGTCTCAAAAGTTGAACTTAATTGTATTATTAGGGGAGTTGCTTTTTGTTTTAATCGATCTAGTAATTCGTTATTAACTAAAACTTCACTCATTAAAATTTGTAGAATAAGACGATTATCATAAATGAAAGTTAGACGGTCAATCACGATTAAATGAATTGTTTGTTCCAAACCTTGATCCTTAGGAACTCGATTTTGAACAAATTCTTGCCCATAGTTTGGCAATAAATTATCAATTAATGGATTGATAATAGTCTCTAGTAAGCCTCGTTTAGTTTTAAAATACTTAAAAATAGTCGCTTCACTCATGCCCGATAATTCCGAGATTTGAGCAGTTGATGTTCCATTGAAACCCTGTTCAGAGAAAAGACTGACAGCTGCACCAATTACTTTACGTTTTCCCGCTGGCATTTCCATGCTAGCGATTAAGTCATTGAAATCATCAATTATTTTATCTGTCATATTTATCCTTCTGTTTATATCATACATATATTTTATACTTTACGGTAGCGCTTTAAACCTAAGATATTTCCAACAGTGAGTAAAACTAAGAAAAATAATAGGATTAATAGGTCAAACCAAATTTGCGTGAATCCAGCTCCACTCATCACGACGTTAGTTAGCGCATCACCAGCGTACTTCATTGGCATAATATCAGCAATTACTTTTAGCCAGCCAGCCATTGAATCGATTGAAATTAATCCCGAGAAGAAGATTTGCGGTACAACCACCAACGGGATAAACTGCATCATCTGGAATTCTGATTTAGCAAATGTCGACATCAAGATTCCAAATGTTAAGGCCACCATTGCTAATAGAATATTAATTATCACAACCCATAGAATGGAACCAGTAACTTCCACATTTAGCACCCAGATTGTATAGCTGACGATAATTATTGTTTGTAAAATGGCTAAAAGTCCATAACTTAAAATATAACCAAAAACAATATCAGAACGTTTGACGGGAGTCGCTAATAAGCGATCTAGCGTTCCTGAAGCCCGCTCACGTAAGAGAGCCATTCCAGAAATCAGGAAGACAAAGAAAAACACGAAGAAGCCCATTAGAATTGGCAACATTTTATCTAAGTATGAAGTATTTTTATCACCATAATTATAAACATTATGAATTTTGGGCTGGGGTGCTTGAATAGGTGTGACTCCGGCCGCTTTCTGCATTTTTGTAAGTGCAGTTGCCAAATTTGAAATTTCATTCTTAACTTGAGCAGCAGACAAAGCTGACTTAGTTAAAGTCGTCTTAGTCGCATCCAAATTAGCATAAGTCACCGTAAAATCAGTACCATCATATTCAATAATTCCATCAACTTTTTGATCTTTCAAAGCATCTTTCGCAGTAGAATATTTTCCATAAGTTTTTAAACTGATATGATCAGTATCATCAAGGGTGTCTTTTAATGATTGTTCCATATTAACAGTAGCCAAATTAACCGTTAAATCAGAATTATTGTTAAATACAACCTTCATTAAACTCAAAACCAATAATGGCGCAATAAACATTAACATCAAAGTTCTCTTATCACGGAATAATTCCTTAAGAACTCGACGAGTAATTGATAGAATTCGCATTATTTTTTCTCCTCTGCCATCAAAAAGACTTCCTCAATTGAATCAACATGATAAGCATCTTCCAAAGCCTTAGGGCTATCATTAGCAATTAACCTACCGCCAAGTAATAAAGCTACCCGATCCACTAATTCGGCTTCATCCATGACGTGAGTTGTTACCAGAATAGTATGCCCATGATCTCGCATCTCTTGTAGTTCATGCCAAATTTGTCGCCGTAATGATGGGTCAATTCCAACCGTTGGTTCATCCAATATCAATAGTTTAGGATTTCCTAAAAAGGCGATTGCCAATGATAACCGACGCTTCATTCCGCCGGAATATCCAGAAGTATATTTATCTAAATTAGATGTTAAATCAACAATTTTCGCAACTCGATCAATTTCATTGGAAATATTTTTAACACCGCGCATCTCAGCAAAAAACTGTAAATTTTCTCGACCACTTAATTGTTCATATAATGCATCGGATTGAGCCATATACCCCAACTCACCTAGAATTTGACGTTGTGGCATGATCTTATTAAAAACAGTGGCGTGACCTTCATCGACGACTTCCATCCCTAAGGCGATTTTAATAATGGTTGATTTACCTGCCCCAGAGGGACCAATTAACCCAACAATTTCACCAGAATTTACTGCAAAGGAAACATCATCTAAAACGACTTGAGTGCCATATGTTTTACGAACATCAGTTAATTCAATAATTTCTGTACTCATAATATTCTCCCTTTTCTATCGAGTAAGTGATCACTTACTTACATCGATTCATTCTACTCCGTTTTAATCATTAGTCAAATTAAATTAATGTTTTTTGAGCTTATTTTGCAATGATGGTTAAAATGAACAAAAAAAAGCTAGGACAAATTAATTGTCCCAGCTCATTCTACAAATTTAATAGTATGTTATCTAATCTTTTCAGAATAGGCAACTAGATTAAGCCTGATCTGCACTATTAAAAACATCAATTCGTTCATTGAGGGCCTTTTCAATAGCTGAAAACCCTGGCTTCAAAAACTTACGAGGATCATAATTCTTACCTTCTAAGTCTTGATTTGAAAGAACATAATCCCGAATCCCTTGATGGAAAGCTAGTTGGGCTTCAGTATTGACGTTTACTTTAGCCACACCTAATTGGATCGCTTGTTTAATTTGATCATCTGGAATACCAGAACCACCATGTAAAACAATGGGCATCGGTTTATTAACGGCATTAGAAACGGCAGCTGATAACTCAGCTAAATGATCTAAATGGAGACCATTCCAATTTGCGGGATATTGACCATGAATATTACCAATTCCAGCGGCTAAGAAGTCAATTCCTGTTTCGGCCATTTGGATAGCATCAGCAATCGGTGCAATTTCACCGTCACCAACAACGCCATCTTCTTCACCACCAATTGATCCGACTTCCGCTTCAACTGAAACATCCGCTTGCTTGGCCAAATCAACGATTTCAGCCGTCTTTTTAAGATTTTCATCCAATGGTAAATCAGAACCATCAAACATTACCGAAGTAAAACCAGCGGCAATGGCTGCCTTAGCCCCTTCGTAGGTACCATGATCAAGATGGATCGCAATTGGCACATCTACTTCCATGGCTTCATCTAGATTCCGTACTAATTCAGCAACAACCTTAAAACCGCCCATGTACTTAACAGCACCCATTGAGATCGCCATTAAAGTAGGTGCTTGGCGTACTTTAGCTACTCGAAGAATGGCTTGAGTCCATTCCAAGTTATTAGTATTAAATGCACTAATGGCATATTGTTGTTCACGAGCGTTTTGGATCATTTGTTTTGCGTTAGTAATTGTCATAATTTTTTCCTCTTTTAAACTATTCCCAGTTTGCTTTTTCAAAATGTTCGAGCGATCCATGAAATGATAAATTCATGGCTTGGCTTGCTTTGATTAAGGCTTCTCGTTCAGATAAACTCTGCACTTGATAAATTTGTGCCGTTTGAATTAATAGTTGCATTAAACCATTGTCTGCTGTCCAGTTCATCTGTTTATTATAATCATATTGAATCCAAGCCGTTCCGCTGGATGCATCATCCCATTTCGCGGCACCATGATAAGGACGATCGTCGATTAAGATGCCACCTTCCGCTCTAGCAAGACCTTTATCGTGTGTCATAATGACGTGCTTATAGAACGGACTCTGTGCATCGTTGCCAAAGTATTCATTCAACCATTCCATTTTATTTGACCATGAGCTTGCATTAAACCACGGTGCTGTTGATAAGATATATAAATCATAGTATTTAGACAAAGTTTTGATACCATTCAAAGCCCCAGGTAATGGCTTGAGATGCCGAAATATATCTGGAATTTGATCGGGCTTCTCTAAGCCCATTTCAATGGCCTGTTCAGTCGCCGCTGTTAAAATGGGTAAAGTATCCACCAACGTATTGTCCATATCTAAAAATAATTTAGGTTTTTTAACCATTATATAATCCTCTTTTTTCAAATTGGTATAGGTAGATAATAACTTGTATTATACCGCAAGTTTGTGAAAAATAAAAATATATTTATGAATATAAATTGATATTTAAACTATGTTTTTATTTTTCATTTGGTGTTTTAATTTGTGAATATTTTTAACATAAAGATAAAGGTATAAAAATTGGTATGGATAAATATGATGATAATAAAAAATAACCGCAACTCATAGAGTTACGGTTATTCGTTTGCCTTTGATAAGTAAAACTTACCAAGAAGCTTTCTTGACACCAGGAATCAATCCCTTGTGTGCAAGTTGACGGAAATTCAAACGTGACATTCCGAACTCACGCATGTATGCATGAGGACGTCCGTCAAGTTGGTCCCGGTTGTGCATCCGAACAGGGGATGCATTACGAGGCAACTTTGAAAGTCCAATATAGTCTCCAGCAGCTTTTAATTCAGCGCGCTTTGCAGCGTACTTCTCAACAGTTGCTTCAATTTTCTTAGCCTTAGCGATCTTAGACTTCTTAGCCATGATTACTTAACCTCCTTGAATGTGGTAACTTTGCGCAACTTTGGAGAATACTTCTTTAACTCCAAACGATCGGGCGTGTTACGACGATTCTTAGAAGTTAGATAGATACGCTCACCTGTTTCGGCGGCTTCTAACAAAATGTTAATGCGCATTAACATACTCCTTGAATTAATGTATTTGGGGGTTGCCACCACCCACTAATGTAAACGACAGGTTTAGCTGCATTGGGCTAAACCCCAAGCTTGCGTCGTACACAATAGCTAGTAAATTACAAATAATAATATTACACGCCTTTGGGATAAATTGCAAGGCTTTTACCCTAATTGTGTAAAGTAAAATTACTTTACATATATTTTAGGGCAAATCTGTTTAATTTTCAGATCAAAATTAGTTGTTTTAGTGTTGAATTTGATCTCAATTAAATTTGATATTTAGCGCGCGGCCTTCGTAAAGTGCCAACTATTAAACATTATAGGGTAAACCAGAATGAAGTTGATCAGTTGATCGAATATACCAGCTAAAGGCCAACCAATGACTTGAGTAATAATTAAGCTAAATTCAAAAATCATCATTAAGGCGCCTGACAGTTGCCATAAATTAGCAAATGAAGTTTGTCCAATGGCTTGGAAACTTTGACCAATTTGCCAATAAAGCCACGCCATTCCAAAAATTATTAAGCCAACAAGTAATAAATAACCAATATATAGATTAGTAGCTTGGCTGATATCAGCTAAGTGTAAAATTGGGATTTCCCAACGAATTATTTGCAATAATGTGAATGCAATGATGAATTGTTGTAGTTTCTGCTGAATCAATGTTTCGTTTCTTTTACGATAATATTGGACTAAAGCCCAACTAAAAATTAATAATGCGATTGTTATACAAATGTTTAAACCGGTAAAAATCATTCGTTTTGGCTGATCGCTTGCAACTAAGATTGCCAAAATGTGGGTATTCGGTTGATAAAAAGGCCAAATCAAAACCCCGATAATCGGTTGGATGAGATTTAAAAGTCCACCAAAGAGTCCAAGCGCCCAAACGTATTTATTTTGCCACCATCCTTGATTCATAAGGTGTTCACTTCTCCCTTGTCTGTAAAACATTTAATTCAGAGATTTTCAATAAAGTATCAACCGCTTTTTGCATGACTTGTAATGATATATATTCATAACGTCCATGCATATTCTCACCGCCGGCAAATAAATTGGGCGTTGGTAACCCTAGAAAAGTAATTTTTGAGCCATCCGTACCACCCCGAATAGGTTCAATCTTGGGTTCGATTGCTAATGATTTTAATGCTGCCGAAGCCAATTCAACCGGATACATATTATCCTTTAAGATTTCACCCATATTATAGTATTCGTCTTTTGACGTTATCTGAATTCGTGAAGTCTTAAAAATATGATTCATTTGCTCAGCAATCGTATGTAGTTTTTGCTTACGTAGTTCAAATTGATTGCGATCATGGTCACGAACTAAATATTGCATCTGGGCTTGTTCGGGGGTTCCCGTCAATTTAATTAGATGCCAGAAACCCTCACGCCGGGTAGTATGTTCAGGACGATCATGCTCAGGCAATTGCGCGTGATAATCCATCGCGACTTGTAAGGCATTTACCATTGTATCCTTAGCTGAACCAGGATGAACATTTAATCCTTGGATCTTCACGGTTGCCATAGCGGCCGAAAAGGTTTCCCATTCAAGTTCCCCTAGTGGTCCCCCATCCACAGTATAAGCAAAATCAGCATTGAAATTATCGACATCGAAATGGTCCGCACCAGTGCCAATTTCCTCATCTGGGCCAAAAGCCAGCATAATTTTACCGTGTTCCACCGCTGGATGTTGTACTAGAAACTGTGCCATGTTCATAATTTCTGCTACTCCAGCTTTGTCATCAGCACCTAATAATGTCGTTCCATCAGTTGTGATTAAGGTGTCGCCCTGATAATGCGTTAGATTTGGAAATTGTTTCGGATCTAATTGGTAATCTGGATTCAATTGAATTACGGAATGACCATCATAATTTTCGACGATTTGAGGATTCACCCGTTCAGACGGAAAGTCGGCGGTATCGACATGAGCAATAAAACCAATCACTGGAACAGCAATATTTAAGTTACTAGGAATTTCAGCAAAAAGATATCCATCTGCCATCGTTCTAATATTTTGCACACCAATCGCTTCTAATTCATTCGCTAAATTGGCTATAAAATCGACTTCTTTCGAATCTGAAGGAACCGTTGTTGATGCTTCATTAGAACGAGTATCCATTCGAACATACTTCAAGAAACGATCTAGTAATTCTGAATGTTGTACCTTTACCATTTTCAGGCCTCCCAAAAAATTAAATATAAGTGTATGGATCTGTATTGACCTTAGAGCTAAAAACTTCAATTAAATCCCAAGAATAGGTTTGTTGCCATTTTTTAATTTGTTGGGTCATTTGATCCTTCACGATAGCTTCCATATGGTGATCCGGATCAATTACTACAAAGTCATGTGCTAAAACGTCATGACCCGTATGATAATATAAGTCGGCCGTAATTAAAGCTTCCGCGCCCATTTGCTGAGCCGTTATATATTCCGAACCTCCATCGCCACCAATGACGGCAATTTTTTGAATTGTTCGATTTAAATCATTGGCAATCACTCGGACGACTTTAACTTTAAATAAATCACGAATGAATTCAGCATATTTTTGAATACTAATCGGTTCTGCCAAGTCGCCAATGCGACCTAACCCGCTTTGTGGATTAACAGAATTTGGTAATAGTGGTTGCAGGTTCGATAATCCTAGCGCCTGCGCCAACCAATCATTCATCCCATTTTGAGCTGCATCTAAATTCGTATGGGCACTATAAACCGTTATATTATTTTTTAATAAATCAGCATACATTTTATTTTGTGGATCACTTAAATCTAAATTTTTAGCAGGGTGAAACATAATGGGATGATGAGAAAAAATAAAATCAACGTGATGTTCAATGGCTTCAGTAACAACCTCAGGGCGAACGTCTAAGGTAGTCATGACCCTTGTGATTTCTTGATTGGCATGCCCCACCTGCAAACCGACATTATCACGTTCCCAGGCTAAATTAATTGGTGCAAGATTCTCAATCGCTTGAATTAGTTTTTTCGCTTGCATTTCCTAATACCTCCTTAATTTGTTGGGCTTGATTTTGATATTCTTGATATGCAATTGAATTACCTTGTTTGGCTTGAAATAAGGTTATTAATAATTGATTTAACCGGTTCAATTCTGACTGCCACCTCTGTTTCCAAGTTAGGGTTTGGTGCTGTAAATTAAATGGTCCAAATGTAATTTGTTGCTCTGTAAAAGACGTGATACCAGGCTGCGCAACTAAAACTTCGTAGTAGTGCCCATCATCAAAAAGCATCGTTTCATCGACGAGTGCATACTGATTATTTTGTAACCAAGTTCGTACCATTGCAGTATCGGTATTGGGTTGCAAAATTAGTTTTTCGTATTGATGATGTTCGCGATGACCCTCTGCTAATATTTTTTGAATCAATTGCCCACCCATCCCGGCAATCACAACTGTATCAATGTGGTCATTTGGTTTGATCACGGCAAATCCATCACCCAAACGTGGCTCTAATTGCTTGGTCAATTCCGCATTTTTAATCTCCGCTTGAGCATTTTGCAGTGGCCCAAGCGCTACTTCTCCAGCAATCGCAAAATCTATTTTTTGATTTAGTAAGAGATGCGCAGGTAAGTAGGCATGGTCTGAGCCAATATCAGCTAAGCGAGCCCCTTTTGGAATAAACTTAGCGACACACGCTAATCGTTTTGACAAATTAATGGCATCCATTTTTAATTCTCCTGAAAAATATAATACTATTATTCTAGCATAATTTTAGACCTCTAATTGGATGATGAGGTGATTCAAATGAAAAACGTCCACCTTAGCGGTAGACGTTTATTTTTTATTTAGCTAATTCTGGAAACCATAACCCAATTTCTCGTTGCGCATTTTCTGGCGAATCAGACCCATGTACAACATTACGAACTTCATCACCAGGCCAATCTCTTCCGAAATCACCACGAATGGTCCCAGGAGCAGCTTCAGTAGGATTTGTAAGCCCCATTAAAGTTCGCCAACCTTTGACGACATTATCTCCTTCAACGACAATTGCCACCACCGGATGCTCCATCATATAATGCATTAATCCTGGGAAGAAAGGACGGTCTGCTAATTCAACATAGTGGGCTTTTAACAATTCTTCGTCAGCTTGAATCATTTTGATATCAATAATATCATAACCTTTTCGTTCAATCCGTCGAATAATTTCGCCGACTTTTTTTTGAATAACCCCATCTGGCTTAACAATTGCTAATGTTCGTTCTGTCATTTTATCTTTCCTCCACCTTTTGAATAATTCTATTATACCGAAAAAAGGACATTAATGTAACCGCTTTCGTCAGCTTAAGTTAACTTAATTTGCTTATTAGGGCATTAATGATGTACTATCTCCTTATTTCTGACGTAATAAGGGCCGTCTCACATATAATTTAGTTTTATTTTGTTCTAGGCCATGAAGAATTACCGGTTCCGAGGTCATTAGCGGTTGCGATTTAACTGGTTTCGTCTTCTTATCAATCGACTTCTTAGGATGTTGAGATTTATGCATTGCCTTATCAAGGTTCTCATTTTGCGGATGAACATTTGACCTTAGTTGTGGCGAATTTAATTTATGGGTGTTTGATTTATTTTGCTGGTTGGTTTTAGACCGTCCATCTTGCTTAGGAACGGGACTACTTTTCTTAACAGCATTTTTTTCTGCTTTAATTTTAGGACTAAATGCTGAATCAGGTTCTTTCTTTGGCTCATTTTCATCTCGCTCGGGTTTGACCACCGGAGCGGCTGTAATGGCTCCAACCTCAATAAAAACATAACTTGACACTTCGCGCCATTGCCAACGTCCTTTATATTGTTGGAGCGCCTTCCGCCAATGGACGACATAGGCTAGCGCTGATTTAGCCGAGTGCTTCGGTGGTAAAAGTTCGCTCTTGGTAATCTCGTACCGATTTAGAACTTGTAGATCGGTATTATGTTGAACCCATTGTTCTACAAAACTCAGTGCTTCGGTATCTTTATCGGCAACATTACCTAACTTAATCCAATTTTGTTGATGTTTTTTGGGCATAGAGCTACTCCTTTCGATCCTCTAAAAATCTAAATTAAAGAATACATGATTTTAATTTTGACGGCTCTATTAGAGACCATTTAATTCGTTTTCCATCTGATTCATTTCATAGTCATCAGGATTTAGTTTAAGATATTTTGGTAAAGTTTCTATTAGCATTTCTTGATTCCCAGCTTCGCGGAAATAATAAATAACTTCTTTTAGGAAAATGGAATTGTCAGTGAAAAAAGGAACCGCGGCTTGCCAATATTGATCAGCCATCTCATAACGTTCCAATTCTGTGTATGATTGGGCTAAATTCCAATATTCTTGGGGCTCTAACTCAAAATCATCATCAGCATCGACATACTGATTTAAGAAATTAATTTGTTCCAAATACTGTTCAGTATCTACCAACATTTGTGAATAGTTAGCAATGATATTATTTGATTCAGGTAAGTTTTGGAGCCCTTTTTGATATAACTGTTCTGCATGCTGGTAATCTTTCAATTGTAATGCGACGCGGCCCGCATTCAGATATGCACGTTCGTTAAATTGATCTACCGCTAACCCGGCCTCATAAATTCCAAGCGCATCTTTAGGCTTTTGCTTTTGCTCATAAATCTGTCCAAGTGGAACATACACACCAGCATAAGATGAATCTAATTCAATAAGCTTTTCAAAAACATCGATGGCTTGGTCTTGATTATTCTCATCGCTAGCATACAGCATACCTAACTGGAAACGAACTTCTGGAGTCAAATTAGCATCTTTAATCTGCTCTAGGTATCCGAGCGCTTTTTGTTGATCACCGATCATCGCATAAGATACGCCTATGCGTGAAACTAAATCAATTCCTGAAATTTGGGTCTCCCCTTGAACAATTAAATTGCGATAGAAAGGAATTGCTTCTGAATAACGAGTAAGTTCAAATAGAAATTCTGCTAAGGCAAATTGAATCACTAATTCATCCGGAGCCAATTGATAAGCTTCAGTTAATTTGTTTTCGGCAGCTTCTAGTAACCCTTCAGACTGATATAAATCAGCAAAAACCAATAATGCTTCTAAGTACGCTTCTGAATCATTCTGAATTGGTGACAAATATGTCAAAGCTTCATCACTGTGATCTTCAGAAATAGCAATTTCAGCTAATTCTGTACGCAGTAAATCTTCGTCTGGGTATTTTTCGAGTAATTTTTGATACGCCCGTTTGGCATTTGTTGAAAAACCTAGAGCATAAAGTTCCTCTGCAAGTGAATGAATTGTCTCATCGTCGTCATGGCGTAAAGATAAAGCAAATGATTTTTTGGCGGCATCTAATTGTCCACCTTCTAATTCATCTAGCATTCGTTCAGCATAACTTTGCATTCTTGATTACCTCATATCTACTTTCTAGTGCTAAATTATGATTATTTTTTGCTTTGTTTTGCTTTGGCTGAAGCTAATAATGCTTGTCTGGCCTGCTGCTTTTCGGTTTGCGTCACTTGCCCTTTTTTGGAAGCACCGCGAGAAAAATCATTATTTTTAATTGAACCTTTTGTTGTCATATTAACCTCGAATTTATTTGAATTTTTTGACGTTGACCATCATCACTGCCATGATCGTCATGATTATTATGATACCAACGAAAAAAATATTTTGTAACATTCCCGTTGGGTTTGCTTTGAAAGCCACACCATATAAGATAGGTCCCAGTGCTGCGATCAGATACCCCCCGGTCTGGGTCATTCCAGATAATTGGGCGGTATCACTTGGACGACTAGTTTTAAGAGCTAGCAATGTCATAACTGATAAGAAAAACCCGCCAATCATTAAACCATATATGATTGACTCGAGGGACCAAAACAAAAAATTCGATGTATTTTGGTAAAAAATGAAGCCTGCGGCACTTATTAAGCCAAGCGTTCCATTACTGATCATTAATAATGTGATCCCCCGATTAGACAAAGAAACTAGTAATTTGGGAATAATGATTGAAAAAATAATCGTCACAAAAGCATTAAACGACATGATGACCCCAATTTGGTTGCTGGGAACATGATGATACGCCATTAACGCTGGCATCCAAGCAACAAAAGTATAATTCAAAAACGATTGACACCCAAATGTTATTAGGAACGGCCAAGCCTGCCAAGTTCGCCATGGACTCAGTGTTACTTTCTCAGAATGATTGGTTAAATTCGACAACGTCGTTGTTTGCTCGAGCTGTTGACTTTTATTGGCTCCCAAAGGCTCTAAATGGCGAGTTACAAACGCCCAAACGAATAATGCTATTAAGGTAGCCCCGACTAATACTAACATTACGCTATTGATTCCACCTAATTGCAGTAACGGGACGGTCGTCAAATTGCATAAAGCAACCCCTAACATCATTGATAAGGAATAGGTTGTTGTATAAAGCGCAATCTGATTTGGTACAAATGCCATAATCACTGCGGGCATGAGTACATTTAAATGGGCAATTCCAATACCGATTAAAATAGTTCCTAAAATGATTAACATAAAATTGGGAAACACACGCGCGATACTTCCTAAGGTCATCAACACTGCTGCTAAGGTTACGGTTTTTTTCAAGCCTAGGCGATTAGCCGTATTAGAAGCAAAATTTGAAAACAACATAAAGACCACTAATGGGATAGTTGTTAAAATACTGAGCTGCTCTGGTACAACATGTAGCCGTTGAGCGAGTTGATTTAAAATCATAGGGATGGCTGAAATTGGGCTTCGCATCATTAAGCCCAATAAAATAATCGCCACTAACAACCCTATTTTAGGAGTATAGTACTTATTTTTAATTTTTGAATTCATGCATGTTTCCTTTAGATTGATTTGATTATTTCAAGATATTTGTTTGCTGACTTAATGCTCGTCTAAGAATTGGTAACAAAAGCAAGGCAACGATGGCTCCACTTAAAACTTGCAGGGCATTCCCAAAAAGATCGGCGGTTGCTATGGTCAGCGCTGTTTTTAGAGTGGCATGATTCCAAAGCTGTAAAAATATGCCGCTAATAAAATATCCACTAATCATGATAATTCCACCGCAAAGTATACTTACCAATTTAGTAAACCATTGTTGTTTTTGTGAATTGAGATAACCAATCATTAATCCCTCAGTACCATGAATGATTAAAGAAAAAAACATCCATTGAGGGTAACCCGCGATTAGATCAATTAAAAAGCCGGTCAAAGCACCAGTTACTCCTCCTGCCTTTGGCCCCAGAAGCCAAGCCATTAGAAAAATACCCACTTCTACTAAACTAATAAAACCGGTTGGTGTTGGCACACGTAAAAAGAAATTAATTACAATATTTAAGGCAATTATAACTGCCACAATGGTTTTTTGATAAACAGGTTTTAAATTATACATGCCGATTTGCTCCTTGCCAAACGTTACCCAGGTTGTTTTTAATCGCAATGCCATGGGAGATTCCATTTTTCACAAATATTTTGGCTTGCTGGACAGCCGGAATAATATTGTGGTTTTGGACAAGTTCACTTAATATAGCCGCCGAAAAGGTACATCCTGCGCCATTATTGAAATTATTTAGAATGATTGGATCAGACAATATTTCTACTTCGTTTCGTTCGGTAACTAAAACATCAAGGGCTTGCTTTGAGTCCAAGCGTCGACCACCTTTAACTACGATATTTTTAGCACCATTTCGCTTTAAAACTTGCGCACTATGAACTAAATCCGCTGGAGACTTTATTTTTTGCTGGGTTAACATTTCTGCTTCAACTAAATTAGGTGTAATTACGGTTGCCAGTGGGAACAAATGATCTAGATAAAAAGTACGAATTGCATCCATTTGAGGAGCATGGGCTTCTTTAAACACTAATACTGGATCAACGACAATCGGAATTGATTTTTCTAATTTTTGCAAAAAGTTTAGAACAACAGCCATCTGTTCCAAGTCTGGAATTAACCCTAATTTAACGCCGGCTAAAGTAAAATTCGTTTGAATTGATTCTAATTGAGCGGCTAATAATATCGCATCCTCTGCATGAATGTCAAAATTCGTGGGCATAACCGTCACAATACTCGTAATGGCGCTAACTCCGAATAAATTATATTCATTAAATGTAGCTAAGTCAGCTTGAATGCCGCCCCCTGCAATACTGTCTGAACCAGCAATAGTTAACACAATTGCTGGCGGATTACTAATATTATTTTGCATCATACCAAGTCTTACCCTCGTGCGTTTCAACTTTTAATGGAACTGTTAATTTAACTGCTGAATCCATTACTTCGGGGACTAATTGATGCATTAATTCTAATTCCTCTTCTGGAACTTCAAAAATCAATTCATCATGAACCTGTAGCAACATTTTTGATTTCAAATTTTGTTGATCCAGTGCCTTTTGCATTTTTATCATAGCAATTTTAATGATATCAGCTGCTGAACCTTGAATTGGAGTATTCATAGCTGTTCTTTCAGCAAAACTACGCGCATTAAAACTTTTTGCTTTGATGTCTGGTAAATAACGGCGGCGGTGCGATAGCGTCTCAACATAGCCTTTTTCACGGGCATCTAAGACAATTTTTTCTGTCCAACTTTTAACCCCGCTATATTCCAAAAGATAAGTTTCAATGATATTTTTAGCTGTTTTTCGATCAGTTCCAATATTCTTAGCTAATCCAAAATCAGAAATACCATAAACTATTCCAAAATTCACTGCCTTAGCCTGTCGTCTTAAATTGCCATCAACTACAGCGTCCGGATCCAAACCAAAGATTCGACGAGCTGTAGCAGCATGAATATCCTCATCATTTATAAAAGCTTGACGCATTATTTCGTCATCCGTAATATGCGCTAGGACTCTTAATTCAATTTGTGAATAATCAGCACTTAATAAGGACCAACCCTTTTGCTCCGGTTCAAAGGCTGCTCGAATTTGACGTCCCTCTTCTACGCGAACCGGAATATTCTGTAGATTAGGATCGACTGATGATAGACGTCCTGTCTGTGTCAAAGTTTGTAAGTAACGCGTATGCACTTTGGAATCACTGCCATGGATCACTCTTAATAGACCATCTACATACGTCGATAAAATCTTAGCTAATTGTCGATATTGTAAGATTGAAGCAACAATTGGTACGTCTGTCATTTGTTCTAAGACCTCAACTGATGTTGAATAACCAGTTTTGGTCTTTTTTAAAGGCTTCAGTCCCATCTCTTCAAATAAAATTACCCCTAACTGCTTAGGAGATTGAATATTAAATTCATGACCTGCCTGTTGATGGATTGTTTGTTCTAATTCAGAAAGCCGTTCGGTTAATTTCGACTGCATGCCTAATAAGCGTTCTGCATTAACTGTAATTCCGGTCATTTCCATTTGGGCGAGAACAAATGTTAAGGGTAGCTCAATTTCAGTATATAAATCGGTTTGTTCGTGTTCTACTAATTTTTGTGTTAGTGGCGCTTTCAAGGCGCCGATTGCTTGGACTTTTCTACCTAAATGTTCAAAAAAGTCGGTATCATTTTCCAAAATCGCAAATTTAGCCCCTTTTCCATAAACTTCGTCATCTGATTGGACATCAAAATAGTTATGTTCATGGGCAACTGTTCCTAAATCATTACTATTATCATTTACATTTAACAGATAAGAAACTAATAATAAATCAAAATCAACGCCAACTAAATTAACATTATAACGGTGCAAGGCTACAAACGTTTCTTTGGCATTAAAGACATTTTTCTTAACTGCTTTATTTTCTAGAACTTTTCGAACAGGTGTTGCTTGCGTTAATAATTCTAAATCACGACTTGCTAGATACCCTTGTTTTTGATTCCCTAACACGAAACCAACAATTGCCGCTCGATGATAGTTATCGCCATCTAATTCCAAATAAAAATCGACATCATCAGTTAATAATTCAACATGAGCTAAATTATTGGCTGTTAAAGGAACCACATTTAGAACCTGTTTTTCTTGCACACTTTCTCGTGCTCCAGCAATGGTATATCCTTGATTAGCCAATTTAACTAATTGTTGTTTAAAATCCAGATGTTGATAAAAGGGAATTAAGTCCTGATACTGGATTCCTTGATATATTAGATCTTCTAATTGGATCGTAACTGGGGCATCCGTTCTAATTCGAGCTAAATCACGTGAAAGAAACGCGTCATCTTGATACTGAATTAAATTTTCTTTTCGCTTAGATGCTTTCATGTCATCAATTTGGGCATATAGTTCGGGAATCGTATTATATTCTTGAATTAATTTGATCGCCGTCTTCTCGCCAATCCCCGGAACACCAGGATAATTATCGGATGGATCGCCTTGCAGTCCTTTGACTTCGACCACTTGATCTGGAGTTAGCCCACCATAGACGTCAGACACTTCGTTTGGCGTATATTTATCTATTTCGGAAATTCCCTTTTTAGTGATCCAAACCGTAATATTATCGGCCACTAATTGGCGCATATCGCGATCCCCAGTTACGATGGTGACATTATATCCAGCCGCAACCCCTGCTTTAGCCATTGTCCCAATAATATCATCGGCCTCATAATCGGGTAATTCATAGTTAGTAATACCATGTAATCGTACCATTTCACGCATTGGTTCAAATTGTTCAACTAACTCTTGGGGGGTCTTATCGCGATTACCTTTATAGTTATCGTACGCATTGGTCCGAAAGGTCGTTTTTCCAGCATCCCACGCAACGAGGGCCTTATCTGGCTCAAATGGATCCACAATGCCATCTAAGAGATTATTAAATCCTACAAGTGCATTTGTGTGCAACCCATCATGATTGACGAAGCGATCAACTTGATTTATTAGTGCATAAAATGCACGAAAAGCAAGTGAATTTCCGTCAATTAATAATAATTTTGGCTTTTCCATATCTGCCCCTTTCGATTTCAAAAAAGATTAAAGCACAATCATATCTTTGAATGTGTCATATCTTTAATTGTACCAAAATTTATGGGTCTAAAACCAAATAATATTAAACAACGCCCGATTCAATTTTTGTAATATAATCAAAAAAAATCAGACTAATCAAGCCAATGGACTATGATAATCTGACATTTCAGTTAAACACAATTACTTTAGTTGATCGTTTAATAATTTATTAATATTAAATATTTTTTTCTTGAAGAGATAGATTGATAGAAAGATATTAAGTAAATATATGATAAAAGTTATTATTAATACCTGCCCGACCGCTAATGGATCAAACCAACTGCCATTAAAATTAAAAACCAGAGCTAATAAACTTACTACTCCAAAATGAATTAAATAAATTAATGCTTTAGGCCACCTCTCAAATAGATCAAAAATTAAAGTTGTTAGTCCGACTAGCCCACTAAATAATAACAGCCAAATTAGACTCTGCCGATTTGGAAAAATATACCCCGTTAAAATGCTATATAGCATTTGAGAAAAAGCGCCAAAAATCATCCCCACTAAAACATGGCGTAATACTAGTGCTTTATAATTATTTACCATGAGCTTTCCTCCAGCCGATTTTTCAATTTGGTTAAGTAGCGACGAGAAATTTCAATTTCTACACCATTGTCTAAAACAGCCATAGCGTTTCCCCAATTGCTCTTAACTTCAGTTAACTTACTTAACTGAATTACTGACGATTGACTAATTTGTATAAAATCGTGATTAAGTTTATGAATGAACTGCGTGAGACTACTTCTGATTTCATAATGAGCATCAACAGTAATAATTTCAAGGTTATTTCGATTAACTTGAACTGCAATAATATCTTGTAAATTAATCAATGCTTGCCGGCCATTGGTACGATTTGTGATCATTATTTCATAATGCTTATATTCTGATAGATAATTTAAAAAATGATCGGCTTCACTTTGATCTGCGTCAGCTTCCAATGTAATAAACCAATCAACAGCATCATTGTTAGCTTTAAAGTTAAATTTCATTCGCGACTCCCTAACATAGTAATGATGATAAGTATCACACTCACTGATATTAAAATCAAATAAATTTCTACATGGGTGAGCTGATGATTTCCCCAGTTAATAATAGTTCCCAAATACTTTTTTTCCGAAAGAGTCAGTGGGGTTGTTATCAATTGATTTCGAAAGACACTTGCAGTTAAAAATCCTGGCCATCCTTGCATTAAATGTTGAGCACCGGTTGGAACAATCCCAATAGGAACGTAGGCTCCCACAAGAAAGCCACTCATTGTATTCAGCGCCGTTCCGACTCCTTGAAGGGCACTTTCATCATGAATAAAAGTTACGATAGCCCCATTTATTGCAACTGATATCAGTGTATTTAATAAAATCATGCTTACAACATTGCCCAGTTGTTCAAAATTAATGAAAAATTCACCTTGTAATTCAAAAAATATGACATATATAAAGTAAATAATAGTTGTCATTATAAAGCCCACAATACCGCTAGCAGTAAGGTAACTTCCCATAATCTGCCTCATACTTAAGCCATTAACTAATAAGTTTGCTTTTTGACCGCCCAATTCATCTGTAACCTTTGTTTTTAAAATGTTAAATGATGTTGTTAAGGTTGTAACCGATAGCGCTCCGCCTAAAAGCCATTGATTCAATAAAACCATTTGATCCTTAAAGTTAATACTTAAATTATGTTTTAAGAATATTTCATAAAGCCCCAAAATTAATAATGGACTGAATATTGACAAAAAAACATTACTTTTACTTTGAAAATATCGTAATAAATTTCTTTTTACTAATGCGCTCATATTCGGACCTCCTGTCCGGTTAAAGAAACATAGACATCATCCAGTGTCGTAGGCTGATAAGAAAATGTTTTGATATCTTGTTTTTGCAATTCATCAAGCATTTCAAAAACATTTTTTATCAAGAACCGTTGACCACTTTTCACCCAATGATTGGGAGCGATAAAATTAGGATCGAAAACGGTAAGATAATTATTTGCATAATTATAATTATTTGCATAATTATTTTCTAACTAGTTAACACTGCCATGAGCTAAAATTTCACCATGGTCAAAGATATAGACTTGGTCCGCTTGTTCAGCCTCCATTAGATAGTGCGTTGTCAAAAAAATTGTCATATTTTCCTTTTGTTTGAGATCATTCAAAATCCGCCATATTAATTGCCGAGTTTTCAGATCAAGAGCGTTAGTAGGTTCATCAAGAAACAAAATAGCCGGTTGGCCTAGCAAGACGTAAGCAATATCAACTCTTCGACGTTGACCACCAGATAAAGTAGCGATTTTTTGTTGTAAAATATTGGTTAATTTAAATAATTCAACGATCTTATTGAAATATCGCTGATTTGCGTGAACCAACTGCTGACTTAATTGCAGGTTTTGTAAAACCGTTAAATCATAATCTAAAATCGATTGTTGGAAAACAATTCCAATGTTTTTGCGAAGTTGCTTTTTATTTTTTTGGATGTTAATACCCTTAATCTTAATCTGCCCAGAACTCGCAGGTATAAGTGTCGTTAGCAATTGAATCATTGTCGACTTTCCAGCACCATTAGGTCCTAAAAATGCAATAAATTCCCCATTATTAATTGATAAATCAACATTTTTAACAACTTTTTTGGCACCAAATTGTTTAGATATTGATTGTGCTTCTAATATTATTCCCACTATACTTCTCCATTCATTTTTAGTTACTGGTACGTTATTAATATCATAATTAGTCTCTCAAATGATGGCGATTAATTTGGGATAATCGGTAGTTTTTGAATGATAATTGGTCAAAAAAAACAGTAACATCTCTGAAGACGTTACTGCCTCTTTTAAATAAATTATCGTTGTTCCCGTTTAAATAGTCCAACTAAACTCATAATTCCAGCCTTTGTTAAATTACCCTCATTATATTGTAAGACATTTTTTTTATAGACCTTTAGCCCAAACCGGCTTAGGAAGATAATTGTCACAATTTGAAAAATAATTGCTACCCAGATTTCAAAAGGTTGTGTCAATTGCAAACCAAGTCGGGCAGGCATTAATGTTTGTGAAGTGAATGGCACAAACGACAAAATTTTAACAATGATATTATCTGGCGAACCAGATACCATAAATGTCAAAATGTAGCCTAACATTGCTAAGTATGTAATTGGTGATACCGCTTGTTGAACCTGACTTTGGTCGTTAACTAAGGCGGCAATAATTGCGGTAAGAATCAAATACATTACAATTCCTAGGAAAACCATAGTCATGGAAATCAGCACAAAACTAAAATCAACACCATTCAAAACATTGGTAATCATTTTAAAGGTAGCATTCTCATGTGATATAAACTGGTAACCAATGACTCCTGCAATGACATAAATAAATAAGTGTAATAATGCTAAACTGATGATTCCCGCTAATTTACCGAAAAATTGGACGGCAGGGCTGGTAGCCGCTAACAAAATTTCCATAATTCGAGAAGATTTTTCATTGGCAATTTCATTGGCAATCATGCCGACATAAGCCGTTAGGAATACGAAAATAAAAATTCCTAGCCCAACAGTCAAAAGATAATTCGCTGTTTTGGTCGACTCACCGCTTGTACTTGTTCCTTTTGAACTCACTTGTTTAGTTTTAATTTGAGGGAGGGACGTTAATTCTTTCAACTGGGTTGGTGTTAAATTCATTGCTTGAGCTTGTTGTTGCATCGTATATTGATTTAATACTTGCTTAATTGCACTATCATCAACTGGATTACCCTGCGCCGAATTTTTAAGTTCATACCCATTGGTCGTTTGTTTCAAATAACTATCAATCTTTTTTTGTTTAAGCAGTTGATCAGCTTTTTGGCCATCTTTAATGATTTTATAGTTTGCTTTCACACTTTGGTCGGCCTTTAACGTACGAACCAAACTTTGTTCGACATTTAGTCCGACTATGGAATCATCATGATTGGACATCGCAGTAAAAATAAAGGCAAAACCGGCCACCACAACGGCAATTAATAATGGGGATAACACCAATGACCAATATCCTAATGTTTTGACTCTGATTTTAAAAGTTTGTTTAGTAACTAACCATAATTGTCTTTGAAACATTACTCTTGTTTCCCTTCTGTCGCTTCTCTTCTGAATATTTCATCCAAGGTAGGAGCCTGTTGAGCAAAAGCTGAGACGTAACCGTCTGCACTAACTAAATCAAAAACGGCTTGCCCCGCTTTGGGTTTAGTTAAATGAACTTGCCTTCCAATTCCCCGGGATTCAATGGATTTAACCCCATCAATTAACTGTAATTGCGCATTCGAAACATCAGATTCAATATAGATTTCAGTTCTTCCGAATGATTCGCGGATTCCATTTAGACTCCCTTGTAAGACGGTTTTACCTGCTCGTAACATTGTTAATTCATCCGATAATTGTTCCACACCCGCCATATTATGTGAACTAAATATGATAGTAGCACCTTGTTGTTTTAACTGTTTAATTTCTTGCATCACTATTTCAGTATTCACAGGGTCCATCCCGGTAAAAGGTTCATCTAAAATTACAAAGTCAGGATGAAAAATCAGGGTTGCAATTAATTGGATTTTTTGAGCATTTCCTTTAGATAATTTTTGCACCTTATCATTTAAAGCGCCCACAACCTCTAAGCGTTGCATCCAATTCTTTAGTTCGATTCGCGCTGTACTACGCTTCATACCGTGTAATTCTGCAAAATACAAAACTTGCTCTTCAATCGATAATTTTTGGTAAAGACCTCGCTCTTCCGGTAAAAAGCCAATTTTTGCCCGCATTTGATCATCAATTGGATGTCCATCCCAATTAATAGAACCGGTGGTTGGGTCAATAAAATTTAACAACATTCTAAAAGTTGTCGTTTTACCCGCTCCATTTTGACCAATTAAGCCCATGATATGACCTGGTTGAACGACTAAGTTCATATCATCAACAGCTAATTTTTGGCCAAATTTTTTTGAAACATGCTTTAATTCAATCATAAAATTCCTCGATTTATTATTTTTTATAGCGACGTCGGATTATCTTAGAATAGGCTCTAATAATTAACCAAGCCTTACTAATTAATGGACTTCTGAGTAAAATAATCCCAATTAAATAGATGACAAAACCTAATCCTAATTGAAAAACTGTCGTAGAAGGAAAAGGTGGCCAATCATAAGTTGAAACAATAATAACCAAATACATCAACAGCCCTGTAACTAAGTATTTAGCGGTAATTGCCACAATTCTTCCAAATGCAATGACTTCGCGGGCATAAAATAATTGAACGGCGAAGATTAAAAATTCCGTAATTAACAATGCATAGATTGCGCCAAATAATCCATACCGTGGAATAAATAAAAGCCCTAATCCAGTATTTAAAAATAAGCCGATAAATAAATTCGTATGGACAACCTTATCCTGACCGGCTAATCGCAAAAATTGACCACCTAAGATGGTATTCCAGCCCAATAATAGAATTAACGGTGATAACACTGTCATTAATAAGCCAACATCTTTAAAGATGCCACCCAAAAACCAAGTAGTAAATGTAACCGCGGTAGCTGCTGTCCCAAACATCACCGGAACAGCAAAGGCTGTGACGTATTCAACAGCAATATCAATATGTTCAATCAGCTTATTATAATTATTTTCGCGATAAATCTGATAAAAACGTGGCATGGTGCTTAGCCCTATTGTAACCACAATGACAATAGAGACTTGGTTGAGATGCAGGGCCGCTTCGTAGTAACCAACCCAATCTAACATTTGTGGTTTCAAGAGTGTCACTAGTAGCTGTCCCGTTAAGGAAAATAATTCTACGCCCAAAATTGTTGTCATCGCGGTTAAACTAGTTTTTAAAAATTGCCAAGAACCCCATTTAATTTGCTGAAATAACTTCTTCGGTAAACTAAACCACATTATTCCATTACCAATAATTCGAATCCATCCCATTAATAGTAAATAGCGATAGGCATCGTCAGTAGTTTTGACAGTAATCAATATTAACATTAAAAAAATAATTTTCATGGAAGCAGCTTGTAGAAGTGGTCTAATTGTTTGATGGGTTCCAATATAATACCAGGATAAATCTAAAAAGCTTCCAAACATCAGTAAATAACTCACTCGTAAAGTAGCTTGGTTTTGGAAGTAAGTAGGATTCCAACCAGTTGCCCAGTTGAGCAAAAGCCATAACATTAACATTCCGACAACCAACATCATGAGGCGGATAAAAATAATATTCCAAAATGTTCTAGGTACTCGTTGCTTAATAGTATACTCATTGTTTAAACTGAACTGCGCTAATAAATTTATTGACCCTAAAAAGATTAAGACAAAAATATCAGCTATACCTGTTGTAAAAGCAACAATTCCATAACTCTTGGCACCCAAGACATGCGTAAGATAAGCCAATGGAATTAAAGGAATAATCACATTAATTAATTCATAGCTCACTTGATTCAAATATGTTCTAAGTCCACGCATTTAATAATAGAAACTCCTTAATTTTAATTGACAAGTTAGATCATTCTACTTTGACTTATTCTAACAATTTTATTATACAGCAAATCGGGCTAAGTTGAAGTAAAGGAGCCACTAACACAAGGCTCTTAAAAAGCCTCCGCTAATGTGACTAATCGTCATTAACATTAATGGAAGCTAAATTAAATATTAAGCATTAAAGGGCCCCGACACCACTATTTTACCGTGGGTTTGCCCATTTTCAACTAGTTGTGTTACTTTTTTAATATTAATTGCATTTATTCCAGTTGAAATAGCATGATTAAGAGTTGTCTTTAAATGCCCTTGTTCAACTAAATATGTGATTGTTTTTAAAATTTGACCTTGTGAGGCCAGATTATAATCGTAGTCACTCTTCGCAAACATGTATTCCCAATCAAAACTTACCGCCAGATTCTTGAATATACTTAACGACAGAGCTTGTTCGACCCCGACAATCGTCCCCAAATGTCCAAAAGGTTCAATCAAATCCGGAAATTGCTCTAAGTATGGAATAATATTATGCAAAGCCGCAATATAACCAACTCGCTTAATGCCATATTGTTCTAAAGCCGGTTGTAACGCTTGATGATAGTCTAGTGGATATTTGACGCCATAACTTTTTAACCAAGCAAAGTTACGCGGACTACTAGTTGCTAAAACTTCCAGCCCACTCCACTCGGCTAACTGGCTCATAATTGAGCCCACTCCACCGGCACCATTGATTATGAGGATTTTTTGATTAGCATTAGCATTCGCTACAGGTGTTAAGCCAAATTTTTCAAATAGTAATTCATAAGCCGTTAAAGCTGTTAATGGTAATGCCGCTGCTTCAGGATCCGATAAGTTACGAGGAGCTATTGCGACCAGACGGGCATCTACTGCTTGAAATTCAGCATAACTTCCATCGCGCTGCGTGGTTCCAGCATAGTAAACTCGATCACCTATCATAAAATCAGTAACTTGATTTCCGATGGAAGTAACGATCCCCACCGCATCATAACCAATTATTTTGGGGATAGTTTGTCTCTTGGTAGTTTGGCGTAATTTGATATCAATCGGGTTGATTGAGATGGCCTTAACTTGAACCAAAACATCATTAGATAACAGTTGAGGAGTTTTTAGATCAACATCTAGGAAACTATCTGGGGTCTCAAGTGCTTTACCTTCATAAAAGCCAATTGCTTTCATCGCTATAATCCTCCTTAAGTGGGGTTTCAAATAATAAATTATATTAGTACGAGTGTTTTTGTTATTAACTAGCCCATTAATAATATTATAAATTATTTTAAATGTTTTTTTAATTTATTAATTCATAAATCTATCAACGTTTAAATTTTCATCTGTTTTTCTTGAATCCAATTAATCGATTCCAACGGTATTCTAATACTACCAATATAAACATTATCTTCATCATAACCCTTAACCATTCCAGAAATAATGGCCGGTACTAAATCATCTACAATTTCCTTTCCTTGAACACTAACAGAATGTTTTTTTGCGTAAGCACTAAATAATACCTTAGAGATATCTTCTTGTGACATACCAGGCATTAACTTTTGGTTCATCTTATTTTGTCTTTGTTGGGTATAATCCAATACATTTTCTGTATGATCAGATAAGTAATATCCTTGCCACTTCACCATTCCACGTTCTTGATATTCATTTTCAAAGAAATGTTTGGCTCGTTCCATTTGAGCTTCTTTCATTTTAACCATATGCGTTTCCCCCATTATGACCGCCAACTAATCCAGCACGGTCAATCATTGTTCCACCATCTCCCAAAGAAGATAGTTTCACGATTGATGTAACTCCATATTTATTTCTGATTTTATCAACTGTATCATCAAGATCACGCTCTTTTATTTGTTTAATTGGATCCTTCAAAAGGTCCAATTGTTCTTGACCCCCCTCAACTAATTTAGCCGCAGACACACCTAAATTTCTCACTACTTGTCCTCGATAATGTGTATCAAAAATATAATGCAATGCTTTTACAATTGAACCTGAGCTATTTGTAGAGTCAATTGATAGCTGAGCGTGAAAACCACTATTTCCATCTTCCTTCACACTTGCATAGGCAAAGCCCACGTACAGAGAAACAACACCAGCCTGTTTTCCCTTTGATCGTAATCGTGATGAAACTTGTTCACCGATTTCTCTGATGACATTTTTAATTTCATTAACCTCAAAATAATCTCTTGGTAACACTTGACTATTAGAGATATTACTAGATTTAACGTGATACTTATTTGCCACAACACTACGATCGACGCCCCAGGATAGTGCAAATAATTCTTCACCACGAATACCAAATTTACTCTTTAGAAAGGTTGGATCTGTATTAGCCAATTGACCCATTGAATATATTCCAAAATACTTTAATTTAGCTGAAGTCTTTCTTCCAATACTCCAAACTTCATCAAAATCAGTAATCGGCCATAACTTATCAGGAATCGTCTCATATGACCATTCCCCAATCAAACTTTTGGCATGTTTGGCCTCAATATCTAATGCCATCTTGGCCATTGAATTACTTTCTCCGATACCAACAGTTAAATATATCCCTAACTCTCTTTTAACATGCAACTGAATAATCCGTGCCAGTTTGGTCATTGTTAAATCTTGACCAAATTTATATTTCAAATAATTCCAATTAGGAGTTATATCTAATATGGATTCATCAATGGAATAAAGATGAAGATCTTCTTCAGAAACATATTGCCTAAAAATATCATTAACCCGCTTATTCATTGCAATATAGTGATTCATTCTCGGCTCTACAATAATAAGTCTGGGATCATTTGGGACATCACGTCTCCGCGTCACATTACTAATTCCTAATTCTCTTTTGGCGCGTGGAGAAGCTGCTAGGACCAAGCCACCATTCGTGTTTTCTTGTTGACTCATGACGACCAAAATTTATTTCAGTGGATTCAGCCCCAATGCGATACTCTCAACACTGGCATAAAAGCTTTTAGAATCAATTAATAATATTTTGCGGCGCACTTCTAATTGCGTTACCTCCCTAGTTTGCATGGTTATTCTCTTTTCTTGTTAAGTTTAACTTAATATGTTATAAATTATAAACTAATTAAGTTGAAATAAACAAGTATTTTGATGTTTTTTCCGATAAATTATGGTTAATTCCATGACAAATTAAAACCCCGAAAAATTTTCGGGGTTTTATCATCAATTTAATCACCATTCAAAATGGAATTTCTAACAATAACATAATCAACGTCCCGCAGATCCATCAATTTTTTGCCACCGGCATACGAAATAGATGATTGGAGGTCTTCTTGCATTTCATTCAATGTGTTGTAGATACTTCCTCGATATGGAACGAATAACTTTTTACCTTCTACATTTTGGTAAGTTCCTTTTTGAAATTGGGATGCCGAGCCAAAATAAGCTTTTACTGGGGCACCATCTAGATCTATAACTTCACCGGGTCCTTCTTGGTGCCCAGCTAACATAGAACCAATCATGACCATTGAAGCACCAAAACGAATCGATTTAGCAATATCACCATGATGCCGAATACCTCCGTCAGCAATAATTGGTTTAGTTGCGACTTGCGCACATTGATTAATCGCAGCTAATTGCCATCCTCCTGTTCCAAATCCAGTTTTAAGTTTAGTAATACATGCCTTCCCTGGACCAATTCCGACTTTAGTTGCATCCGCACCAGCTGCCTCTAAAGCCATGACCGCATCAGGTGTTGCAACATTCCCAGCAATCACAAAGGCGGTTGGCATTAATTGTTTAATATATTTAATCATTGCAATTGTAGAATCACTATAACCATGGGCAATGTCAATTGTAATATATTCTGGTATTAGATTTTGTTCTTTTAATATATCAATAAATTGATATTCACCTGGTTTAACACCTACTGAAATGGATGCAAACACGTCATTAGCGTGAGCTCGTTTTATAAAATCTAAGCGACGTTCTGGTTCAAACCGATGCATAACATAAAAATAATGTTTTTGACCTAGATCTAATGCTAAATCTTCATCAATAACAGTTTGCATATTAGCCGGAACAACAGGTAATTTAAACCGTTCGGGTCCAAATTGAATACTGGCATCAGCATCCTTCCGACTGTTAAGTACGCCTTTTTTAGGTATCAATTGAATATCTTCATAATCAAAAATAGAGTTTTGGTTCATTTTTAATCGCGCCCCTTTATTAAGTTCGGTTTTAGATAAATGTAATAATCTTTCGAAACCACTTTTATATTATATAACGAACTATATTTAAATTTCAATTGTGATTTTAACTAAAAAGCAAACTAAAACGTTTTTGCAAACAAAATCATTTATTTTTAGGCAAAAAAAAGACCCACCTCGTTATACTTGGGATAGGTCTTTTTAACTATTATTTTTTATGATTTTGTTGATTTCTCTCGCGATTAGAAAGCCGCTTAGAATTTGATTCCTTATTTTCAGAAGGGGTAACGTCCTTGCGTTCATTAGTTCCTTGTTGAGCCGCTTGTTGTTGCGCTGCGGCCATTTTATCCATAAAGCTAGAATTTTTATTTGATTCTGGCGTCTTGATTCGACCTGCAAGAGCATCTTCAACTACATCTTTAACTTCAAAGCTGTCCCCAACATGACGTCGCAAACGTGGTCGCCATAGGTTAATCATAAGAGTTTGCAAAACCATAATGACCGCCCCACCCATGAAGTATAATCCAATTCCGGCATTAGTAAAGAAGGTCATCATGAACATCATGATTGGCATCATAAACATCATAGTTTGCATTTGTTTCTTTTGCTCAGGTGGAATACCAATGGTTGATAGGTAAGATTGGAATAAATAAATTAGCCCGGTGGCGATGGCCAATCCAATACTAGGTTGAGCTAAATGAATGCCAAAAAATGTGGCACTCTTAATTCCGGCCGCTTGATTGACTGCCCACTCCATATTTTTCCAACCATGAATAATATTGGGATTGATTGCAGCATATAATCCAGAAAAAATGGGCCATTGAATAATTAAAGTTGTAAAATTCATTCCACCAAGCATTGACACATTATTCTCTCGATAGATATGCATCATGGCTTGTGTGGCTTTGGCTTGTTCATCTGGTGTTTTTGCGTTCTTTTGTGCTTCTTGTACGCGTGTTAATTGTGGTTGTAACAAACGCATTTTTTCTTGCTGAATTGTCATATTTCGTGATTGGTGAAGTTGCATGGGCAATAAGACAATTCGTACAATGAAGGTCAAAACTAAGATTGACCAGCCAATTGCGTTAGAATCCTTAAACATTCCCTCCATGATTTGCATGAAATTTGCTAAATATGGAGCCAAAAAGTAAATATGACCAGTAAAGAATAAAATAATCAATAAGATGATTAAAATTGGGGTTAAACCTTTGATTTTCATTTTTTGTTAACTTCCTATATTTATTAATAATTAGCATTTGCTGACTAGCTTGCTAGTTAAAAATTATAACATAATTATTACGTGGTTATCAAAAGACTTTACATCAAGTTTTATTTCTTTTTTGATTAGAGAAACAAAAAAGACTAAATCACGTAAATATCTGGAATTTAGGCGATCTAGTCGTTCATTTAAATTAATAAAAAGAATTAAATTGTGTAATTAATAATTGTAAGGGTTTAATAAAATTCCGCAAATTCACTGCCTAATGATGGATAAGCATACAGATTGGCTTGCGTTTCTTCAAAAGTGCGTTTGGTATTAATTGCTGTTACGAAGTAATTAATGAGCTCTTCAGCCTCAAAAGCTAAAATGCTAGCGCCCACAATTTGACCCGTTTGATTTAATGCAACTCTGATATGTGCATCATCATGATATCGGAAAAAAGTAATGACCTTTCCCAGCTCTAAATCCTTGACCACGAAGCCTTGCTTTTGAGCATCTTTCATCGATAGACCGGTTTGTGCAATCCGTGGTGTTCCAAATACAACCTGTGGCATTGTGGGATACTGTAGCGCTTCACTCGTCTGATCACTCAGCCGGCGTGCAACATAGCGCCCCTCATAGTTACCAACAGGTACTAATTTAGGAACATCATTATCGGCGACATCCCCAATCGCATAAATATCAGGATTAGTGCTTCGAAGATATTGGTCCACAAGAATATGTCCATCGCGAATTTCAATTCCGGCATTTTCAGCGTGGATTTTATCAGCATTTCCAACCCGTCCAACCGCGCTGATAACCAAATCAGTTAAGTACGTTGTTCCATTTGATAATCTGATTAAATATTGCCCTTCATATTTTTTAATTTCAACGATTGTTGCATTAAATGTTATGTCCACGCCGTTATGAATCATTTCCTGTTCGAATTTTCCGACCAATAGCTGGTCAAAGTCAGATAGTAAATGATTCCCCTGCGTGATTAAATGAACATTTGCATCGGCAAAATGACTAATATTAGCAAACTCAACGCCAATATATCCACCACCCAAAAAAGTAATATCTTGGGGCATTTCCGCTAAATTCAAAAAGTCTTCACTATCTAACATTAGGTCAGCACCTGGAAAATCAAGTTGACGCGGACGCTGCCCCGTTGCAATAATCCAATTTGTGGCTTGAATCTTTTGATTTTCCGTTGTAATGGTATTTCGATTGATAAATTGAGCATGCCCATAAATATGTTCAATTGTGGCTTGTTCTAACCCCTTTATTTTACGTGGCTTAACAGCATCCACATATTCTTGTTTAATAGCCATTAATTCGGGCCAATTAATTCTGGATGAGCCTACTAAACCTTTATTTTGCAATGCCTGCTCCCGATGAAGAATTTCAACGGCACTCAATAGGATTTTTTTAGGATCGCATCCATAATTAGGACATGTTCCACCCCACATATATTCTTCGATGATAACCACTTTTTGACCTAATTGTTGAGCTTCAAAGGCCGCTGCTAAACCAGCCGGACCAGAACCAATTATTCCAATATCAAAATTAGCTTGTTCCATCTTCATTCATCTCCTTTAATAATTATTGAAAATTGACTATTTTTTATCCAATTACGCGTTTAAATAGCGTGAAGTTTGTTTTTCAAGCCATCGTTGCACAATTGTTAGAACCGTCGTGATCGTCGCATAAACAATGGCCACTAAAATATACATAATTAATGTTTGATAATTTTCTGCTGCAATCTGTTGACTAAGATAAAATGTCTCTACAATGGTTATCACACTAGCTAAAGAGGTATCTTTAACTAATGATATCAAAGAATTGCTAAGCGGCGGTATGGCAATTCGAACTGCCTGCGGTAAAACGATAAAGCGATAAGCTTGTACCTTAGTGAGGCCCACTGATTGAGCGGCTTCTAATTGTCCTTGGTCTACTGATAAAATCGCTGCACGAATCGTTTCTGCCGCATAGGCACCAGTATTTAACGAAAAAACCGTAACAGCACTGATCCATGCATTAGCAAAAATATCAATGTGAGCACTTGGTAGGCCATAAAAAACGATAAAAAGTTGTACCAACATCGGCGTCGAACGAAATAACCAAATATAAAAAACTGCAAACCATTTTAAAATGATCGTTAGTATTCGTAAAGAGTAATTTCGCGGCGCAGTCATGACTCGAGTTAAGGCAGTCCCAGTAGCAATTACGAGGCCAAAACTAAACGAGATAGCGGCAAGTGGTAAAGTATATAATAATGCGGTCTGAAATAGTTGTGGTAAATATTTGAGAGCAAGTTGCAAAAATTCCATTCTAGGTTCTACCTTTAATTAATTTATTTTTGGACGTTTATTTTTTTGTTAAATCAGTTTTAAAATATTTCTGCGAAAGATGACTCAGTGTCCCATCTTTGGCTAATTCTTTGATTGCTTGGTTGATTTGCTTTTGCAATTTTGGATTGTTCTTGTTGAGCATGGGAGCAGCTGGAACAGAAGGTATCTCTTTATCCATCTTAACGGCCTTAACTTTTACGTCTGGATTTTTATGATGCCATAATTCAAAGGCCCCTGCATCATTTAATTCAGCATCGGCACGACCAGACTCAATAAGGTTCATCGCTTCTACCATTCCAGGAACTGCTACAATTTTGGCACCATTTTTCTTGGCCATTTGTCCAAAATTTGAGCTAGTTGACTGGGCCAATTTTTTTCCTTTGATATCTTTCAAGGTACGTAGTTTACCATTCTGTTTTTGAATTAGAACCGTTTTGGAATATAAATATGGTTCGGCAAAAATATACCTTTTTTTTCGTTCTTTGGTTACCCCAACATTATTTAAAATAACATCATATCGCTTAGAATCTAAACCAGTCAATAATGAGTCCCATTTTGTTTGAACAAATTTTGGTTTCATCTTAATTTTTTTAGCAACTACCTTAGCAACATCTACTTCATAACCAGTTAACTTGCCCTTTTCTCGGTATGAAAAAGGTGCATAAGTCCCCTCTAAGCCGACCGTTAAAGTTCCCTTTTTTAAAGTATCGCCGTGAATCACTGTAGCCCGAGCTCCCATTAAAAGTCCTAAAAGAGAACCCATGATAATAAGTGTACTAAACATTATTTTTTTCATTACTATTTACCCCTTTTCGATAAAAAAAGCACGTCCTCATTATCAAAATGAGTGCGTGCTTGTTCACTATCAAGAAATTATGACAAATTATTCATCAAAAACCCTTGATTGCCATCAAGCAACCAAGTTTCACAAATATAAAATTGTGTTTGTGTTTTCAACATAATAAAATCTCCTTTAACACCCTTAATTTTACAACGATTTATTCTAATGTCAAATTATGCATTAAATTTATTTTTAATATCATCAATTCCTTTGATCATCAAAGTGATTTTTCCATCAGGATTATTTATTAATTCTACTTGATTTTTATCTTGATAGGCCTCAATGGGAATTGAAATTTGAATACCTGAATCTAACACAAATTTCTGAGTAGCGTATTTTTTTTGATATTTCAACGGATTATCAATTTTAATATCATGCTTAATCGATCGACTTTCAAGGGCCTCTTGATAAACTTCTTGTGCACTAAAATTTTGATCGAACAAGACTTCTCCTATTTTTTCTGGAGATACGACCCCTTGATCTGACACATTCTCATAAATAATTTCTTGCGTGTTGGCTAGAGTTTCGTGCAAAGGCATGTCAAATTTATCGGCGACATGCTTCACTGCTTGCTTGAGACCTTGCAATTCGTTTTTTACACTTGGCTTTGGACTTAGTTGCGCAAATTGCTCAGCAAAATAAGCCATTCGTTGACCGTTATTTTGAAAATGCTTTTCAATGATGCGCACCGAACCATCCATTAAATCAACAATTAGTCCTTCATCTGGAACGGTCCCGGCATTAGGTAAGATCGCCTGATTAACAATTAGTTTATTACTTAATACATCATCCTCATAATCAACTAAATGAGCGAAACGAGGGGTAAAGTTCAATTTGAATAATGCAAAATAGTCATGATCTTCATCGCTATATTCTGAAATTAATAGATCGCTCCCAGGGACTGCTGGAATATCACTGATAATTGTAAATAATTTTTGAGCTAACTGACTAGTTTTATCAGCAAACGAATCGGTCCGACTGTCATCTAGGACTTGTGCTAAATAATCGTCGGCATTTAATTGACTAGTTTGGTAATCACTGACATTAAATTTCAGAATTTGCTTCTCAAGATAATCATGTAAATTAGGCTGATCTAAACTCATCTCATTTTGTGACAAGATCAACTGATGAGCATCTTGATCAAGGATATGCAGAATTACATGTTTTAAAATCATTCTTTACTTTCCTTCTTCACTGGATGTGTTTCTAAATAGTCAAGAGCTTGTTGAAAATTTGAAACTGGGACAATTTTTAGTTGTGGTTCGTATTTTTTTGCCGTCTTTAATGCTAATTGATAATTCGTTTGATGTTTTTCTTCATACTTTAAATATTTGGAAGGAACCTTTAGATAAGGCGCAAAAAAGATCTTAGCTCCGCTCTCACCGGCAGAGATAACTTTTTTATCTATTCCACCAATTTCACCAACATTCCCCTCGCGATCAATTGTACCCGTTCCAGATATTAAACGACCTTGTGCCAAATTTTGATGACTTAAAGTTTCATATAATTCCAATGAAAACATCAGACCACCGGATGGACCACCAATCTTGCCCATATCAGCAGTAATCTTAGGTTTTGTCGATATGGTTGTATGATCAATTAAGATAATACCAATTCCAGGGATTTTTTCATCGGTAGTGCTTAATGAAACCGTTGGGTGTGTACTATTATATTGCTTATGATTTCTAACATACGTAATAGTCAATGGTTGCCCAAGCTTGCTACTTCTAATTGTATTTTGAAAATCAGTCACACTAGATTGCTTCTTACCATTAATTTCAGTTATCATATCGCCGATTTGAAGATCTTTTTTAAATTTAGAATTCGCTTGAAGTGAACGTACATAAACACCATTGAAGTTCTCATGATATGGAACATTCGCTTTTTGTAGGGCGACAGCCTTAGCGTTGTTGAAGGCTGTTTTCATATCAATTTGATCAATTTTTTGTTCTTCGCTTGAAGTAGCACCTGCGGTTACTTGTTCTTTACTCATAAAATCAGCATGTGGATTGGCTAAAGTAATCAGCGCACCTAGTCCAGTTAATTGTGAAATAGTGACGGCTGTTAGACTATATTCACCCTTGAAGTCCGGCCTTTTGTTATCAACTTTAATAAAATTTTTTAATCCAACTGATATTCCTGGTGTTTCACTATATAACGGTAATGGTATCATCATAAAAGCAGCTAATAAAATAATGACCGCTGACCAAACTATCCATTTATAATTTCTTTTGAAAAAACGCATCTTTTTTAAGGCTCACATTCTTTGATATTTTTGTTGAATGGCCTGAACCACAGATTTAGGGACTAATGTCGTAATGTCAGCGTCAAAATGCGCTAATTCTTTAACCATAGAACTGGAAATTGCTTGATTTTCCGGTCGTGCCATTAAGAAAACAGTTTCAACACCCGCTATTTTCTGATTCAACTCCGCAATATTTTTCTCATATTGATAGTCACCAGCACTGCGTACTCCTCGAGCGATTGCCTGAGCATGCAAAGTTTGGACTAATTTCATTGTGAGACCATCATAGGTTAACACTTCCACATGTTCGATTTGAGTTTCTAAAATGATTTTTTCAATTAAAATTTTACGCTCATCTGGCGAAAATAAACTTGTTTTATTCTGATTCTGGCCAATCGCAATTATCACCTCATCAAAAAGCAAACTTAACCGCTTAACTAAGTCTAAATGGCCATTAGTAAAAGGGTCAAAACTCCCAGGGAAAATAACTTTACGCACCATAATTTTACTCCTCAAAACGATAGATAGTTATCACAGTTATTCCATATTCGCGCTGTTTCCATAATTTGAAATTACCAATCTCTTCTGGCAAATTAGCTTCTTGATCTGTTTCTGCCATCAAAATAGCTTCCTTAGCAATCAGGCCATTTTCAGATAGTTTAGCAACATCTGCTTGAATCGTTTGTTTAGCATATGGCGGATCAAAATAAAATAAATCAAATGGTTTTTGTCCACTAAGACGTTGGATTGCTTGTTCCGCACTACTCTTAATGATATTGAATTTTCCCTCTTCTTTAGTTACCGCAACATTTTCTTTAATTATTTTTATGGCTGCAAATTGTCGATCAACCAAGACGGCCTGTTCAATTCCTCGCGAAACTCCTTCAATACTCAACCCACCTGAACCAGCATATAAATCCAAAGAACGTCCACCATCAAAATAAGGACCGATCAAATTAAAAATGGCTTCTTTAATTTTATCTGTTGTGGGTCGCGTTGCTGACCCAGGCACCGCTTTAATCATTCGGCCCCCGTACTCTCCACTTATAATTCGCATTTTTTTCCTCTATAATTCATCATCAACTACTAAATCATCTAGTTCAAATTCATCAACCGTAAATGCCACAACGTCTTGATTACCGCCGACCGTCGAATCAACCTCAGGCCAGTTGGAAACTTCCACTGATTTCACAAATCCTAAGCGACTAATTAAAAGTTGCTTCTTATCAATATCGGCTTCATCCATATAAATAACCGCATATTTTAATTTATCTGAAATATATTCAATCACTCCAAAACGTCGTAATTGTTTAGCTTGTTTTACATTATTTAAGTAAACAATCACACTTCGACGTGCTTTAATTTCTAATGTCATAGTTAAGCTTGCTCCTTATTTTTATCAGCTAAATATGCTTCTTTTTCAATTTTAATTTGCTTAATTACATTCAAATCAATTGCAAACATCATTCCAAGCGAAAGGATGGAAGAACCTCCAACCGAGATCAAAGGGAATGTTACCCCCGTAATTGGTAATGCTCCCACAACTCCTCCCAAGTTAACGATCATCTGTAATAACAAATAGCTAGCTGAACCTACTAATAATAGACGATAACGCATTGAAGGTGTACGGAAGGCGAAATAAATTAAACGCCAGACAATAATTAAGAGCGCCAAGATAACCAAACCAACCCCAATCGCCCCCATTTCCTCACTCACTACGGCCATGATAAAATCTGTATTTGGTTCAGGCAAATTACTGTTCTTTTGTAAACTACGTCCCAAACCGCGCCCAAATAAACCACCATTACTAATGGCATAATATGAATTAATAACCTGATTACCAGTTGTTTGGGCATACTTCCACGGATTCAGATAAGCGGTAAAACGACGCCAACTATAATGTGATGACATCGACAGAATAGGCTCAATGGCACGTAACCCAATCTGCCAAATTAAGATAACTCCACCCATTGAAACAATTGCGAATCTTTTTTTGACTCCCGAGGCCATAATTATAATAGCGATAATTCCCGTCGTAATAATTAATCCACCCGTATCCGGAAAACTAAGTAGCAGGAAAAATATTATACCAAACCGGATCCAACCTAAATGCCAAAAATTGTAGTTATTTGCATGTTGACGGGTCATTGCAAATGAACCCCATAAAATTAAACAGACTTTATAAAGCTCGACAGGTTGAATTGAAATGGGTCCCCAAATAATCCATCCACGTGCCCCATTAATGGGAGGGAAGAAAAGTGTCATAACCATCAAAAGCAGTGATAATCCATACATTAGGTAGGCAATCAACCCCAATGATTTAATCCATTTTTGCGAGGCATGGTAACCAATTAACATCATTAGAAACGCGATAAAATAAAACACTAACTGTTTTGATAGTGCACTTAACGGAGTCCCCATTAATAGACCCGCGCTAGCAGAAAATGACATTACACTTCCAAAAGACATCAGTCCTAAAACTAGAATCGCAATCCACCAGTCAAAATATCGCATTCGATCTTGAATTTTTTTAAATAATTTTACCAAACCCGTTCCCTCATTCTTCTCCAAAGAGTCAATATTAATATTATATACTAATTTATCTGCAAGAATAGTGATTCTAATTGAAGTTTAACCATTTTCATTTAAAAAAAAGAACTAAAAACTGAAATGTTCTTAGTTCTATCATTAGTTAAGATTATTGTTGTGACATTTTGCGACGCTTCGCAAACTTCTCACGTTCAGAAGTGTTCAAAATATCTTTACGAATTCGAACATTTTCTGGTGTTACTTCAACATATTCATCTTCATTCAAGAATTCCAAAGCCGCTTCCAATCCCATCTCACGTGGAGTTTTGATTGAGGCAGTTTGGTCTTTATTTGAAGAACGAACGTTTGATTGTGGCTTCATCTTAGTAACGTTCACAGAGATATCATTGTCTCGAGAATTCATACCAACAATCATACCTTCATAAACTTCGATCCCAGCTCCAACGAACATTTGTCCACGATCTTCCACACCCATAATAGCGTAGTTAGTGGTTGTTCCTTGCGTAATTGAAACCAAAGCTCCATTACGACGACCAGGCTCCCAATTACGAACGATTGGTCGGTAATCTTCATACGTATGGTTATAGATACCATATCCACGAGTAGTTGAAAGGAATTCAGTTGAGTATCCAATCAAACCACGTGAAGGAGCCACATAGGCCAAACGAGTTTGACCATTTCCCATTGATTCCATATTCAACATTTCACCCTTACGTTGATTCAATGAATCAATAACAGATGATGCATATTCGTCAGGTGTATCAATTTGAACCGCTTCGTATGGTTCTGATTGTACGCCATCAATATCACGATAAATAACTTGTGGACGAGATGCTTGTAACTCAAATCCTTCACGACGCATTGTCTCAATCAAAATTGAAAGATGCAATTCACCACGACCTGATACCAACCAAGATCCAGCTTCACCAGTGTCTTCAACTCTCAAAGAAACGTCAGTATGCAACTCACGACGAAGCCGATCTTCAATTTGGCGTGCTGTAACAAATTTACCTTCACGACCAGCAAAGGGCGAGTCATTTTGACGGAATGTCATTTGCAAAGTTGGTTCATCAATTCGCAAAACTGGCAAAGCTTCAGGATGTTCTGGATCAGTAACAGTCTCACCAACTGAAATTTCTTCCATTCCGGCAAGTGCAATCAAATCACCCGCTTCAGCTTGTTCAATTTCAACTCGGTCAAGACCAATAAATCCGAATAACTTTGTAACACGGAAATTTTGTGAAGTCCCATCTAATTTCATAACTTCAACAGAATCACCAATCTTAATAGTTCCACGGAAGACACGCCCAATTCCAATACGACCAAGGAAGTCATTATAGTCAAGCAATGCAACTTGGAATTGTAATGGCTCAACTGAATTTTCTTCAGGTGCAGGAATTGTTTCAAAGACAGTATCAAAGACTGGCTTCATAGTATGTTCTTGCTTCGCAACATCTGGATCTAATGATGAAGTTCCGTTCATAGCTGAAGCAAAGACCACTGGGAAGTCCAATTGTTCTTCATCAGCTCCAAGCTCAATGAACAAATCCAAAACTTCATCAACAACTTCTGAAGGACGAGCCCCAGGACGATCAACTTTATTGACGACCACGATTGGTGTTAAGTTTTGTTCAAAGGCTTTCTTCAAAACGAAACGAGTTTGTGGCATAGTTCCTTCGAAGGCATCGACTACCAACAAAACTCCATCAACCATCTTCATGATTCGTTCAACTTCACCACCGAAGTCCGCGTGGCCGGGTGTGTCAACAATGTTAATTTGCTTGTCGCCAACCTTAACGGCCGTATTCTTGGCCAAAATGGTAATTCCACGTTCTTTTTCAAGATCGTTTGTATCCATTGCTCGATCAGTAATGTTATTTCGAGCATCTAATGTATCTGATTGCTTCAATAATTCATTCACCAACGTGGTCTTTCCATGATCGACGTGGGCGATGATTGCAATGTTACGAATGTTATCGCGTTTTGCCAAAATCCTGTTCTCCTTGACGTTTTCGTCACTTTAATTTCTGTTTACTATTCTACACCAAATGTCCCAAAATAAAACGCCAAATTGACCTTTAGAGGTTACTTGACGTATTAGTCAACATTTTAATATCTGTCGCAACTAAACTTTGAGCTGCTAAGATGACATTTGATGATAACACGTTCACTGTTTGACCGTCAAGTGTTTTTACTTGCAACCCTAGTGCTTGGCATAAAATTAATCCTGCCGCAAAATCCCATGGCTTTAGAACACTTGTAAAGCCACCTAATTGGCCTTTTAACAAACGGATGAATGAAATACCAGCTGATCCATATACACGATAGCCTAGAGCAGCACGTGCCATCGTTTGATATTGAAAATGGTCATATAGTAGGTGAATTCCTGAAAAAGACAGCAAACTCTGTTCTAACGATCTTTCCACTGGAGGTTCCATTAGATTTTGATTGAGCCAAACCTTTTGGAATGGACCACCGTGCACTATCTCATTTTTAACAACGTCCATTATCCAAGCCCCTTGTGCCTGACCATCGTAAAAATAAGCTAACATTGAGGCATATTCGTCCCTTTGTTTAATAAAATTCATGGTTCCGTCAATCGGATCAATAATCCAAACCGGTCCAGTAAGATCAGTAATCTCGTCACCAAACCCTTCTTCGCTTAAAATTTGAGCGTTTGGATCATATTGTTTGATCTTTTCAATATAAATTTTTTCTACATTCTGATCCAAATTAGTAACCAAATCACGCATATTACTTTTAGTATTAACGATTATTGGTCTTTGAATTTCTTTCAAAATGTAAGTTCTTACTTCAGCCATCCAATCTAAAACTAATCGATCCAGTTGCATATGATTAACTGGTAGTTTATCCATCTAGCCCTCCATAATCAACTGTTTTTTATTCGTTTGTCGAGCCGCTTGAATCGTCTTATAAATACTATATCCAGACATCGTTTCAAACTGCCGCCCCAGTTGCTTCTCTTCACTTTTACTAGTAACTACTACTTTAAACCCCTGATACGCTGTAAGTAACTGCTCAACTGCTACCCCACTTTCGTATGCTTTTGCCACAGCAGAGTATAGAGCGCTGACTTTAATAATATCTTCCGTGTCCCAACCGGCGAGAAGCGGATAGTCAAAATTCAAATCACTTTTCATGAATGCTTACCCCAAATATTTTGCATTTTCAATTTGATGCCAAGGTTCATCCGCTTTGATATGATCATAATATAGCGCTCCCTTTAGATGATCAATTTCGTGTTGGAACACGATAGCCGGATAACCTTCTAATTTCAGGTCATGACTAGCCCCTAGTTCGTCTTGGTAACGAACTGTGATTCGGTAAGGCCGGTGAACATATCCGGGGCGATCTTCATCCACAGAAAGACACCCCTCACCAATATTCAATGCACATTGTTTAACTGATTGCCGAATAATTACGGGATTGAAAATAACCCCTTTAAAAAAGTATTTAGGTTCAGCAACTTCCTCTGTGAATTCGGTCTCATCTTCCTCGTTCCAAGCTTGCTCATCCTCTTCAGGAATTAAAATTGCCGAAAATTGTTTTGAAATTCCAATTTGAGGAGCAGCTAATCCAACTCCAGGTCGTAAGTCATATTTTTCATTCAACTTTTCGTCCTGACTAATAACCAAATATTCCATCATATTTTGCATGGCTTCTTGATCCTCAGCGCTTAAAGGAAATGTGACTTTTGTGGCTTGTTGTCGCAAAACCTGCGCTGGGTCCCGGACGATATCTTTCATGAGATACATGTATTTTATGCCTCCAATTAAATTATTTTTATGCAATATCATTGATTATAACCCAATTTAACATAATGGGTTATGTTTGAAATGGTTGATTTAACTTCTTTAAATCATGCAAATAAGCTAACGTTTGCTGATTGTTAACATTTGCTACATCAATATGTAGAATCGGTTTAATTTGATCGTACCATAAATCCGTAATAACAATTGGCGCAATTTCTTGATCAATTTGAGGGATTTGTTGTTGAAAACAATACTTTTTAAGCTCATTATTTAAGCTTTGCTGCAAAATCTTGGGATCTAATCGCTGTTTATATTCAATTTGCATTTCAAATGCCATTACATTGTGGCCCCAGATATTGGCAATTAACGTTGAATTCAGATGCTCTGGTAAATTTAAACTATGGTCAATACTAGTTTGGGTAAATAGATTATTCATTGCTTCGTTAATGAGTTGTTGAGATTGAATAATTTCAAATTCAGTTCTACGTCTCCCTAAAACGTGCTTGATTCTGATAGTTAGCAGAATAGCAATTAGAATCAAAGCAATCATAATTATAAATATTTTCATTTGGATACCCCCAGGGATAAATAACATTCAGTTACATTAATTTTCTTTATACGATCATATATTCCGAAATCACTCCACGCATAAGTTACTCAATTTATAGGCATCAAACTGTAAAATAGCCTTCATTATCAATTTTAATTTTATAATAAAAAAAGCATAAAAAGAATATTATTAATTTCAATCATGAAAATTATTAAAAATCCTTACCTTTATGCTCACCTTAAATTGTTATAAATCTAAAAAGCTTTAAGAGTGGTTTTTTATTGTATTTATTTGTAGTAACAACACAGTAATTAAAAATTATCGTATTTAATGAATTCAAATGATATTCATAATTCTTTTTCTTGATCTAATCTCTAAATTATTACTCCTTAGGTAAATTCAAATATAGGGTCGTTCATTTCTCAGAACTTCCCTTGAATTCATATTCAAAAACCCTATCATCGAAACGACCATTAATCTTTACATGAAACTCACTTAATTTTTTCAAATCTTCAGTTTTCAAATTTTTTTAATTTAATTGCTCCAAATTATTATGCAAACTCATATTTATAATCAAAAATGTAGGCTCCATCATTTTGTTTTTTTAATCAATATATTTCACGATACTTTATAAACTAATCGTATTTACAGTATAATATTTCTTAAATAAGTTCTAATTTTAAGGAGATTTAAATGTTTAAAAAGCTATTTTTACCAATTTTGTTGATCATTTGCGCATTATCAGGCTTAGTTTTGATCCTGCACAATTCTGCGCAACAAAAGCCACAAGTACAATCATCACAACCAATTACTCAAAAAAACAAGCATCAAACCTACAAAACTGACCACAATTTAATCGTTGTTAACAAGAAACATCCTCTCAATCAAAACTATAACCCTTTCAATGGGGCAATAGATAGTAATAACCCAAATGGTGCAGGTCTTTCTAAAGCAACCAATCAAGCCAAAACGCAAATAATTTCAGATCTACAGACAGCAGGCTTCCCTATATCAGATCAAGTTTCTGGTTATCGTTCATTTAATTATCAAACTACGCTTTATAATAATTACGTTACAAGTCATGGACAAAAAGAAGCCGATACTTTTTCAGCTCGACCCGGTTACTCTGAACATCAAAGTGGTTTAGCTTTTGATCTAACCGGACAAAATGGTCAATTACCCACCGATGATAAGCTCTATCATTGGCTTCAAAATAATGCCCATAAGTATGGACTAATCATTCGTTTTCCTCGAAATTCAAGTGCCAAAACTGGTTACATGGGTGAAGAATGGCACCTCCGCTATATCGGTGTCAAAAACGCAACAAAGATGTATCAAAAAAAGATCAAAACGCTTGAAGAATTTACAGGAATCATTGGCGGTGATTATCATCAAGACGCTCGACAAGACCAAATGGCAGTCAAGGAGTAATTTATGCAATCTTTCTCCACTTTTTATGTACTTGATTTAAATATTGACCTCGCCTTATTCCCAATATTATTAACATTTATGATCAACCCAGCAGTTCTACTATTATTTAGTTAACAGTTTCATGGTACAATAATAGTCAGGAAATATTTCTATTAGCACATTTCGAATCTTTTAAATTAATCCAAAAGATTCAGAAAAATTATTATATTAAAAAGGAGTTAAATCATTATGATTTACAAAATATATTTTCAACCTACCAAAACACAAAATCCTAAACGGGAAAGTACTAAGTCACTTTATCTCGAGGCCTCTGATCTACCTGCAGCTCGGTTAGCCGTTGAATCAAAAACTGATTATAACGTCGAACAAATTGAAGAGCTTTCTGAAGCAGCGTTGACTTATGAGCAACAAAGCCTTGGTGAACGGTTTAAATTAACGGAGTTCTAATATGGCAATGGATATTGATGTACAACCAAATGAAGCCGCAGTATATGCTTTGGGTGGCTTAGGTGAAATTGGAAAAAATACATACGCTGTTCAATATGGTGATGATATTGTCGTCATTGATGCAGGTGTTAAATTTCCTGAAGATGAACTTTTAGGAATTGATTACGTCATTCCGGACTATTCATACCTCGTTGAAAATATTCATAAAGTTCGAGGATTAGTGATTACTCATGGGCACGAAGACCATATTGGTGCCATTCATTTCTTCTTGGAAGCCGTTAACGTCCCTGTTTATGCAGGACCTTTAGCAGCCGCTTTAATTACCAATAAATTAGAAGAACATGGCCTCACCAATCGCACTGAATTAAATGTCATCGGTGAAGATGATGTGCTAACATTCGGTCAATTATCGGTTGAATTTTTCAGAACAACTCACTCTATTCCAGATACCTTTGGGGTGGCAGTTCACACGCCGGTCGGTGTCATTGTTGAAACGGGTGATTTTAAATTTGATCTGACTCCAACCACTCATCAGCCACCTAACTTGCAAAAAATGGCTCGTCTAGGTGCTGAAGGCGTGCTCTTGTTGATGTCTGATTCAACCAATGCTGAACGTGACGAATTTTCAAAGTCAGAACGTTGTGTCGGGAAAACAATTGATCAATTGTTTGATGATATCAACGGTCGGATTATCTTTGCGACCTTTGCGTCAAATATGTCAAGAGTTCAAATGGCCACTGAGGCAGCTCTGGCCCATGGACGAAAAATTGCCGTCTTCGGACGGTCAATGGATACAGCGGTTCGCAATGGATTAGCTTTGGGTTATTTAAATATTCCAGAAGATATGTTAATTGATGCGCATGAAGCCAATAAACTTCCACCTGAAAAAGTATTGATCTTATCTACTGGATCACAAGGTGAACCTATGGCCGCCTTAGCGCGTATTGCCAATGGAACCCATAAACAGATTAAAATTCATCCCAATGATACTGTCATTTTCTCCTCTTCTCCTATTCCAGGAAATACTCAATCTGTAAACCACGTGATTAACGAATTAGAGGAAGCTGGTGCCAATGTCATTTATGGTAAGGTCAATAATATTCACACCTCTGGTCATGGGGGCCAAGAAGAACAAAAATTGATGTTATCGTTGATGAAACCTAAGTATTTCATGCCTGTCCATGGTGAGTATCGGATGTTAAAAGTCCACGCTGGATTAGGTGAAGCCGTTGGTGTACCAACTGATAATACGTTCATTTTAGATAATGGTGACGTCTTAGCGCTAACTGCTGATAATGCCAGGGTGGCCGATCACATTCCTGCTGCTGATACTTATGTTGACGGAAATGGAATTGGTGACGTTGGGACAGCGGTCCTAAAAGATCGTCAAATGCTGTCACAAGACGGATTAGTAGTCGTCGTTGCAACAATTGATTTAAAAAGTCAAGAAATTACGGCTGGTCCGGATATTCTATCACGCGGCTTCATCTATATGCGTGAATCAGAAGACTTGATTAATGAAGGCCGTCGTGAAATTTTCAAGGCGATCCTCACGGCTATGCGGGAACCCAATGCGAATGAAAATACTATTCGTAATGCTGTTATTTCTAAATTACAGCGTTTCCTATTTAGTCAAACTAAGCGTCGGCCACTGATCTTACCAATGTTTATTATGATTTAATAGCACCAAATAAAAAAGAACCAATCTTAATTAAGGTTGGTTCTTTTATTTTATTTTCATAACCAAAAATCAAAGGAACGTGAACTAAATCGATAATTATAGATATGTGCCCCTAATTCTTCGCCATCCGCTTGCGCTAACTCTAAACGGTGAGTTTGAAATTCTAGTGTTTGATTTGTATAACGATGAACTTCAGGTTGTTCATATAACTGTTTTTTCAATAAAGCTTGGACAATTTTAAACAACCGTATTTTATTCTTTGGCTTTTCAATAATGATTAAATCAAGAAGCCCATCATGTGGATCAGCATCCGGCATAATATTAACCCCACCACCAAAATATGGATGGTTAGAGACGGTCATTAGATAAGCGTTTTCGTATAAATCGGTTGAATGGCTTGGGTTTTTAACTGTCACAGCAAAGGCATCCTGTTCCATTAAAACTTTAAAAATTAGAAGCGGGTAAGCCAATTTACCCCATCCCAAACGATTGAGCCAAACTTTAGCTAATGACTGGTTCGTCATACTGACGACCATCGCATCGAATCCAATTCCTAGGTTATTCACAAAATATTGCCGTTTTTGATTCTTAAGATCTTCGTAGATTCCTAAGTCAATGGTTAAAGGTTGCTTCTTGAACGGTTGACTAGTTTGTTCTAAAATTCGCTGTAGAGAGGCTAATGGATCGACCGCAATCCCATGAGCTCTAGCAAAGTCATTGCCCGAACCATCTGGAATATATGCTATTGGCTGCCTGTAATTAATATCCCGTTCTAGAATAGCATTAATTGCCAAATTCAAAGTCCCATCACCACCCATGACTACCAATTGCGTTGGTGATAATTTTTGTTGTTTTAGAAAATGATTAATCCAGCGTGCTAAGTCTTGTGAATCTTTACTAATATAGAAGTTAAAATCAATTTCTTGAGCAACTAACTTTTCTTTTAGAAGCGCCCAATTTGCTAACGACTGTCCAGATTTCGCAACGGGATTGATGATAAATTGATATTTATTTTTCACTAATCTGACCGCCCCTCATCTTAATTATCGTTTTTGTGCATCTCGATACACAAAACTATTTCATTATACCTTATTATTTTAAAATTTTATAGCAAATTAGACATTTATTTCACATTCTATTTCTAGAAAGAAAAACCAAAGTTCAATTAAATTTGAACTTTGGTTTAATCAATTTAAAATACAGCTGTCAAAGGAGGTACAACTTGTTTTTTACGAGAGACAACTCCTGGTAAGTTTAAAACATTATTTTCAATATTGGTATCAAAGGCCTTGGCGACTTCGTTCTCAGCATTTCCCAAATATAACGCTTTTGAATTAGAATTTAAGATATCAGTAATGACAAATAAGAAGTTATCATAACCTTCTGCTGCCATAGCTTCCTCAAATTCACTTTGGCGTGCCAAAGCTTCGTCAATATCAACTGTGTTAACTTGACCAATGCGGAAAGCATGTCCATTAAAATCAAATGACTTGGCGTCACCATCAATTAATTCTTGTGCCGTTCGACTTGACAAATTCGTTCCAGCCTTCAATAATTCAAGACCATAAGCTTCATAATCTTGAATACCTGCAATTTCAGCCAATGCCTCTAAGGCAGGTTGATCCATTGAAGTTGTGGTGGGACTCTTCAAAAGTAAAGTATCAGAAATAATAGCTGAGGCCATCATTCCAGCAACCGTACTTGGAATTTCAGTATTACTCTTTTTAAATTCATAATATAAAACAGTTGCAACTGACCCCAATGGCATATTGATAAACCAAAGTGGAGCATTTGAGCTAAAGTTAATTTTATGGTGATCATAAACTCCCACAACTTCAACATCATCAATGTTTTTAACTGATTGAGACGTTTCATTATGGTCCACCAAATAAACTTGTGGTGTTTCGGCATTTTCAATAATCCGTAATGGTTCAAGCTTAAAATAATCCAAAGTAAATTGTGTCTCAGCGTTTGGCTTCCCCAGGGCAACTGCTTCTGTCTCTTCTCCCATCGTCTGATTCAAGAAATATGATGCTGCAATCGCCGATGCAATCGTATCGGTATCAGGATTTTGATGTCCAAAAACTAATTTTTTCGTCATTTTTCACTCCAACTTTCTAAGTTATATTTCATTTATATTTTACTATAACCACTCTATTTCAGCACTCTTAATTCAAAATCAATTCAAGATTATTGGTATGCATCATAACAGGCATTCCTACTTTTTGTGATTCCACGACAAAACTACCATTACTTTGACGTTGACTAAATGAATATTCATTTGGATTAACCACCACATTCTGATTTTGATCAGTCAAAATTGATAACTGGGGCATGTCTTTACTTTCCGTAATCACAACCGCAATAATCTGATGCGAATCCTTCTTTAATTCGCGCATAATGGCAACCCTTTTTTAGCCCTTGAAGTGACCGGAATTTCATCTGTTTTCATCAATTTATATGCACCACGATTAGAAATAAAATGTAAGGCTTGACCATCTTTTGACACTCCGCCACCAATCAGTTGATCGTCCAGCCTCAGATTAATTGCTTTAACACCAGCCGTCCGGTTCCCTTGAACCGGAACTTCATCAAGACTGTAACGCAGTCCTTGCGCCTTTTGAGTAATCAAAATTACATCTAACGGCTGAACTTGCTCGGAAGCTTTAATAAATTGTAATAAAGCAACTACGCCATTTGTATTTTTAAACTTAATCATTGGCATTGAACGCTTTTTATAGCTACTACGTGGCGCTAGTGTAGAAAAGTCGAGCCGCTTAATATAGCCCTCATTTGATGCTACTAACCACTGGCCTTTGAGTTGCTCAATATCATCAAGCACCATCACCTTTATAATTGATTCATCACTTTGTAAATCATTAATTGTTTGAGAAAGATGTTCACCTGCGTCTTTCCATTTGAATTCTGGGATTTCATTCACTGGTCGATAAATTACATTTCCATAATTAGTAAAGATGAACGCATGCTGTAGTGTATTAACTTTCTCCATATAAACCACTTCATCATCGTCGCGTAGTCCATTGTCATGCCCTGAAGCACTATATGAACGTAGTGAAGAACGCTTCACATAACCAGCTTTAGATACTAACATTACAACATCTTCATCTGCAATCATCACGGTCTTATCGATTTTAATTTCTTGTACTTCAGCTTGAATTTCTGTCAAACGGGGCGTTGAGTATTCTTTTTTGATGGCTAATAATTCGCGTTTTAATACTTTAGTCAGTTCTTTTGGCTCATTCAAAATTAATTGATATTTTTGAATCAAGTCCCGCAACTTTTCCGCTTCGCTTTGTAATTGTGTCACATCGGTATTGCTTAATCGATAAAGTTGTAATGTCACAATCGCTTCAGATTGAGCTTCGGTAAATTGATATTGGTCAATTAAATTTTGCTTAGCACCTTTCCGATCCTTAGATGCGCGAATTGTGGCAATGACTTGATCCAAAATCGATAACGCTTTAATTAAACCATCAACAATATGAAGTCGTTCTTGGGTTTTTTTAAGATCAAAAGTCGTCCGCTTCATAATAATTTCACGTTGATGTTCAATAAATGCTTGTAAGGCAGTTTTTAAACTAAATAGAACTGGTCGTTCTTGATGAATCGCCACCATATTAAAATTATAAGCAATTTGTAGATCTGTTTTTTTAAACAAATACTGTAGAATACCTTCAGCATTTCCATCTTTAGCGACTTCAATGGCAATCGTCAAACCGTCACGATCTGATTCATCACGTACTTCCGTCAAGCCAGCTACCTCTTTGTTTAAGCGTAGTTCATCAATTTTATGCACGAGTGCAGCCTTGTTTACTTCATACGGAATTTCTGAAATACGAATCAACTGCTTTCCGCCTTTGATCGCTTCAATTTGCGTTTTGGCGCGAACAACAATTTTACCCTTACCGGTTTCGTACGCTTTCTTTAGACCACTAGCCCCTTGAATAATTGCTCCAGTTGGAAAATCAGGTCCTTTAACAAATTCCATCAATTGATCAGTATTTGCCTGCGGATGACTTAATAGATAAATCACTGCATCAACGACTTCGCCTAGATTATGTGGAGGAATTTCAGTCGCATATCCAGCTGAAATTCCCGTAGCTCCATTGACCAATAAATTGGGAAAATGCCCTGGTAGGACGGTCGGTTCGTATTCCGTATCATCGAAATTCAAAACCATCTCAACGGTTTCTTTTTCTAAATCACGAAGCATTTCACCAGCTAGTTTTGATAAACGTGCTTCCGTGTATCGCATCGCTGCAGCTGGATCATTATCAATTGAACCATTATTTCCATGCATCTCAATTAGTGGTGTTCGTAGTTTCCAATCCTGCGACATTCGAACCATCGCTTCATAGATTGAAGAATCACCGTGTGGGTGAAAGTTACCCATGACATTACCAACAGATTTGGCTGATTTACGGAATTGTTTATCATAAGTATTTCCATCTTTACTCATCGCATAGAGAATACGCCGTTGGACAGGCTTTAATCCATCTCGAATATCTGGTAAGGCTCGTTCTTGAATAATATATTTGGAATATCTTCCAAACCGATCACCCATGACTGCCTCTAATGAAAGTTCTTGAATTGAACCATTTTTGGACTTTTCTGGCATAATTAGCACCTCCTTACTTTTTTATTCACTATCCCAATTTTTAATTTCTGGTTTAAAAAAATCAGTTAATGGTTCATTGGTATTGTTCGTCGAACTTGCTGCTGATGCTTGTTCTTGCTGATCGTCCACGACAATAGGTGTAGTTGCTAACTGTGTTTCATCGATTGCATGAGGGTTTTCATCGAGCTCATTTTGCTTATCTAAGATAGAAGCTTCATCCGCTAATGAGAAAGCCACGTGACTCTCAATCCATTTCCGACGGGGCTCAACTTTATCTCCCATCAAGGTTGTGACACGCTTTTCAGCCATCATGGCATCATCAATGGTAATTCGAATTAACGTTCGGCTCGTTGGATCCATGGTCGTGTCCCAGAGCTGCTCAGCATTCATTTCACCGAGTCCCTTGAAACGTTGTAGCGTGTATCCACGCCCTATTTCTTTCTCTTTTTCAGCTAATTGTTCATTGGTCCAAGCATAACTAATAGTTTGTTTCTTAGTCCCCTTCCGTAACATATATAGCGGTGGCAAAGCGATATATACTTTCCCAGCCTCCACTAAAGGCCGCATATATTTATAAAAGAAGGTCAATAACAACGTTTGGATGTGGGCCCCATCATCATCCGCGTCAGTCATAATAATAACTTTGTCATAATGAGAAGCACTCACGTCAAATTCAGATCCAACCCCCGCACCGATGGTATAGATCATAGTTGCGATTTCTTCATTTTTCATGATATCGGCTAACTTAGCCTTCTCAGTATTCAAAACTTTTCCTCGCAAAGGTAAAATCGCCTGGAATTTACGATCACGTCCTTGTTTAGCAGAACCTCCGGCAGAATCTCCCTCAACCAAAAACAATTCATTTTGTTTAGCATTTTTGGACTGTGCAGGGGTTAACTTACCCGATAGAACTCGATCTTTATTTCCCCTTTTTTTACCAGTTCGTGCATCTTCACGTGCTTTACGTGCTGCTTCGCGGGCTTCTCTTGCCCGCAACGACTTACGAATTAATTCTTGCGAAAACGTCCCATTTTCCATCAAATAAAAGCCTAATTGCTCTGCAACCACGCTATCTACAATTGAACGCGCTTCAGGTGTCCCCAACTTCTCTTTGGTTTGTCCCTCAAATTGCAAGAGTTCTTCAGGAATTCGAAGTGAGATGACTGCCGACAAACCTTCGCGTACATCAGAACCTTCAAGATTCTTATCTTTATCTTTTAATAAATTAACTTTGCGTGCGTACTCATTAAAGGCTTTAGTCCAAGCAGATCGTAATCCAGCTTCATGGGTTCCTCCACCAGGCGTTCGCACATTATTAACAAAGGACATGGTTGTCTCAGAATAGCCATCATTATATTGGGCTGCCACTTCAACTTCAATTCCTTTTTCAATTCCATCAAAGTAAAGTACATCCCCCATAATCGTCTTATCTTCATTAAGATAAGTCACAAAGGAACGAATTCCATCATTATATTGATATTCTTCAGTCTTTTCTTGCCCCAAACGTTCATCAGTCAGTGTAATTTTAACTCCGCTCAATAAAAAGGCTGATTCGCGTAAGCGCTCGGCTAGGATATCAAAATTATAATTTGTAGTTGAAAAAATCGTCTTATCCGGCTGAAATTCAACAGTGGTTCCATTCCCTGCTTTTGTCTTGCCTAAATTAACAAGTGTTCCATCAGGATGTCCGCCATTAATGAAATGTTCTTGATACTTTACACCATCACGAACGATTGTAACCGTTAAACTTGATGACAAAGCATTCACTACGGATGAACCGACTCCGTGCAACCCACCAGAAGTCTTATAACCCCCTTGACCAAATTTCCCACCTGCATGCAAAACAGTCAAAATAACTTCAGGAGTTGGTTTACCGGAAGCATGCATTCCAACTGGCATTCCCCGTCCGTGATCAACCACTTTAATTGAATTGTTTGCCCCGATGGATACATTAATTTCTTGACCGAAGCCAGCTAACGCCTCATCTACGGCATTATCAAAGATCTCATATACTAAATGATGTAGTCCTTTTCCATCCGTTGAACCGATATACATACCCGGACGTTTCCGCACGGCATCTAAGCCCTCTAGAACCGTAATATCATTTTCATCGTAGGTATTTGTCTTTACCATCTATTTTGCCTACCTTCATTTTTTATAAAAAAGTTAATATTTTGGATTAACCACCGTAACTATAAAAAGCACTCACAGTCAAAAATACCACGACTTTAAGTGCTGTTGCAATGTTTTTTGTTTTTTTTAATCAAATTTAAGATTAATAACGAGTTTTTGTTTGACCATTAATACTTCGTTGAAAGGGGATTTCATTCCAAATTTGGCCACGGATAGTTAAATCAACTTGCCCATGTGTCAAATCTATTAATTGATCTTTAATTAGATCCAATTCATGCTCATTAACTGGCACAATCAAACTCACTTGATCGGTAAAATTGGTTTCATTAATTGCCAAACTATACTCTGTTAACCAATATTTAATGCGTTCAAATTGAGCATATTCAATCGTAATAACTAATTCTGTTTGTGCCACTCTTTGCACTAGTCCAACCGCAACCACCGCCTCGGCTAACGTACCAGCATAAGCACGAATTAAGCCGCCCGCACCTAATTTAATCCCACCAAAATATCGAGTTTGAACCACCACGACGTCTTTGATGTGGTTGTTATTTAAAACTTCTAACATTGGTGTTCCAGCAGTTCCACTTGGCTCACCATCATCTGAGGCCCGCTGAATCTCTGATTGTCGACCCAAAACATAGGTCCAGACATTATGATTGGCCTTAGCGTGTTCTTTCTTAACCTGTTGAATAAAATTTCGAGCTTCTTCTTCAGTTTGCACCCGCTGCATTTGGACGATGAACCGAGACTTCTTGATGGTTTGCTCATAATTGAAATGTGATTGTTTTATAGTGATATACGCTTGTTCCACGTTCGATCACCCCTTAACTAACTTAGTCTTCAAATTCAAATTGGAAGTCTAAAATTTGTACCGTATCACCATTTTCAGCCCCTGCTTTCCGCAAAGCATCATCAACTCCCATCGTACGTAATTGTCGAGCAAAACGCATCAATGACTCCGTGAAATTAACATTAGTTCGCTTGAACAGATTTTCCAGCTCATCCCCAGTTAAGATCCAATAATGATCGTCTTCTCGAATAATTTCAAACGGTTGTTCATTTTCTTTATATTCATAAACGGTTGATTCTTCAGGTGCTGATTGCATTTCTTGAGCAATGAACGCATCTGTCTCATCCAATACATTTGCCGTCTTTTGCAAAAGTGGTTCTAATCCATCCCGTGTCAAAGAAGAAATTGGCATCATAATCGTGTCGGGATCAAAGTCAGGATCTTGCTCTAACTTGGCCTTAAATTTAGCCAAAGCTTCAGGTGCATCGGGCATATCCATCTTTGTTGGAACAATAATTTGTGGTCGATCTAGCAAAGCAGGATCATATTCAGCAAGTTCATGATTAATTTGTTGATAATTATCATAAGGATCTGAGTCAGGATCAACGCCACTCATATCAATCAAGTGTAAAATTACGCGAGTCCGTTCAACATGTCGTAGAAATTGAATTCCAAGTCCTACTCCGTCTGAAGCTCCTTCGATCAATCCTGGTAAATCAGCCATCACAAAATCTCGACCATCATTTAATCGTACCATCCCTAAATTAGGAACCAGCGTTGTAAAATGATATTCAGCAATTTTTGGCTTAGCTGCCGTTACCACCGACAAAAGAGTTGACTTTCCAACGGATGGGAAGCCAACCAGTCCAACGTCGGCCAACACTTTTAATTCCATGCGAATATCAAGCTCTTGTCCAGGCTCTCCATTTTCAGCAATTTCTGGTGCTGGGTTTTTCGATGAAGCAAATCGAATATTTCCACGACCACCACGACCACCCGCAGCAACTACCAAACGGTCGTCTTTATCAACTAAATCACCAATTAATTCACCAGTTTCGGCATTAGTTACCGTCGTTCCTTGTGGCACTCGGATAATCATATCTTCTGCGGACGCTCCTGTCATTCCTTTAGTGGCACCGTTGCCACCAGGAGTTGCCTTGAAGTGACTTTTATAGCGGAAATCCATCAAAGTACGTAGACCTTCATCAACAACCAAGATGACATCACCACCGTGACCTCCGTCACCTCCAAAAGGTCCCCCCATATTAATATATTTTTCATGTCGGAAAGAAACAGCACCATCGCCACCTTTTCCACCTTTAACAAATACTTTTACTTGGTCAACGAATGCCATCGTCGTCCCACCTTTCTGCTTCATATAATCATCTGATTAGAGCCTGTAAACTTACTTTAAAATCTATCAAGTAGAATCACAATCGATTCTACTAGCCTAGATTTAATGCGATATTAACTTATCTATTGTATCGTATTTAGCTTGATAATGCTAATAACTCCCTTAATGAATTGCTCCTAATGAAATTTTCAATGCTTGAATAACCTTTTCTGAAAGACCTAATTGCTTTAATTCTTCCTTTGATGCCTTCTCAATCTTACTTAAAGAACCATATTTCGTTAGTAGTTTTTGTCTTGTTTTTGGTCCAATTCCTGTAATTTCGTCCAACTTTGAACCCAAAGATGATTTTGAACGTAGATTTCGATGAAAAGTTATTACAAATCGATGTACCTCATCCTGAATTCTTTGTAATAGGAAAAATCCTTGTGATTTAGGATCTAGTTGCGTATGCTGACTTCCCTCAGATTTCAACAAATCTGCCGTCTTATGATGGTCATTTTTTACCATCGCTGCAACAGGGAGATCAACTAATCCTAATTCATCCTCCAAAACTTCCCGGGCTGCATTTAATTGAATCACGCCACCATCCATCAGCACCAAATCAGGTAATTTCTCATGTTCTTTTAAAAGTCTGGAATAACGGCGTCGGATAACTTCCATTGTTTCCGCCCGTTCATCTGCATGGTTAACACTTTTAATTTTATACTTACGATATTTTTGTTTATTAGGGACTCCATCTTCAAAAACAACCATTGCTGAAACAATTTCTTCACCTTGAGTATGTGAATGATCAAATGCTTCAATCCGATGAATTTCGTTAATCCCCAGCGCATCGGCAATTTCTTGCATCGCTCCGTTGGTTTTTTGCTCATTCATTTCCATTAATCGGAATTTTTCATCAAGTACAATTTTGGCATTCTTAATCGCTAAATTCATTAATTCTTTTTTCTCACCACGTTTAGGAGTTCGGACTTCTGTTTTTAAAACTGAACTGATCAACTCCGTATCAACACCGTCTGGAACCAATATTTCTTTGGGTAAAACCGTATTTTTACGATTGTAAAACTGTAAAATAAAACTAGTTAACTCTTCAGCTGGCTCATCCACAATCGCAAACAACCGTTTTTCTCGTTTTAAAAGCCGGGCCTGTCGAATAAAGAAAATTTGAACAGATAACCATCCCTTATCCATATAAAAATTGAACAGATCCCGTGGAGTCCCGTCCTTAGAAATAATTTTCTGCTTTTCGACCGTTTCTGCAATAAAGTTTAACTGGTCTCGAATATCTGCAGCTCTTTCAAACTCTAGTTTGTCAGCGGCCACGTCCATTTTTTCTCGTAACTGTTTGGCTACTGTTTGCGTATTTCCCGCTAAAAAGCTTTGAATCTTTTTAATTTGAGTTTGATATTCCATAACCGGAACTTCTCGCCAGCAAGCACCTAAACATTGCCCCATGTTGGCGTACAAACATGGGCGCCCTTGAAATCCGCTACACCGCCTCAAGGGATAATTCTTTTGAATAAAATGTAACGTTTCTTGTGCGGCATAAACGTTAGGGTATGGTCCAAAATATTGAGCATTATCTTTCTTAACAATGCTGACTAATTCAATCTGCGGATCCCGTTCATTCGTAATTTTAATATAGGGATATCCCGTCCCACGCTTAAGTCGGATATTAAAATAAGGTTGGTATTTCTGAATCAAAGTAATCTCAAGTAGTAACGACTCCTTTTCAGAGCTAGTTACGATAAAATCAAAATCAGCAATATTTCGAACTAATTCAGCTGTTTTACCGTCATGCTCGCTTTTGAAATATGAACGCACTCGATTTTTTAAACTTTTTGCTTTACCGACGTAGATGATTTTACCGTTTAAATCTTTCATTTGATAAGAACCGGGTAGGTCTGGTAATAAAGCTAATTTTTGTTCAATATGTTCTGATGCCATTGAACCCCTCTTTCGTTTTACTCTGATATTATATAGATGAAGTTAAGGCTTAAGTTTTACTATCTTAGTTCCTCTTCACACATCAAAGACATCTTAAATTGGTACAGTTTTCTCACTATTGATTATAACTTAGTATCTCGATATCTTGCCCATCAAAGGCTAGTTTAGTAATACTTCCATTCTTAGGTCGTTCATTAAGGTTAAATTGACCGTGACCATACTGTTCCATCAAGCTCAACAAAGTATTTCCGTGACTAATTACTAATACATTATCCCCATCATGAAGTTCAGGTTGCTCTGCAATTAATTTAAATCCTTTTTGGATTCTAGTCCAATACTCATTCTGGTTTTCGGCGTCATGAAAAGGATCAGCCGCCTTCATCATATTTTTTGCATCAGCAATCGAAAATTGTTGCACAATGTCTGCAAATGAATTTAAGTTCTGCTTTGATCCAACCTTAGACCATACTTCGTCCATGTTGTCGCCTTCAAAAGATCCGTAAAATTGTTCTCTAAAATATGGTGATTTAATTGCTTTTGTCAATAAGCTTTTATGATTTTCTGCCAAAATCAATTCGGCCGTATCTTCAGCTCGGGTTGTATCAGAACAAAAGGCCGCTACAAATTTAATGTCCGAGAGCCTACGTCCGGTATCTAATGCATTTTGTATTCCTTTACCGGTTAATGGTGAATTACTCCACCCTTGTAGTTTATTATAAATATTGAAATAGGTTTGTCCATGTCGAACAAGATATAATGTCACTTTTGCCATTTTATCCTCCCAGCGTATTACGCTTATTTATGCAAATTAAATAGTTTAATTCTTAAAGTTCATCTATCATTATTATAGTATAATAGATTCAAATAAGGAGGATTTTACAAATGGGATTACAATCAAACCGTCAAAACGGGATGGAAACAGCATTTGATAATTTCATCGAATTACCAAAAAAAGATGATAATGAAAAAAATAGTTTCTTAGGGAAAAAATCAAAGCCTGATTTGCAGGCCGAAGAAAATTAAAAAGCTAGGCGCTTTAATCTTTGCGCCTAGCTTTTTAATTTTCTTCACGTTTAACTTCAGTTAGTAACTTCTTCTCATCGACATCTAATTCGTACGATGCCAGTAAATCTGGTCGCCTTAAATAGGTACGACGAAGGGCCTCTTTTTTACGCCATTCTGCAATCTTAGCATGATGTCCACTCATCAAAACATCTGGCACTTTTTTACCTTTAAAATCCGCTGGACGTGTATATTGTGGGTACTCCAATAGTCCTGTTGAAAACGAATCATCAACGGCAGACATATCATCTCCTAATGCTTCATCCAAAAGGCGTACAGTCGCATCGATAATAACCATCGAGCCCAATTCGCCACCAGTTAAAACAAAATCACCTAATGATATTTCATCCGTTACTAAATCACGGATTCTTTCATCATATCCTTCATAATGACCAGCAATAAAAGTCAAATGCTCTTCCTGCGCTAATTCTTCTGCCATTTTTTGATCAAAAGTTCGTCCTGCTGGATCAAGTAAAATAACGCGGCCCCGATTTCCAGCAGTTTGCTCCACATAGTCCATTGCAGAATAGATTGGTTGTGGGGTTAACAACATCCCTTGCCCACCTCCGTAAATAACATCATCAACATTATGATGTTTATTTTCCGTGAAATTTCGGAAATCAACCACATTAAAGTCCACTAATTGGCGTTCAATCGCCTTACCAATAATCGATTCACGCATCGGCGCAAACATATTAGGAAATAAACTTAAAACATCAATTCTCATCAGCAACCCACTCTTCTAATAGATTAACTTTGGCAACACGGTTATTCAGGTCAATTTCTTGCACTACCTGTGATGTAAACGGTAGTAGCAAATCTGACCCCTGCTTTCTTTGAATCACCCAAACATCATTAGCGGGTAATTCCAAAATTTCTTTAACCGTTCCAATTACATCTTGATTTTCATTATTAATGATCGACAATCCAACAATGTCATGATAAAAATACTCATTTTGATCGAGCTGTGGAACTTTTGTCTCATCCACAAATATTTCCAATCCCTTATATTTTTCAATGAAATTAATATTTTGCAAATCTTTAAAGCTCAATAAAATAAATTGCTTATGTTTTCGAACAGTCGCAATTTCAACTGATACATTCATTTTCTGGTCAATGACCATTCGATTGCCCGGAACAAAACGTTCCGCCGGAAAATCTGTAGTGGCAATCACGCGTACTTCGCCTTTGATTCCATGGGTATTCACAATTGTACCTACTTTATATAAAGCCATTCAATTACTCACTCTCTTTTGGTTATTATCATTCTAAATTCAAATAATTTTTTAAAATTATATTGAATTGATCATTCGGCAAAGCTGTACCCGTAAACCGCCCCATTACAGTATACTCATGCCGATCTTTAAAACTTAGTGGTTTAATTTCAACCAGTACCACCGCCATATTCTGCTCAGTCAGAAAAATTTGACCTGGTTCACGTAGTTTCCCCTTTGTATGTTTACCAATACGCCAACTATGGAAATCGGCTAAGTACAAGCTGCTTTTCTCGGCGTAATACCGTCCATTTACATCTTGCTGGAGCATTACGCCTACTAGTTGTGCCGTTGGATATTTACTAGCCATTTCCCTAACCGCCCTAATTATTCAATGTACTAATTATAGATAAATCTAACTACCGAAGCAATAGGTTTCTGGCTTTGATTCAAAAAGGAATAAAAATCAAAAACATGAATCGTAGTTTGACATTCGATCAGAATGAGTTTAACATAATTCGAGTCGATTAATATGTGCAATTGCACATAAAGGAGAGAAATATGCACCCTGAATTACATCATGATCAATTTCAAAGTATTGGCATTATTAGTCGTGTCATGCGTACGGAACTAAATAGAGCTCTTAAACCTTATGGGTTAAACGATAGCAATTATTTTTTTATCTTTTATATTGCAGATCATCCAAAACCTTCACAGGGTGACTTAACCCGAACGATGTTTTTAGACCATAGCACCATTGCTAGATCCGTTGCTAAACTAGTAGAACTGGGTTATCTAAAAAAAAAACTGGATGAGAATGACCATCGAACGACACGCCTGTTCTTAACAAACGATGGGGCTCAACTTCGAGATAAGCTCCATGAAATCACTACAACTATTTTTGATAATACTTTTACTGAACTTTCAGTTGATGAAAATGATTTATTAAAGAAATTGTTATCAAAAACCGCCACCCATTTAGAAAATACGAGGTCTGAAAAATGAACCATCCAAACCAAAAAATGTCCACCAGAGATATTTTATCAATTATTGCAGCCGCCATTATGGCTTTTATTGGAGTTCTAATTGAAACTTCAATGAACGTCACATTCCCAACTTTAATTAGTCAATTCAAAGTTGATTTATCGATGGTTCAGTGGGTCACAACCGGTTACTTATTAGTCGTTTCACTAGTCATCGTTTGTTCATCTTATATTAAGGGGAGGTTCAAAGAACGCAATATTTTTATGGCTGGTGTTCTTTTTTCAATTATCGGCGATCTTGCTTGCGCACTTGCCCCTGGTTTTTCAATTCTATTGATTGGTCGTTTAATCCAAGCCATTGGAACCGGAATTGTATTACCCTTATTATTTAATATAATTCTTGAGCGTGCTCCTATGGCCAAACGTGGTGTTTTCATGGGCATGGGCGGATTAATTGTTTCAATGGCTCCGGCCTTAGGACCAACTTTTGGTGGAATTGTAGTTAATTTTACTAGTTGGCGGTATATTTTCTGGTTTGTATTACCTCTGATGATCATTGGTTTTGTCCTAGGTTTTGCAATTGAACAAATTACTCCACTTGTTAAGCAAAAATTCGATTGGATTCGCTTATTACTGTTAACGATTATGTTTACGAGTTTAACCCTTGGGTTTAATACCGTGGGGCAATCTGGTTGGTTGAATGGAAAATTAGGTCTTTGTCTTATAATTACTGCCCTTGCAGTAGGAATCTTCATTGCTGTTTCAAATCGCTCTAAGCGCGTTTTAATTAATATTTCAATTTTCAAAAATCCCGTCTTTACCCTAGCTTTAATTGCGTACGTATTAATTCAATTTTCAAATATTGGTGTTAACTTCGTTTTACCAAATTACGCTCAAATTGCTGGTCATGCTACTGCCATGATTGGTGGCATGATCCTATTACCCGGAAGTTTAATTTCTGGACTATTAAATCCCGTCTGGGGTCGAATGTATGATAATTTAGGTGCTAAAAAACCAATCTTAATTGGAAATTCAATTTTCTTTATAGCAATTATCATTTTTGCAGTCTTTAGTCTTAAATTATCACCAATGATGATCTTAGTTTACTACCTAATTTTTGCAATCGGTGTTACGATGTCATTTGCAAATACAATGACCTACGCTCTAACCATTACAGGATCTGAAAAAGAAGCTGACGCCAATGCAATATTTAATACCCTTCAACAATTTGGTGGTTCAATTGGAACTGTGATCGCATCAAGTTTCTTAGCTTCTGGCGCTGGCCATAGTCCGGCTGCTGTAATGCAATCCGGAACACAACACGTCTTTATATTCTTTGGCATCCTAATTTTTATTAATTTTTTCTTGTACAACTTCACATTTAAATTGGGGCATAAATTAATGCCTAATTTATAATAATTAAAAACTAGCTCTTTAAAATAAGGGCTAGTTTTTTTCATATAATTTTATGATGATTAAACTATCACACAATTTTTTTAACAAAAAAAGGTTAGTCCATCGTGATAATGGACTAACCTTTTTATAAGTACAAATTACTTTGAGAACTTAGCTTCATGGTACTTCTTCATGATTCCAGCTTCTGATAACAAGTTTTTAACTGTATCAGAAGGTTGGGCACCATTATTCAACCATCCCATGATAACTTCTTCGTTCAACTTAACCTCAGCTGGTTCAACCAATGGGTTATAAGTTCCAACGTTTTCAATGAAACGTCCGTCACGAGGTGAACGTGAATCTGCTACAACTACGCGATAGAATGGGCGCTTCTTTGATCCCATGCGCTTTAAACGAATTTTAACTGCCATGTTTAATTTCCTCCGGTATTTTTCTACTCTTATTATAATACCAGAGTTCTATAATAGTGTAAAGTGTTTTTCCTTTACACTTTGCTTTTAACGACGCTTTTTCTTATTTTTTTTAATTTGTCGCGCCATCCGCTTCATCGCCATGTCCTGCATCTTTTGGCCCATGTTACCGCCCATACCTGGCATATTTGGCATACCACCACCTTGTAATGAACCCATCATCTGTTCCATTTGGGCAGTATTTCCATTCATGGCTTTGCTCATCATGCCCTTCATTTGGTTAAATTGCTTAATCATTCGGTTGACTTCAACAATCGGGCGGCCAGCTCCTGCTGCTAAGCGGCGACGTCTTGAAGGATTGATTAGATCAGGATCTTCTCGTTCAGATGGCGTCATTGATAGAACAATTGCTTTCATATGATCGATCTGCTTAGGATCCATTTGCATATTCTGCAGGGCTGGATTATTTGCCATTCCCGGAATCATTTTCATCAAATCTTCTAAGGGACCCATATTTTGAACTTGATCCATTTGGTCAATAAAATCGTTGAAATCAAAAGTGTTTTGCCGCATTTTTTCTGCTTGTTCAGCCGCTTTTTTCTCATCAACATCTTTTTGCGCTTTTTCAATCAGGGTCATTAAATCACCCATCCCTAAAATTCGCGAAGCCATTCGTTCAGGATAGAAGATGTCCAAATCGGTCATCTTCTCGCCCTGACCAACGAATTTAATGGGCTTATTGGTAATCGCACGGATCGAAAGTGCTGCTCCACCACGCGTATCACCATCCAGCTTAGTCAAAACTACTCCAGTAATACCTAATCGATCGTTGAACCCAGTGGCCGTTTCAGTCGCATTTTGACCAGTCATGGCATCAACCACCAGCAAAATTTCATCCGGTTGAGCAATCGCTTTAACATCAGCCAATTCTTGCATAAGCTCTTCATCAATTTGTAAACGACCGGCGGCGTCAATAAAGACGTAATCAGATTTCAATTCAGCTGCTTTAGCTAATCCTTGCTTTACAATTTCACGGGGATCAACATCTGTTCCCATTGAAAAGACAGGGACATCGATTTGTTGACCTAAAGTTTCCAATTGATCAATCGCGGCTGGTCGATAAATATCGGCCGCAATCATCAAAGGACGTGCATTTTGTTCTTGCTTTAGTTTCAGAGCTAATTTACCCGCTGTGGTCGTTTTACCAGCTCCTTGCAACCCAACCATCATAACGATCGTGGGTATTTTTGGTGAACGATTTAAAGGTACATCTTGCTCACCCATCATTGCTGTTAATTCATCATTGACGATTTTAACAATCTGCTGTGCTGGGTTTAAGCCCTCTAAAACTTTTTGACCTGCCGCTTTTTCACGAACATCACGAACAAAACTTTTAACAACAATGTAATCAACATCGGCTTCTAACAATGCCATCCGAATTTCACGCATTGTATCGCGTAAATCAGCATCTGTAACTTTACCTTTTTTTCGTAATCCGCTCAATGCAGATTGTAATCGTTCTGTTAACCCTTCAAATGCCATACTTTTTAATCCTCCTCAAGCGTAATTAATTGTTCCATTAAATTAATTAATTGTTGATCATTTTGATAATTTTGTTTAATATAAATCTCAATTTTCGTAGCTGCGACTTGTCTTTTTAAGTATTCAGCGTATAAATGTAGCTTACTCTCATAATTTTCCAGTAGCTGAGTACTCCGCTTTAAATTATCATAGACAGCCTGTCGTGAAACTGAAAATTCTTCCGCAATTTCACCCAATGAATAATCATCAGCATAATATAGCTCTAAATAGTCATCTTGTTTGCTAGTTAATAACGAACGATAAAAATCAAATAGAATATTAAGGCGCGTGCTTTTTTCTAGTTCCATCCTATAACTCCAATAATGGTCCAAACAAACTCTTAGCAAAATCATTTGCATCAAATGGTTTCAAATCACCAACTTGTTCCCCCAAGCCAATCCATTTAACTGGTAAATGTAATTCGTTTCGAATAGGTAATACAATACCACCCTTGGCCGTCCCATCTAATTTAGTTAAGACAATTCCCGTCACATCCGTTGAATCTTTAAATAATTTGGCCTGTTGTAACGCATTTTGCCCCGTCGTTGAATCCAAAACTAAGAGGACTTCAGCCGGTTGGTCAGGTAATTCCCGTTCAATAATCCGCTTCATTTTCGATAATTCCTGCATCAAATTCACATTATTTTGCAAACGTCCAGCCGTATCAACAAATAAAATATCTGCTTCTTGCGCAATTGCAGCCTTGACTCCATCGTAAACAACTGAAGCAGGATCTGATTTTGGTGGTCCAACAATCACTTCCACACCATCTCGCTCACCCCAAACCTGTAATTGTTGGGTCGCTCCCGCTCGGAAAGTGTCTGCAGCAGCTAACAAAACCTTCTTACCTTCGTGTTTATAGCGAGCAGCTAACTTTCCAATCGTGGTCGTTTTACCAACACCATTAACCCCTACGAATAAAATAACCGTCGGACCAGATGTGGCAAAGTGCATTGAAGCATCTTCATCACGCCCTTGTTCAGTATAGTGATCAATTAATTTCTGGAGGATAACTTTGGAAACAGCTTCCTTACTTTTAGCATTTTGGAGCTTAACTTCATTGCGTAATTCATCTGTCAATTTAAAAGCGGTTTCTGCCCCAACGTCGGCCTTAATTAGGGTTTCCTCTAGATCATCAAAAAAGTCTTCATCGACACGCCTAAAATTGGACATAAATTCATTCCAACGTTGGCTCCAAGATTTCTTCGTTTTATGCAACCCTTGATCTAAGTCGGTTTCATCTGTTTGAGTCATTTCATCCATATTGGATTCCGAGGTAACAACTTCTTGTGCCTGAATTGCTGACTTTTCAACTGCTGTATCCTGATCATCGCCTTGATCGGTTAATCCTGCTTCAATCGGTTCTGAGGCCAAAGCACCAGGCAATACTTCCTTATGCTCTATCTCGTTTAACTCGCTCACATCAGCTTTCATTATTTCCGCAGAATTTACTGCTGAAACATCTAACTCAACTTTTGATTCCAAGTCCCCCACCATAGGCTTAACTTGCAATTTATTTGGCATCAAACGTTCCACTTTAACAAGCGGCTTGTCAATTTTGGGTTGAAAAGGTGTATCAGCTGTGATTCGTGGATATAAAGTCACTACTTCAATTTTTGGCTTTAAATTAGTTGATTCTACAACATCGCCAGTAAACGCTTTTTTTATTGCATCAAATAATCCCATAATTTGAATTCCTCATTCATTTTTAATTCGTTAAACTTTGATAAGCGACCCGCGCAGCAGCTTTCTCAGCTTCTTTGGTCGATTTACCCTGACCCGTTCCAATTGCTTTATTGTTTACACTAACTGCAACTGTAAAAATTTGTTCATTGTTTTCAATTTGTTCTTCATCAATTTTTTCGTAGTTAATTTCAACTGCACCATGTTTTTGTAATAATTCTTGTAATTTCGACTTATAATCAACAAATCGATCATAAAATCCTGTTTTAATTTTAGAAAAGAACACTAAGTCCAGCAAATGCATTACAGCGGCTTGACCTTGATCTAGGAACAAAGCGCCAATAAATGCCTCCCATAAATCTTCTAAAAGTGAATCGCGATTTCTCGCTCCAGACATTTCTTCACCATGGCCTAATTGGACATATTTATCAAGATGTAACTCACGTGACAAAGCTGCAAATGATCGGGTTTGCACCATTAATATTCGCAACTCTGTCAATCGACCTTCATCCCAGTCTGGGTAATTTTTAAAAAGATAGACCGCAGAGGACTGTTGCATAATTGCATCACCCAAAAATTCTAGACGTTGATAATCACGACCTTGATACCCTGGATGTTCATTGATGTAATTTGCTTGGGTTAATGCCTCTTCTAGTAATTTTAAATCGTTAAATTGTAAGCCGTATTTATCGGCAATTTCTGCTTGTAACTGCGCAAACATTAAAAATCTCCTTCTATGTTATTCTTTGTATAAGTATACCAAAAAACCGGACCTACAAACGTTCCGGTTTTTAAAATATCATGATAACGTTTATTTTTTACTTTGATGCTCATAAATATAATCAACAGTCTGATTAATTGTTGTTAATTTATCCGCATCCTCGTCAGGGATTTCTGCATCAAATTCATCTTCCATTTCTAAAACGAGCTCAACAAAGTCAATGGAATCAGCATCAATATCATTTAAGAAATTTAAATCACCATTAATTTGATCAGCTGAAAGCTCAAAGTGATCTGCAACTAAAGCGGCCACACGATCATAAATTACTTGTTTTTCTAACATGTCATTTCTCCCTTAAAAACCCTTTTTACTTATTATCCATCCGCGCAGCTAAATCATCTTTATGATCTGTCACAAAGGTATCAACCTTATTAATTAAATTACTGTCCAACATCGATTCAATTTGAACCATTGCTGCAGCAATGGCTTTAGGACTAGCTGAGCCATGCGCCTTAACAACTGGTGCTTTCACTCCCAAGACAACTGCCCCGCCATATTGTTCTGGATTCCACTGCTTAGCCATCGACTTTAGCGTTGGTAATAATAATCCCGCTCCCATTTTAGCACGAACTCCACCGTTGGAAAGTGAATTTTTCAAAGTTTTCATAATTGTTTTGGCCGTGCCTTCAATCGCTTTTAATGCGGCGTTTCCTGTGAAACCATCAGACACAACTACATCTGCCGGGCTTTGCAAAATATTAGCAGCTTCAACATTCCCCACAAAATTAACCAAATGTTTAGTATGACCGGTCTTTAGCAATTGATGCGCATCTTTGTGCATCTGATCACCTTTATCTTCTTCACCACCATTATTCAATAGACCAACACGTGGATTTTCATAATGTAAAATTTCATGTGCATAAAATGAACCCAAAATTCCATATTCATATAGATGGTTAGCTCGATTATCTGCGTTCGCGCCAACATCCATCATTACAAATACATCATGTTCTCCCCCAATCGCTGGCAGTAAGGTCATGAGTGCTGGACGACTAATTCCTTTGATACGTCCCACCAAGAAAATACCAGCGGCTAGCAACGCCCCAGTGTTTCCAGCTGAAAACAATGCATCAGCTTCGCCATGCTTAACGGCGTTGGCTGCCATAACTAATGAACTATTTTTACGGTTCCGGATGGACTTAACTGGCTCGTCTGCCATTGCAATTATATCATCAGATTGAATTAAACTAATTCGCGTCATATCTTGAATTAGCGGCTTAACTTGATCAAGCTGCCCAAATAATATAAATTCTACATTTGGTAATTGGTCTCGAGCGCTCTCTACTCCCGATACTACAGTGGTTGGCGCATCATCCCCACCCATTGCATCTACGGCAATTTTATACATCTCTTGTTCCTCTTTTTCTAGTATTACTACATAATATCATATTGATAAAATCAAGCCTAATCAAAATTTCGATATCTTTCCATTGTTTCTGATAAAAATTGACTTAGTTGAAGATTTTCAGACTGATCAGCCCAGTTTAAAGTATTTACCATTTCAATTGCTTCTTGCTGAGCTGTTTCCATCATAATTAAATCATTCACCGGATCGCCCACTTTAAATTCAGGCAAGCCAGACTGTCGGTTACCCAAAACATCGCCTGCCCCTCTGAGTTCGAGATCTTTTTGGGCTAAAACGAAACCATTAGTCGTCTGAACCATGGCCTCCATTCGTTCAATTCCAAATTGAGTTTTGGGATCTGAAATCAAAAAGGTATAAGACTGCCGTTGTCCACGTCCCACACGACCACGTAATTGGTGTAATTGTGCTAACCCAAAGCGATCAGCGTCTAAAATTAACATGACCGAGGAATTAGGGACGTCTACGCCCACCTCAATGACGGTGGTCGCAACCAAAACTTGAAATTCATTTTGTTTAAAGGCCGCCATTACATCATCTTTTTCTTGATTCGATAAACGACCATGCAATAACCCGACTTGATACTTGGGTGCAAAGTATTGCATTAGATCTTCATAAACTGCATGCGCATTTTGCACATCCAAAGTTTCAGATTCTTCAATTAACGGGGTTACGACATAGGCTTGTGCACCTGATTCCAATTGTTTTTGAATGAACTTAATCGCGTTATCAAATTCATTGTTTCGTAACCACTCAGTTTTAATCGGTCTACGCCCCGCTGGCAATTGATCAATTACTGAAACATCCATTTCACCGTATGCCGTAATAGCAAGTGTTCGCGGAATTGGAGTAGCAGTCATTGCTAAAATATCTGGGTTCATTCCAATTTCACGTAATTTTGCTCGTTGTTTGACCCCAAAACGATGCTGTTCATCAATCACAGCGAGCCCCAAATTATGAAAAGCGATATCCGTTTGGATTAAGGCATGGGTTCCAATTAAAATATCAATCTCTCCATTTTCAAGATCAGTTAAAATTTGTCGTCGTGGCCCAGCTTTCATCGCTCCAGTTAGCAATTCAATACGAACGTCCTTAACATCAAAAAATTGACTCAATGTTTTCGCATGTTGTTGAGCTAAAATTTCAGTAGGCGCCATTAAGGCCGCCTGCATTCCGGCTGAAACAGCTGCATACATAGCTAATGCAGCGACAACCGTTTTACCTGATCCGACATCACCTTGTAATAGTCGATTCATATGTTTCGGTCGTCTTAAATCGGCTACAATTTCATTAACAACCTTTTTTTGCGCATTCGTTAATTCAAATGGTAATGTTTGAATAAATTTTTTGAGTTTATTATTATCAAATTTAATTGATCGTCCATGATTTGCTTGATCCGTCATTTTTAATAATTGAATCCTCATTTGAAATAAAAAGAATTCTTCAAATGAAGCAGTACGACGAGCAGCCTGAGCTTGAATTCCATCTTTTGGGACGTGCATACCAAACATCATTTCCACTCGTGACAATAATTGATACCGGATCCGAATGGATTCTGGGATTAAATCTACCAATAAAGTCTTATATTTACCCAATGCTTGTTCAATTAAAACCTTCAAAGTTTTTTGGGGAATTTCCTTTGATGCCGGATAAGTTGCTTGAAGTTCATCCATACTATCTTTAGCTAAAATTCGAATCCCCATCAAAGTTTGTCGGCGTTGTTCATAGGTCCCATAAACTGCAACTTCTTCACCCAAATGAATTTTATCTTGGACCCATGGCTGATTAAAGAAAGTAACTGCTACATTTTCGTGCTCAATTAGCAACCTAAAATTGATTCGAGTTTTTCGATATCCATAACGTGCTAAGACCGGTTCAGATGAAACGATCCCTTTAAACGTTACCTTCTCACCACTACCAACTTGGGAAGGCAACTTGGTCGCTAGGTCACTGTAACGTAGTGGAAAATGACTTAATAAATCTTCAATCGTAAAGATCCCTAAATGATGAAGCCCGTCTAGCCGTTTTGGCCCAACTCCACTTAGTGTTTCAACAGAATCATTTAATTCCATTACTCCCTCCCCTTTTTATTATTTCTATCAATTATACAATGTTTTGCCTAAAACCGACTTTTTTATCCAGCCGATCTTGCTAATCAATCGTTTTTGAAATCATAATCTATGTATCACTCTAGATAAGACTAAATAAAAATAGCGTACCTAAGATAGATACCCTATTTTTATCATTCTAAATTTAGATTGCAAGCGAAATAAAATTAAGCAGAAATAACACCGCAATAATCCATAAGACTGGCGTAATTTCATATGCTTTCTTTTTAGCTAATTTAACAATTATATAGAAAATAAAGCCGGCAGCAATTCCATAAGAAATTGAATATGATAAAGCCATAAATGCCGAAGTAAAGAAGGCGGGGATTGCTACTTCCAAATCATTCCAATCAATCGCCTTAAACTCATTCATCATTGAAATACCCACAATAATCAAAATTGGAGCTGTTGCTGCTGAAGGAATGACTCCGACAAGCGGCGCAGCAATAATAGACAAGAGGAAGCCAACGGCAACAATAACTGAGGTTAACCCAGTTCGACCACCAGCATTAATTCCTGAAGCGGACTCAATAAATGTGGTCGTATTTGATGTTCCGTAGACTCCTGCCAACATTGTTGCAAAAGTATCCGCTACTAAACCACGATCCATTTTAGACTTAAAGCCTTTTGCTTCTTCAAACTCCTTTTGATCCTGTTTAGAGAAAATACCAGTAGTTAATCCAGTTCCAATAAATGTTCCAATCGCATCAAACAAACCTGACAATCCCATTGAAAAGACAGTTAAGATGACCACCAAAATTTGTTTTGGGGACGTAAACATTGACCATAGACCATCCTTACCCAAGGCTGCTCCAAAAACAGTTCCAAAATCATGAAAAGTCGTAACAAAAGAGTTATGTACATCAATGTGCATATTTGTCACACCCATCGGAATTCCAATCATAGTTGTGATTAAAACCGTAATCAGATAGGCACCTCGTACCTTTTTAATCACCAAAATAACAATAATAATGAATCCAATCAATGCCAATAATACTGGGGCACTACTAAACGTAGCTAATGAAGGGGTTGTCCCACCACCAGCAATTAACGTATCAATTGCCTTTGCTCCTTGACCCGCCTGAAATGGTCTATTATTGAGACTTAATATACTCTCCCCACCAACAATGAAATTAATAAAGCCGGCATTTTTTAAACCAATATATGCAATAAACATTCCAATTCCAGCAGCAATCGCATGCTTTAAAGAAATAGGAATTGCTTTCACAATTGCTGAACGTAATTTAGTCAAAGTAATAATAACATCTACTAATCCTACTAAGAACACCATCCCTAGTGCTTGTTGCCACGTAAAGCCTAATCCAAAAACAATCGTATACGTAAACATCGCTTGCATTCCAATAGAAGGCCCAATTGCATACGGCAAATTGGCAAACAGCCCCGTAATTAACGTTCCCGTAATAATTGTGAGAATCGTGGCTAGGAAAACACCTTGTGAAGGCATCCCTGTCATTGATAACACTGCTGGATTCAAGAAAATAATATATGCCATTGCCACAAAAGTGGTCAAGCCCGCGGTGACTTCTGTTCGAACGGTTGTATGGTTCTCCGATAATTCAAAAAAATGCTCTAGCACGATTGCTATCCCCCAAAAAATAAAATATGCGTCTACGTAAATGTACCGTAGACGCATGAAAATTAAAATGGCGTAAAGTAATTACTTTACGCCATCAACAGAAACTTAAACCGGTCACAAAAAACCACTTAAGTTAATTTTTCAAGTCTGTGGCAAAACACGTTAACGACTAAATAATTAAAAATGTTGTTCTAACAATACAGCGCATTCGAATCTAAGTCAAGTTAATCTTGTAACTTCACTAGTCTCTTCAACAGTGTCCCGATAAGAATTAGATCAAAAAAACTCAAACGGCGTCAAAATTCCATTTGAGTTTTAAAACAAAAAATAGTGCCAACAAGAGAACTTTTAATCCTCTTATTAACACTATTTATATTAGTGAGTTTTACGTTACATTTCACTAGGTGCTTTAACTCCTAAGAGCCGTAGAGCCTCAGTCAAATTATTTGACACTGCTTGGACCAATGCTAAACGAGCATTTAATTCATCATCTTCAACTAGAATCTTTGAATTAGCATAGTACTTACTAAAAGTACGTGCTAAATTCAAAGCGTACTTAGCGATCACTGATGGTTCTCGATCACGCCAAGCCCGACGAATTACCTCATCAAAAGTTCCTAATAATTTCACAGTTTCCCAAACTTTTTCATCAGAAATTTCTAAATTATTCGGATCAATTGTGGGGTTACCGGCTTTACGTAAAATTGAGTGCGCACGGGCATTGGCATATTGAACATACGGTCCAGTATCACCCTCAAAACGAACCACATCTTCTAATTTGAAATCGAAGTTAAGAGTTCGTTCATTCATCAAATCATGGAAAATAACCGCCCCAGTTCCAACTTCATGGGCTACCTCTTCTTTATTTGGTAGGTCGGGATTTTTTTCATTAATTTGATCCAAGGCTAACTTCTCTGAATCCGTCAAGACATCCTTCAACAAAATAATTCGTCCTGAACGAGTTGACAATTTTTTACCATCGACTGTAATCATTCCAAATGAAATATGTTCGATATCATCAGCCCATTCATAACCCATCTCTTTCAAGATAGCTTTCAATTGTTCGAAGTGCTCACGTTGTTCACCACCCACAATATAAAGTGACTTTACAAAGTTATAGTTCTTCTTACGATAAGTCGCCGCCGCCAAATCACGCGTCATGTATAATGTCGCCCCATCAGTTCGCTTAATCATAGCAACATTTAGATTGTATTCATCTAAATTCACTACTTTAGCGCCCTGTGATTCGATTAATTTACCTTTATCTTCTAATCGTTCAATCACAGCTTCCATTTTATCATTATAGAAAGCTTCCCCATTAAATGAATCAAATTGAATATCTAAGGCGTCATAAACATCCATAAACTCCTTTAATGATTCATCTCTAAACCATTGCCATAACTCTAACGCCTCTGAATCACCATCTTCAAGCTTTTTGAACCAAGCCCGTCCCTGATCATTTAATTCTGGCTCGTTTTCAGCTTTAGCATGAAACTCAACGTAATAACGAACTAAAGTATTAATCGGATCGGCGCGCACCTCAGCTTCTGAACCCCATTGCTTATAAGCAACAATCAACTTACCAAATTGCGTTCCCCAATCACCTAAATGATTAATCTTAACTGGTTGATAACCATTTGCCTTTGAAATTTCTGCCAATGAATTTCCAATAACAGTTGAACGTAAGTGTCCCATTGACATTGGCTTAGCAATATTTGGCGATGACATATCAATTGTAATATGTCCGGCTTCCCCGTCCGTATTATGACCGTATTTTTGATTTGAAATAATTTCTTGCAAGATATTTGAACCAGCCGTTTTGGGATTCAAAAAGAAATTAACGTAAGGTCCCATTGCCACTACCTGTTGATAGGCACTGGTGTCTAATTGTTCCACTAGATCACTAGCAATCATATTAGGTGCCTTTTTCAATTGCTTTGCTAAAGTGAAGGTTGGAAAAGCATAATCACCTTTACTTGAATCTTTTGGTACTTCAATTTTAGCCTTTAATGTCTCAATGTCCAAATCCGGTAACACTGTTACTAATGTTGTTGCGATTTTTTCTTTATAATCCATCGGCTTTTCTCCTAATTTTTTTCTTCTGATGATACATCCTCTTCAACATCCTCTTCAGGGAGTTCACGAGGTGCTGGATTTTCAGTCTTAACTAAAATCTTAGTTTCGCTCATTCTGGTGATAGCTCGGCGGTTGTATTCCACCACAGTTGCATCATCTACTGGATCATTTTCAGTAATCATGACTAATAAAGCATGTTCATAGATTTTCTCGATAATTCCCTTAAAAGAATGCTCAAAATTAGCAAAAGCAGGGGCTTCAACAAAATCCCCAATATCAAATTCAGATGTATTTACAAGCGGTTCTTTTTTTGCCATTCGCCAATCTCCTTGTGTTTTTATTAGTTATTTTTGTATAAAAATTCAAAATCAATTCTTTCATTATACCAATTTTTAGGTTAATTTTCCAGTTCAGAAACAACCTGTTTGGCAATATTCCAGTCATTTTCATAGGGTGTATCAATTCCACCTATTTTTTGATATTCATCTAGACCCTTGGCCGCCAAAACAGTAACATCATTTTCTTTGGAATTAGTGATTGCTTGCCGAATTGCATTCCTCCGGTCCATTTCTCGCAATACCTGTACTTTGGAATTCACAATATTCTTTTGAATTTCGTCCGCAATGACCTCTGAATCTTCAAATTGCGGATCATCCGCTGTTAAAATTGCGATATCTGCACCTTCACTCAACGCTTTTCCAATCCCTGGTCGACGAGAAACACCCTTGTTACCAGGTGCTCCTACAACTACCCTTAAAACCTCCACATGTTCATTTGAACGCACAAATTTTAACAGTGCAGCGATTGATGCATAGTTGTGTGCATAATCAACGTAAATGGTGCCATGCGTTTTGGTGGTAAACATCTGCATCCGACCCGGAATTTGAACTTCTGCTAAGCCCGCACGAATTGCCTCAGGATCAGCACCAACTAATCGACTAGCCAGTGCCGCTGCGGTTGCATTACTTTCATTGAAATCTCCTGGTAAATCTAAATCATAATTGCCTTGAATAGCTAACCGGTGAGCCTGTTGGTCTGTTTCGATCAAATCAAAGTTTGAACCACTTAAGTTAGCAGATTGTGTCTCAAACGCCAAATCAGGTCTCACACCATCTTCTTGGTCTTCACCATATAACCAAATACCATCGCGCGGGATTAGCTCAGTTGCTCGGGTTATTAGTTCCGAAAAATGTTCACTTTGCGTATTTAATATAATTTGGTCAGAATGGTCAATCATCATCATTTTATGGGCGAGATAGTCTTCAAAGGTTGGATGTTCATTCTCACCAACATGATCTGGTGAAATATTCAAGAAAATCCCCACATTATAGCGTAATCCATAAACACGTTGTTTTTTGAAAGCTTGGGATGAAACCTCCATCACCATTGCCGTCATACCATTATCAACCGCTTCGCGCATTAATTTAAAGAGATCCAATGATTCCGGGGTAGTTAAGTGCGCGCGATAATGATTTTCAGGCGCTGGTCCCGTAATTTGGCTAATGGTTGACGATAGTGCTATTTGATGATTCGTCGCATGTTTTAAAATATCATAAATCATATAAGTGGTTGAGGTTTTACCTTTAGTTCCCGTCACCCCAATTAAATTCAAACTTTGTTGCGGATAATCATAATAAGCCATGCTTAGAATGCTCATGGCCGCCAAACTATCTTCAACATACCAAACTGGCACTGCGACTTCAGAAAGGTCTATGCTGGTCTGAGCTATAATACCCGTCGCACCTTTTTGTAACGCTTCCCTTAAATATGCATCAGGCAACTGGCCTTTAACAATAAAAAGTGCGTCCGCTTCCACCTGCTTAGAATTATAACTAATTGTTTGAAAGACACCTTCATTAGCGGGTGATTCGACCAATAAACCTTCATCTGATAATAAATTAGTTATTTGTTCTGATGTTAATACCATTTAAAACTATCCCTCTTCCTCGTTAAAAATTGCTCTTAATGTATAAATTGATCCAGTCACAACAATTAAAGCATCGGATGAATCTCGATATTTGCGTGCTAATTGAACCGCAGCCCCTGGATCATCAGCAATTTCAACATCAATATTAGTATTATGCAAACAATATGAAGCCATCGCTTCGGCCGTCATACCATCCCGAGCTTCGGGGGTGACCGCAATAATGGTGGATGCAACACTTGCTACAATATCAATAATCTCATGGGCATTTCGGTCATCCAATAAGCCCAGAACAAAAACAGGCTTAAAGGGTAAATGCCACGCTTTAATTGAATCACGTAATCCACTAATTCCATCTAAATTACTTGCTCCATCATAAAGAATATTACGGTCCGCCACATACTCCATGCGCCCTGTAATCGAAACATTTGACAATGCTGCCATGGTTCTATCCGTGGACAATTGAAATCCTTTTTGTTGTAGAAATGTCACAATTTGCAACACCGTACTCAGATTACTAGCTTGATAAGCTCCCGCTAGTGGTAAATGAATATTGGGGATATCATCAATTTTCAAAGAGAGCCCCCGTGGTGCACTAGATAGAATCGTGATTTTAGGCAGTGGGTATGGGTTCCAAAATGCACCGACGGCCTGAGATTTTTCATGCAAAATTTTTTGAACATCATAATCTTGACCTGGATAACTAACAACTAAGCTTCCTGCCTTAATGATTTTGGCATATTCCGTGGCCACTTGTTGCAAAGTTGAACCAGTCAAACAAACATTATCCAATGATATTTTGGTGTATGCGATCAGATATGGACTCCGGACGGCGTTAGTAACATCATTACTACCACCAGGCCCCTCTTCTAAGATCACAAATTGCGTATCTTGCTGCGCAAAGTAAACTAACGCAATTAAGACCCACCATTCAAAAGTGCTTAATAATGAAAAATCACCATCATGTTTTTTAATCTGGAATGTAATTTCATGAACAATTTTAACAACGTCTTTTTGATCAATCGGCTGACCATCAATTGTAATCATCATTAAATCATCTTGAATTGCTGGTGCGGAAAAATGTCCCACATGGTACTTACTCTCACACAGAACACTTTTAAGCATTGTTCCAGTTGAGCCTTTACCATTGGTCCCAGCAATATGAATAATCCTAAGCCTTTTATCCGGATTTCCCAACCAAGATAAAATTTCGCGAATCATACCCACGCGTGCTAACGCAGGCTTTACAGCTTTTGCTTCTGTAATTTTTTTATTAATTTTACGGTAATCTTCACGTCCAGCCATATCATCACTATCCTTATTGTTTTCTTCAAAACTTCTTACCAAATTATACAATGTTTTTACGAAAAAAAACGTTATTCACAAAAACTTCAAGTTTTAAATTTAATTACATCACAATATTAAAAAGGATTGAAGTTATTATTCATTCTTCAATCCTTTTATTAAGCTAAATATTTAAATGTATTCAATCTAGTATACAAAATTTTTATAATTTTTCAAGGGCAGCAATTCTCTGATCCATCGGTGGATGAGTTGCAAATAAATCACTCATTTTTTCACGACTCAAAGGATTACTGATGTAAAGCCCAGCACTAGACGGAGCTACATTGTCTTCCTGCATGGGTTCGCTTTGCGATATTTTTTGTAATGCTGAAATCAGACCTTGTGGGTTACGTGTTAATTCCACAGCCCCGGCATCCGCTAAATACTCACGATTACGTGAAATAGCCAATTGAACAATGGTTCCCATCACGGGAGCCAAAATTAAAACAAGTAAAGATACTAAAATTCCTACAATATTGCTACCACTATTATTGTCACTATCTCGTCGACTACCACCCCAAAACATAAAATTTGTTCCCAAATTTGCTAGCAACGCAATTACCGAAGTTAAGGCAACTGCCAATGTTTGAATTCGAATATCGTAATTACGAACGTGCGTCATTTCATGCGCCATAACACCTTCTAATTCATCACGACTTAATCGTTGTAAAATTCCAGTTGTAGCCGCAACAGCCGCATTATTGGGATTATTTCCAGTGGCAAAAGCATTTGGTGACGGATCATTGATAATGAAAACTCGTGGCATTGGCACTTGTGCCACCAAGGACATATCTTCAACAATATGCCATAACTCTGGTGCATCATCAGGTCCCTGTAACTCTTGGGCATGATTCATCTGCATTACAATATCTGTAGATTGACTATATACATATCCCACATAGACAATTCCAACAATCAAAGTAATCAATAATCCCATAGAAACGGAGCGCCACATAAAATAACCTAAAGCTGCCCCGACAATTGCCAAAAACATGAAAAATCCAATAAACAGCATTACCGTCTTACGCTTATTTTGATTGATCTGATCGTACAACATAATTATAATCCTTGATCGCTAAACGAAACCTTAGGAGCTACTTTTTCTTCGCTAGGGACTTCTAAGAATACTGAGGGCTCAAAATGTCCCATTTTAGCAACCACAGATGTGGGAAACATTTGTATTTTAGCATTATAGTTAGCCGTAGTTGAGTTAAATAATTGTCGAGAATAGGCAATTTTATTCTCCGTATTGGTCAATTCTTCCATTAACTTGGCATATTGTTGATTTGCTTTCAAATCAGGATATGCTTCCGATAGAGCAAAAACTGATTTTAAAGCAGATGTCAATTGATTTGAAACTTCCATAGTGGCTTGCTGATCACTAGCTGGAATCTCCATTAATTGATTCCGTAGACCAATAACCTTTTCTAAGGTTCCTTGTTCGTACTTACCATACCCCTTCACGGTTTCAATTAAATTAGGAATTAAATCGTTTCGACGCTTTAATTGAACATCAATTTGCGCCCAAGACTCTTTTGTATGCATCCGTGCAGACACGAGACCATTATAGATAACGACATAAGCGATAATTAATACCAAAATAATCCCGATCCAAATAAATATGTTCATATAATACTCCTTTTGCTGATATAAGCTCGTAATTAATTATTTAAGTATGATTCAATGGTTGTTTGAATCGCAACCAACTGAGTGCGAGCCAGTTCACTGGTTGCCCCTTTGGTCCCGACATAAAACTTGATCTTAGGTTCGGTTCCAGAAGGTCGCACTGCTACCCATGAACCATCAGAAAGCCAGTATTTCAAAACTTCAGCTGCTGGAAGTTTAATTTCATGAACTGTACCAGATACCATATCTGTATCTGTTCCAGCCGCAAAGTCTTCAATTCTAACAACATCTAATGCACCAAAGGATGTTGGAACCTCTTTTCTAAATTTAGCAATCAATTGTTCAATTTGTGCCTTTCCATCTATTCCGGTAAATGTTAAAGCCTTGGTATCTTCAATGAAATAACCAAATTGTTCAAATAATTCTTGTACCCCATCATAAACGGTTTTACCAATTGACTTATAGTAAGCTGCAACTTCTGCCATCAAAACCGTTGCCTGTACGGAATCTTTATCCCGCACAAACGGCTTTACCAAGTATCCATAAGATTCTTCAAAACCAAATAAGAAGGTGTGATCATGATTTAACTCATAATTTTTAATTTGTTCTGCAATATATTTAAAACCAGTTAATACGTTAATGGTTTTGATCCCGAAACTAGCCGCGATATCAGCTGCAAATTCAGATGAAACAATTGACTTAACTAAAACACCATTATCTGGCAAAAGATTAGCCGCCTTTTGCGCTGTAAGGATATAGTTCATCATAACAGCTCCAATTTGATTCCCAGTCAACATCACGTATTCGCCAGAAGGTTGCCGAACCGCAGTCCCCATCCGGTCAGCGTCTGGATCAACTGCAATGACCACGTCTGCATCTTCTTGATTCGCTAATTCAATTCCCATAGATAACGCCTTAGGATCTTCGGGGTTAGGCAATTCAACCGTTGGAAAATCACCATTTGGTTCTTTTTGTTCCGGTACCATGACAACATTTTTAAAACCTGCATTTTCGAGTGCTTGTCCCGTAATTAAACCCCCCGTTCCATGTAATGGTGAATAGACTAATTTCATTTCTTTGCCCACTGTATCAATCAACTCTTGATTAATTGATACAGTTTTGATGTTCTTAAGATAGGCTTGGTCTAATTCAACACCCAAATTTTGATATAATTTTTGTTTTTTTAATGTATCCAAATCGGCTACGGGCACATTGAACATATCAACTTGGCGAATTGCATCTGTAATAATATCTGATTCTTTCGGCGGCATTTGTCCACCATCCTCGCCGTAAATCTTATATCCATTATAATTTTTCGGATTGTGTGATGCTGTGATCATAATTCCCGCGTACGCATTTAAATGGCGAACCGCAAACGATAATTCTGGCGTTGGACGTAATTGTTCAAATACAAAGGCTTTAATGCCATGTGCTCCTAGTACACGACCTGCTTCCTTAGCAAATTCACTAGAATAATGTCTTGAATCATAAGAAATCGCAACTCCACGATTTTTTAATGCGCTATCTTCAAAAGAATCAATTAAGCGTGCTAAACCTTCTGTCGCTTGTCGGACAGTATAGATGTTCATTCGATTAATTCCAGCACCTAAAATCCCACGCATTCCAGCGGTTCCAAAACTTAATGGTGTATAAAAAGCATCCTCGCGTTCACCATCATTTTGCATATTTTTCAAATCAGCTTTTAAATCAGCCGAAAGATCTGCTTTCTCTAACCAGATATTGTAAGTTTTTTTCCAACTCATTTTATTTCTCCTAATTATAATTTTAACTTTTAAATTGCTTTCATTATATCACAGCCCATTTCGCACCACTATCTTGACATCATTAATTTCACTAAAACTACAACTTTTAAATAAAAAATGCATTACTCAAGAGCAATGCAAGATTATAGGGAAAATATTATTATTCAACAGCTAAATAAATTGGATAAAGTGGTTGATCTCCAGCTTGAATTTCAACTTCCATCTCATCATCCAATTTTTCAATGAATGTAGCTAATTTTTGAGCGTCTGATTCTGTTGCGTCCGCTCCATAAATAATCGTCACAATTTCATCATCTTCATCTAGCATTTTTTCAACTAACTTTTGTGCCGCCATTTGAATATCGCCTTCTGGTTCGGCAATCACAATAGTTCCATCCAAGAGACCAATTGCATCTCCAACATGAATTTCTAATCCGCCAATCGTAGTATCACGTACAGATGTAGTGACCGAACCAGATTTAACATCATTGATGGCCATTGTCATGTTTTGGGCATTATCGGTCAATTCTGCATCTGGATTAAAGCCTACTAATAATGCCGTCAATCCTTGCTGGACGGTCCGCGTTTTAATAATTTCAACAGGAATATCTAACATCGACTTAGCTTGATCGGCCGCCATAAAGATATTTGAATCATTTGGCAAAACCAAGGCTTGCTTAGCTCCGCTCGCTTGAATTGCTGAAACAATATCAGCCGTTGAAGGCGCTTGAGTACTATCAATAATTACATTAGCACCCGATGACTTAAATAGATTTTGTACACCTGATCCTGCTGCAATTCCGATGACAGCCAAGTCAACTTGAATTGCTTCATCATTTTGAGCATCCTTGGTTTGTTGGGCAGCTACTGACGCCTCTTCTTGTTGATAACGCATGTTATCAACTTTAGTTTTACGCAATGATCCATATTTTAGTCCCCATTCAAAAACTTTACCTGGGTGTTCAGTATGAATATGCACTTTAACAACTTCTTCATCATTGATGACTAACAATGAATCACCTAGCTCGGCTAAATAAGCATAAAATTGATCATAATCAAAATCAGTATCGTACGTCGTCCCCACTGATAGATCAACCATCATTTCAGTACAATAACCAAATTCAATGCTTTCAGGATTCAATTCACCTTGAACCCCCGCGTTATGCAATTCTTTAATCATCGCCTCTAACCCAGCATTATCAACCGCATCATGCTTAATTTCTTGGCCAGACAAAACTGCATAAAAAGCTTCTAAGACAATAACTAAACCTTGTCCTCCTGAATCGACCACTCCAACTTCTTTTAAAACGGGAAGTAAGTCAGGGGTAGTCGCTAGCGCCGTTTCCGCTGCATCATAGGCAGCCTTAGCTACCATAACTGCATCATCCGATTGTTTTGCAGCTTGGTTTGCGGCCGCAGCTGCTTCACGAATTACTGTTAAGATAGTTCCCTCGGTTGGCTTCATTACAGCTTTATAAGCCGTTTCTGCTCCACCCATTAAACCGTCAGCCAGCGTTCGAGCCGTCAAAACATCTTCATCTTTAACAGCATTGGCAAAACCTCTAAAAATTTGCGACAAAATAACTCCGGAATTACCACGAGCACCCATCAACAAACCCTTTGAAGTAGCCTTTGCTAATGCACCCAAGCGAAGATCAATTTCATCACGCTCATATTCCGCACCAGAAGCCATTGACAAGGTCATATTTGTTCCCGTGTCTCCATCCGGAACTGGGAAAACATTTAATTTATTAATTTTTTCTGCGTTGTCTTGTAAAGCATTGGCCGCAGCGTTGATCATTTTACCAAATTCAACGTTAGTAATTTCTGTTACAACTTCCACAATTTCAAATCCTCCGAAATAACCTGATTATTCACCCAAAATACGAACGCCTTGGACAATCACATTGACTTCATCGGCGATAATTCCCAACATACTACTTAAATCATTCTTCACACGTGCCTGTACACTTTTTGAAATTTCTGAAATTTTCATACCATAGCCTACAATCACGTAAACATCCACTGCAATCCCAGTTTCGGTCTCACGAACAACTACGCCTTTAGCATAGTTGTCCCCACTCAAAGCTTGGTTAATTCCATCACGTAAAGGATTTTGGCTGGCCATTCCAACCACGCCATAATTATCAGTAGCCGCACCACCAACAATTTTAGCAATTACGTCGTTTTCAATTTGAACAGTTCCTTGTTCGGTTTGAATCTTTACTGCCATATCTAAACCCCCCTTGTAAAATCCATAATTAATATTTTATCACAGAATTTAAGACAGCTCTATCAATTGTCACTAAATTCAATGTTTACCCTATTTTAACGCAAGTGTCTAAAAATGTGTAAATTATATTATCAATTCCTTTATTCTTCTAAATAAATTTAAGTAAAGAAAAAGCTATCTAATTAAATTAGATAGCCATAATCTATTTGAATATTAAACACGTTCGATTGAACCGTTCTTCAACCCAGCCTTCAAAGTACGGGCTGATAAGTAAACTTTCTTAGGTGCTGCTCCGTTAATTTTAACGGTTACCTTTTGCAAGTTTGGCTTCCAGCTACGACGGCTTGAGTTAAGGGCGTGTGAACGTTGGTTTCCGAAGCGCGTACGCTTTCCGTTGACTGCATCAACTGCCATGGTGTGACCCTCCCATCTTAAGCTCTTTATTTCAGTGCTTTAATTTACTTAAATAATCTTATCAAAGCCCGCAACAATATGCAAGCACTTTGTGTAAAGTAATATTACTTTACATCATTTTAGCGATGAATTAATTAGCATCCTTCGATTGAATCACCGCTATCATACCAGTTTTAAACGAAAAATGATTTTTTTGACCAATAAATTCATTAGATCCCCAAATTGTAACCGGACCTTCCCAGTCATTCAATGGATATTTTTCATCAATTAAGGTCAAACCCTTCACTGGCGTAATGGCAGCAAAGCCTAAATATTGCATCCCCGGTTGTTTGGTAATTGTGTATGCGCCAGGTAAATAAAAATCAATTACATTACTCTTATCAATTAACCGACTATGTGTTGCGATGGACCTTAAATACGGTTTAGCAAACATAAAAATATTATTGAGCAAATGATCCAAACGCCCGCCTGTAGCACCATAAATCTCAATCATTTGTGGTTGATAACGCCGCTCAACCTCTTGTAAAATGGCCTCGGTGTCGGTTTGAATTTGATCTTCTTTGTTAATCAAGCTTGGTAACCCATGCACAAAATCCGAACGCTTTTCGACGTGAATCGAATCTAGATCACCTAACGTTAAAATCGGCGTTATCCCCATCTTCATAAGGTACAAAGCTCCTCGATCAGCAGCAACCCATGGACCGGTTATTTTTCCTTGGTGTAGAGCAGCGGGCCATTCAGATTGGGGACCTCCCACTAATAATCGAATGAGCGTTCTATTTACGCTAGTTTCTGGCATAAAGGCACCTCTTTTTGGTTAACGCTACTTAGTGACTTCTTTCAAACGCTCAATCTTAGCAGCAGGATCAACTTTATCATAGACATATGATCCAGCCACCGCAACTGTTGCGCCTGCCTCGTAAGCTAATTTAGTAGTCTCATCATTGGCTCCACCATCAATTTCAATATCGTAGTGATAGCCATTTTGTGCCTTCAGTTCAGCTAACTCAGTAATCTTTGCTAAGGTTTCAGGCAAGAACTTTTGTCCCCCAAAACCTGGATTAACGGTCATAACCAACACTTGATCAACCATGTGCAAGATTGGTTCAATCACCGTAACTGAAGTAGCTGGATTAATCACTACTTCTGACTTGATACCATGATCATTGATTTGTTGTAATGCCCGGTGTAGATGTTGAGTAGCTTCATAATGAACTCCTAAAATATCTGCGCCTGCGTCAACAAAAGCATCAATATAGCGTTCTGGTTGTTCCACCATTAGATGCACATCCAAAACCATATTTGTCTTAGGCTTCAATGCCTTAACCCAACCTGGACCATATGATATTGATGGTACAAACATACCATCCATCACATCAATATGTAGGTATTCTGCACCTGCATCTTCGACGAGCTTTACATCACGCTCTAAGTTTAAATAATCTGCGGCTAAAATTGATGGTGCTACTTTAATTGACATAATATCCCCATTTCCTTGTTTAATCTGAACTTAATTCAAATTATTTAAAATTAATTTAAACCTTTTCGGCAAAATCAATGTTTTTTATCATGTTTATTATATACCGGGCGACGGCCTTCAATCAAATCATAAAACAATTTATAGTTATCATATCTTGATTGCATTATTTCACCAGCCGTTACTGCAACCTTAACAGCACAGTCTGGTTCATTTAAATGAACACAGCCCCGAAATCGACAATTACGAGCGTAATAATTGATTTCACGAAAATATTTTGTAAGATCCCGAGCTTCCATTTTAAAGACTTCAAAGGTTGAAAAACCAGGTGTATCAGCCACCCAACCCTGCCCCATCGCAACTAAGCTTACCTGTCTAGTTGTATGTTTTCCTCGACTTAGCGCTTGTGAGACTTCTCCGGTGGCCAAAGCTAATGTTGGATCTAAATGATTCAATAGTGTTGACTTACCAGCCCCAGTTTGTCCCATCACGACACTTAAGCCCTGATTTAAAATTTCTCGTAAACTAGTTAAACTTGGCTTATCAAACGCAGATTGTGGCAAAATAACCTGATATCCTGCTAAACGGTAACCCGTTACAATTTCTGACAAAGCATCAAATTCTATTGCCGTCAACAAATCCGTCTTCGTAAAATAAATAATGGGTTCGATTCCGTCCTCCTCCAAGGCGACCAACTGCCGATCTAATAGATTTGTCGAAAAATTAGGTAATTTAACGGCAGTCACTAAAATAGCTTGATCGACATTAGCAACTGGTGGTCGCACAAGACCATTTTTTCGGGCATCGATCTTAAGTAAGTACCCATCTTGATCCGCATCAGCCGAAAATTCTACAAAATCTCCCACTAATGGTGTCAAACCTTTTTTTCTGAAATTGCCACGTGCCCGCGTGCGCATCATCTTGCCATCATCGGTTAATACATCATAAAATCCAGCTAATGATAGATGAATCTGTCCATGATAATTGGTCATTCAATTGCCTCAAATTTCTATAAAATTATTATTATCTAATTTTATCGTACTAATGATCGAAACACCATCATAAAAGCTTTAAAGAATATTTACTAATTAAAATTAGCAAAAAAGACTGGACTGATCATTTGATCTATCCAATCTTTTTAAGTTTGCACCCAATTTAATTAAGCTTAATTGGACGAACTGCTCTCATGACCACTTGAACTATTACCGGTTCCAGTTGAAACGCCCACCGTTAGCGTATCCCCCTTTTTGATGCTTCCACCAGCTGAAATATCTTGACTAGTAATAACGCCCTTATCTTCTGTCGACGTTACATCATTCTTTGGTTGAACTTTGACTCCATTGCTACTAGCCCAGCTCTTAACATCGTCTAAACTTTTACCAACAAAATTAGGGACGGAAATTGGTGTTGCACCCGTCGAAATAGTGACTGTAACAACTGTGCCGTCTTTAATTTTGGTTCCAGCTTTAATTGATTGTGAAATCACTTTATTCTCATCAACTGAATCTGAAGCTTGTTGCGCGAAGGAAACAATCACACCTTCTTTATTAGCCAATTTTTGAGCATCATTTTGACTTAAGTTGCTAAAATCAGGTACCACTAACGATTTTTGTCCTCGCGATACCGTGAAGGTTACCGTAGTATTAGATGGATCGACCTTGGATTCAGCCGCGACATCTTGTTCAATAATATAACCGGCTGGGACATCTGAATTATACTGGCGAACCACTTTGACGCTATACCCTTTGGTTCGGAGTTGCTGTGCTACTTTAGAATACTTCTCACCCGTATAGTCACCAAAACGCACCATCTTAACCCCAGTAGAGATATAAAGGCTAACCTTACCACCTTTTTCTATTTTTTGACCTGCCTTGGGGTTCGTTTTAATCACAAAACCCTTCTTTACCGTCTTACTATTCACATAATAGACTTTGCCAACCGTTAGTCCATCTTGTTTAAGTGATTGGCGAGCAGCGCTTTCAGTATCCCCAGTGAAGTCAGAAATCGTCACTTTATCAGGAATTAACCCAACAACTAAAAACAGTGCTAAGACACCAGCTAAAATAATTGCAGCCCAGGTTGCAATTCGTCTTTTTCTACTCCACGTTTTTAAGCCGGATTGTTCTTTATTTTGTCCCGGCTTGCTTTTTCTTGAAACTGGTTCTGCTGCTACATCAGACTGATTAGCAACTGTTCCAACCACATCACTTGGAATAATCTTAGTGACCGTTGTTGTCTGATCTGCTTGATTATTTAAATTCAAACGGGGTTCGTTTAAACGTTCAGTAGACATTACATTCGATAAATCTTGTCGCATTTCATTCACTGAACTATAACGATCCATAGAATTTTTCTGGGTGGCTCGTAAAATTACATTTTCAAGCGCTTGTGGGATTCGAGGATCAATATCTCGCACAAATGGCATTGGTTCCGTCGAGTGCATTAAAGCAACGCTAACTGCTTCTTGTGCATCAAAGGGAACTTTGCCAACTAACATTTCGTATAGAATAATTCCTAATGCATAAATATCGCTACGAGTAGTTGCCATCCCGCCTTTAACTTGTTCTGGGGACATATAGTGAATAGAACCAATCGCGACATCCGTCTTAGTCAATCCGAGACTAGATTGTGCTAAGGCGATCCCAAAATCTGTAATTTTAGCCCGTCCACTTTCATCAATTAAAATATTTTGTGGCTTCAAATCACGATGAACAATATTATGGCTATGGGCCATTGCCACACCCGCTAATACATCATCCATAATTTCTAATGTTCGCGTAATAGTCAAAGGGTGGTGGCTAGCAATATAGCGTTTTAGATCCTCCCCCTTCACATACTCACTCACTAAAAACTGTAACTGATCTGATTCACCGAAATCATAAACTTGAATAATATTTGGATGAACTAATTCGGTTGATGCGGCTATTTCATTTTCAAAACGTTGTCGGATAGTGCTATTATCACGCATATCTAACCGAAGTAATTTAACTGAAACATCTCGGTTCAAAAATTGATCATGAGCCCGATAGACATTTGCCATTCCACCTTCGCCTAAAGGCTCAATAATTTGATATCGATCGGCAATTAATTCATTAACTCGCATTAGTATCCCCCATCTCCTTCCTGCATACCCAAGAGTACCGTCACATTATCAGGCGTTCCCTTTTGATTAGCTATAGCAATTAAATGTGCCACCGCTGTAGAAATATTATCACTTTCTTGGATGATTTGAACTATTTCATAGTCTGAAAGTGCTTTTCCTAATCCATCTGTGGTAAGTAAGAGAAGATCTCCTTCTTCTATTTTCATATCCTGAATATCTGGTTTCGCCTCAGTATTGACCCCTAATTGTCGGGTAATCATATTTCGACCTGGATGTTCCTTTGCCTCTTCTGAAGTAATAGCGCCTCGACGCAATAATTCACTGGCCAAATTATGATCTTGTGTCAACTGCAAGATACTATCACGTCGTAATAGATAGGCTCTTGAATCGCCTAAGTTTGATATTACCAAAGAACTTGGCAGAATAACTGCTATAACCAACGTCGTCGCCATGCCTTTTAATGTCTTATATCGATTAGCAGTCGTCAAAATATTCTTATTTTCTTGAAGCGTCTGCTCTAACAGCCACGCCTTAGCTGCACTAGGGGTATCAATTTGAGTCATGAGCCAATCATTACCAAAATGTGAAACAGCCATGGTAGCGGCAACATCTCCAGCATTCTGGCCACCAACGCCATCCGCAACGATCGCTAATTGAACTCCACGTTGATTCACAAAAACATCAACATAATCTTGATTATCAGCACGAACAGTTCCACGATCCGTTGCAAAAGCGATTTTCATAACTTGGCCTCTCCTCTAATTTCTTCCAATATAAATTAATATTACTGTTTTTTGTGCAACGTCGCAACGAAAAATCCATCCGACTCAAAATCATCAGGAAAAATTTGCATTGTCAAACGCTCATTTTGAGTAAGTGGTCCCTGGGTTGCAACCAACTCATAATCAGAGTTTTGAGCTAAAAACTCTTTTACAACAGCATCATTTTCGATCTCTAAAATTGTACAAGTACCATAAACCAAATAACCGTCTTTTTTTAATTTAGGCGCGACGGCGTTTAAAATATCAAGTTGAATTTGATGTAATTTAATACTATCAGCGTAACTTTTTTCGTAACGAATTTCCGGTTTACGACGCAATAGTCCAAATCCTGAACAAGGGGCATCAACTAAAATCGCATCAAAATAATTATCCGCAAAACGCGTATCAACTTTACGAGCATCTAGTTCCTGAGCGTGTACTCGTTCAGAAACGTGCAGTCTCTTAGCATTTTCTTCGATTAATTTAATTTTGTGGGGATGAATATCTAAGGCTTCAACTACTCCCCCTTTTTCAGCGCTTAAATAACTAGCAATTTGTGTTGTTTTTCCGCCTGGAGCCGCAGCAGCATCCAGTACTTTCATCTCAGGTGTCAGCTGCAGATTGGGTACCATCAACATCGCTGATTCATCTTGCAATGTCAGTAGTCCATCTGAAAAAGCTTTCGATGAAGCTACATGTCCATGATTGAGCCGTAAGGCATCTGCCGTAACCGGCGACTGTTCAACTTCAAATCCCTCGATACGCAAAAGTTCTGTCACCTGTTGAACATTAGTAACGGCCCGATTGATGCGAGCAGACTGTGCAGGTGCACTATTGATCGAATGTACCACCTTTTTCATCTTTTCATCACCAACTTCAAGCGCTAATTGCTTTAACAACCAAGTTGGTAACGAAACTTCAATTGAAAGACGTTCAATTGGATCTTCAAGTGCTTTTATTTCAGGCAATCCCTGTCTTTCCAAGTTATGTAGCACGCCCGTGACATATTTACGAATACCATCATGACCTCTTCGCTTGGCCACTTGAATTGCTTCATCAAAAATCGCATGTTGCGGAATTTTATCTAAATATTGCATTTGATAAACGGAAATCATGAGCAGTTCTTTAACGAATGGATCAACATTTCCCCGCAAAAATGGTTTCAGCCAATATTCCAATGTTAAGCGATGTTGGATTACTCCATAAACAATGGTCGTTAATAAGTGCACGTCTCTTTCTTCTAACTTAGAAGCCTTTACAATTTGATTTAGTTGTAAGTTTGAATAGGCACCATCTTTAACTCGCTCTAAAACTCGAACCGCTAATGCGCGGGCATTACCTTGTTCCCAGCCCGCTATCTGTTTTGAATTTCCTTTACTCATGAGTAATTATTTGTTCTCCTTCGGTAAAATTAGCATGCCCATTTAAATAGGCAGTTACGTTCATTTTAGGCTTACCAGCTGGTTGTAATTCATCAATTGCCAAAACTTTGCCATCACCTGCTACTAACCAGAGATCATGTTTAGTCATTTTAAACACCGTTCCACTCTTCAAATCACTTTTCACGTCAACTAAATGGGATTTTTGAATTTTAGTTCTCTGCCCTTTAATCGTTGTATGAGCAACTGGAAATGGATATAAGCCTCGAATTTGATTAAAAATTGTTCGAGCCGATTTTGAAAAATCCAACACCTCTTCCACTGGTTGAACATTTGGCGAAAAAGTAACTTTGGTAGCATCTTGCGGTTCAGCCACATTGCTTCCATCAATCAAACTAGGAAGTGTTTTTAACAACAAATCACGTCCCAAAACGGATAATTTATCAAATAAAGTTCCCGTATTGTCATCATCAGTAATTTGGATTTTGGCTTGCGCTAATACATCACCTGCATCCATCTCCTTAATCATGTACATAATGGAAACCCCAGTTTCAGTATCACCATTCAGTAAAGCATAGTGAATCGGTGCACCTCCACGATACTTTGGTAACAAAGAAGCATGGACATTAATTGCTCCGATTCGAGCTGCTTGCAATAATTTAGTAGGTAAAAATTGACCATACGCCGCTGTAATCATGATATCTGGGTGTAAATCAATCATCGCTTGTTGTTCCACTGATCCGCTCAATTTAGCTGGTTGAAAAACTGGAATCTGTGCTTCTAGGGCCAACTGTTTGACTGGCGTAGGGGTTAAAACTCGTTTTCGTCCAACCGGTCGATCAGGTTGTGTTAATACAGCAACCACATCGTAAGCTGGATGATCAATTAAAGCTTGTAAGATCCCAACTGAAAATTGAGGTGTTCCCATAAAAATAATTCTGGTTTGATTTTGCATACTGTACTCCTTTTATAAATTTATTGGGTCACGATTAATACTAATTTGAATATTTTTATCAATCATTTTTTGTGCATCAGTAACTAAAGTATTTAATATCTCTTCTAATCCGGTGTCAAATTGATAGCGTAATAAAATTTGATAGATATAACGATTCTTAACTCGGCGAATTGCACCGGGTGCTGGGCCAAAGATCATAGTATCAGAACCGACCTTATCTTTTAACCAATCAACGATTTGATACGAAATTTTAGCGACATCTATTTCATTTGGATGAGTTAACTTAATTTGAATCGCATAGTAATAAGGAGAATACCGCCAATTTTTACGTAAGGCCATTTCTTGTTGATAGAACGACTCATAGTCCTGAGTCTGTGCCAAACGAATCGCATAATGATTTGGATTAAATGTTTGAATCACAACACTTCCCGCCTTATTTGCTCGACCTGCTCGACCCGCTACTTGAGTAATTAACTGGAAAGTTCTCTCACTGGCCCGGTAATCAGGGATCTTTAGTGTTGTATCCGCATTAAGGACGCCTACCAAAGTTACATTTGGGAAATCCAAACCTTTGGCAATCATCTGTGTTCCAATCAATATGTCTGCTTTTTGTGCTCCAAACTCTTCAAGTAAACGGTCAGTGGCACCTTTTCTACGCGTCGTATCATTATCCATTCGAATAATCTTAGCTTGTGGATATAAGGTTTGTAATTGTTCCTCTACTTTTTGAGTCCCTGTTCCAAAAGGCCGAATTCGACTCGATCCACATTCGCTGCATTTGTGAGGAATTGGTTCCATCGCCCCACAAACATGACATTCCATTCGTTGGGTATCTTTATGCATCGTTAAGGCCAAATCACAATTTGGACACATTGGTACATAACCACAATCCCGACACATCATAAAATTAGCATAGCCGCGCCGGTTCAACATTAGGATAACTTGTTCCTTTTTTTCAAGACGATCTTCAATTTCGATTTTCAGCTGAGGTGAAAATATTTCATCACCATTCTGCTTCATAACCTCACTCATATCAATGATTTTTGCCTCTGGTAACGGATTATCTAAGGCTCTTTTTTTCAATCTTAGTAATTGATAAACTTTCTTTTGTGCTCGTGCCCGACTTTCTAACGACGGCGTTGCCGACCCTAAGATTAAAACTGATTGATGGTACTTTGCTCGCCAAGTCGCAATTTCACGTGCGTGATATCGGGGGTTATCATCTTGTTTATATGAACTTTCGTGCTCTTCATCCATGATAATTAAGCCAATATGATTCAACGGCGCAAAAATAGCAGAACGCACTCCAACTACCACATGCACTTCTTGACGTTGAATTCTTCGCCACTCATCATATCGTTCTCCATCAGATAAAGCCGAATGAAGCAATGCAACATCGTCACCAAAACGCCCCTTGACACGGCGTACCATTTGAGGTGTTAACGTTATTTCTGGAACTAAAAACAAAGCTGTTTTACCTGCCGCAATGGTTTGAGCAATGGCTTGCAAGTATATCTCAGTTTTACCAGAACCCGTCACTCCCTCTAATAAGAAGGTTTGCGGTTTTTGTTGCATAAGGGCAGCACTAATTTCCGCAAAAGCATCCTGTTGTTCAGAGTTCAATTCAAGCGCCTGCGTTGATTGAATCTCGCTTGATAACAAAGGCTGTCGATATGTCTCCATCTCAGTTAAAGTAATCCAACCATTCTGATTAGCTAAAGTTATATCTTGTGACGTTAAATTTAGATGCTTTTGTAGATCGCTCACTAACTTCCAATCATTTGTTACATGTTGCATTAAATATGTTAGAAAACGCGCTTTTTTTTGCGCATTTTTCTTCAAATTTTTGCGCATTTGATCGTATTGTTCTGCTGTTAGTAAATTTTTATATTTCTTAACCTTTTTCACCCGGGCCTTGTCCTTTAAATAATAATTAAAGCCCAATGCTTTCAATCCTTGATAATGTTTAATTTTACTAATTAATTCCACTGGAATGGAATCTAAATCAAATGGAATTTCGTCCCGATCAACAAATAAATCTTTTACCTGCTCATCATCAATCAATTTTGAATCAAATAATACCAAGCTTTTCTGATATTTGGCTTTCATCACATTTGGTAACATAGCTTGCAAGATGCTAATCCTAAAATTGAAGTTATGATCAGCAATTTGCGCACTTAATTTTAGTAATTCCGGATTCAAAACCGGTTCCAAGTCCAAAACATTGGTGATTGGTTTTATTTTAGTTGAAACTACTTCTACGGTTGTAACTTCTAAGACAAATCCTTGAATTTGGCGTCCGCCATTACCAAATGGTACTTGAACTCGTACGCCCGGTTGAACTATCAAACGCAAATTTTCTGGAATTTGATATGTCCATGGTTTATTCGTTTGACGTGTTGAAACATCAACAATAATTTTTGCGACATCCATCAATAGCTTCTCCTTCCAAAAAACACACTTCTAATAATTATAGCAGACCAAACTCATTTCGGAACTTAATAAGTTACGTTTTTCGTTATAATTAACCGCGGCTCGAATTTCTAACATAAAAAGAACTCGACACACGTAAAATCGTCCATCAAGTCCTCTTTAAATTTAATTTATTTTTTTAATGATTCAACATCTCGTGCAATCATAATCTCTTCATCTGTTGGGACGATCAAAACTTCTGCCGTTGAACCGTTTGCAGTCAAGATTGTCTCTTCCCCGTAGACATCATTCTTCGATTCATCCATCTTAATTCCCATGAAATTTAACCGCTCAATAATGTGAGAACGTTGTTCTTTAGAATTTTCACCAATTCCACCTGAAAAGACCAAGACATCCAAACCACCCATTTCAACAATATATTGTCCAATGTAGCGTAGAACACGATCTTCCCACATATCAATTGCTAATTTGGCATGTGGATTAGTTTCTGCAACCTCTTTCAAATCGCGCATATCGGAAGAGATAGTTGACACTCCTAATAATCCAGATTTTTTGTTCATAATTTCTAACATCTGCTCATTAGTCAAGCCTTCACGTTCTTGAATATAATTTACCAATGATGGATCAATATCCCCAGTCCGGGTTGCCATCATTACTCCAGCTAAGGGAGTAAATCCCATTGAAGTATCAAATGACTTTCCATCTTTAATCGCAGTTATTGATGATCCCGCTCCCAAATGCAAAGTGATAATTTTTAATGATTCTAATGGCTTATCTAACATTTCAGCCGCACGAGCTGAGATATAACGATGTGAAGTTCCGTGCGCCCCATACTTACGTGCGCCATACTTTGTGTAATATTCATAGGGTAGCCCATATAAATAATTTATCTGTGGCATGGTTTGATGGAAAGCCGTGTCAAAAACAGCTACTGATAAAGCATTTGGAATCAATTTTTGAAAGGTTTGAATTCCAACAATATTAGCTGGTTCGTGAAGTGGCGCATAGTCAATAAGCTTCTCCAATTTTGTCATAACATCATCATCAATGATGACTGAATGATTATACCATTCACCACCTGCCACGACACGATGACCAACACCAGTGATTTCTTGAATATCAGCAATGACACCATGTTGCTTAAATTGTTCAAGCATGTAAGCAATTCCTTGCTCATGATTTTTGATGTCTAAGATATTTTCAAATTTTTCCCCATTGAACTTCAATGAAAAAATCGAATCAGATAATCCGATTCGTTCAATCTGTCCTTTTGCGATCACCTTTTCATTTGGCATCTCAATTAATTGAAACTTCAAAGATGAAGATCCTGCATTGATTGCTATTGTCTTCGCCATTCTTAAACATCTCCTTTTTTGTGCGCATTTCATCAAAGTTAATAATAACTCCATATAGAATATATCTTACCATGAAAAACATGATCTAGGGTTGCTAATTCTAAATCCCACTTTTCCAATTCTGAACTTCTTCAATAAACTTTTTGTTTGCTAGTTCATCCCCAATTTCAGGAATTTGCGCTAACAAAACTGGCTCGGCTTGTCGATTTATTCCATCGTGTTTTTGTAAAATAATCAGCTCTTTACCAACAACCCCTTTTTTAAATAATTTGTGAGGGAATTTCATAATTGCTTGTAGTAATATTTCCTCACTTTGTAATAATCTCAAAAGATCGGAACCCTGTTCGGTTTCCAAAATGTTTTCTGGTACCAATAATAGGGCTGTTCCACCCGGTTTTAGCACATTAACTGCTTTTTCTATCAACAAATGGTGCACATAACTTAATTGATTATTATCTTTGGCCTTCACTATGTAGGCAGAGTCAACCGACTTCGGATACATCCCGACTGGTAAATCTCCGACAACTATCTGATACTGTTCAGTAAAATCAAAATTAACAGCATCTTTTAATTTAAGTTGCCAATCAAGTCCCAAGATCGTATTCACGCCACTGGCTAAAGTCAACATTGTGTCATCATTATCAATTCCAGTAACTTTAATTGGTATTTCAGAATTCACTACTTGTTGAATTGTAGCACTTAAGTTTCCTGAACCAATGCTAATATCTAAAAGAGATAATTCTTTACTATCAGTATTTTTAAATTGCTCTACAAAATAAGCCACCCACATCCCAATTCCATCAGGTGTTATTTGATAATTTGCCTGTAATCGATCCTCCATCAATGTTCCAACTAAAACCAATTGTAGAACTTGACGTTTATCAGCACTACTCATTTTTTCTAAATTCAACTTATTAATATTAGATGTCCACGACATCACTAGATTTTGATCTAGAGCATTTAAATCATCACTTTCCTCGCCTAATATTATTGAAAAAACTTCAATCAATGCTTCCACGGCTGAAATATCCATTTGATCGCTTATTTTATTTCGAGTTAATTGTAGTACATTAACTGCCTGTTCAATTTCTTCAAACATGCATTCACCCCTAAGAATTTAATATTAAATATAAATTTCAGTTTAGTCATTTTATGACTTTTTAGCAAGCAGGGATTCATTTTCATTCGTTCTATTAATTAATTTTTTATATTTTTTTATTTCACGCTCTAAGTGTTTATTTTGCTCAATAATGACTTCATATTGTCTTTTTTCTATTTTTAAATAATGCTGTAACACTGTCATTCCAAATATACTAAACATTAGTATATAGACCGTAATATGTCCTTTTCTTCGCACTTGAAACCTCAACTTATTCACTAATCGTTATTCATATAAATACAACGTTGAAGACTTAAGCAATTATCCTGTCTACCAAGATGTTTTAGATGTTCTAATTCTCTAATGATCATTGAATAATAGTTACTTTTATCAGTTTTGACCATTTTTTCAATATATATTCCCTTACTTAATGGCATATATTCTTTATTACTACCCGTCAAAACTAAGCGTTGATGCCAAATAATTAGCCGATATTCTTTATCGGTTTTCAAAGAATAGAAATAATAGACAGGTCTGTGATCAATTCTCATCTTGGCATCAATCAATTTCAAATTTAACTTTGACTGATTTAAATCTAATATCAATCGGTTTGCTTGATATTGAAAATGACTTTCTCTTTCCGTGGCTTTAAATCGAATAAGTTGATAAATATTTTCAGTCATTAATTGGGCGATAATGCCCAGAATTAATAGTCCCATCATGACTTCCACTAATGAAAATGCATTTCTTTCACTTTTTACGATCATCCCATTGTTCTCGCACTTCTCGTAATTGATATAATAATTTGCTCTGTTCGTCATATAGTCTAATCTTATTTCGTTGATGATGACAAACGAGCATTTGACAATTTATTACCGTGTGCGAAATCAAAACTAATGCCAGCAAGGCATCCAACATTAAAAAACCTTTACGTCGACTTGAGATTAAAATCACCCCATCCCATCGAAAATGATAATTTCTTAAATTCTTTATTTTTTATATTTTGTAAAACAATCGTCCCTGGTTGAACCCACCCGAATGAACCGAAACAGCCCCATAAGCTACCACCCAGTCATCAGGTAAATATATAATTGATTGTATTTTTTTTTTGCACCATAATTGCTCTGTTTTTCTTTTCTTCACAACCTTCAATAATAATTTGTCCAGGTTGTGATATATTTCTAACTCGATCCACTTCAAATTGAAGTTCTTTCTTAAACTTTATCCAATTTTGTTTGGGTACTTTGTTTGCCCCACAGTATGTAAAAGTGCTTAAAATCGTACAGGTTAAAAAAAGCGTTATCATAATCTCAATTAACGTAAAACCGAATCTATTTTTCATTATCACTCTTAACTTTTTATTCTCTTTAATTTACCTTCATGATCAAAACTAAATCCTAATTGATTCATGCGAGTGACTTGTTGATTACTCAAATAATTATCCTTCAACATCTTTTCCTTAGTAACGGGTCGATTTTCAGGATGTTCTATCAAGTATAAATCAACCTGATTCTGAATCGTTTGTTCCATCGTATCAGCTTGGTGCCGATTAGCAATTTCTCTTACTCTATGAATATTTGGAAGAATTAGGACTGTTAATAGACCAACAATGAATAAAACTGTGATAACTTCAATTAACGTAAACCCTTTTCTCTTGCTCACCATCCACTAAAGTCCCCCATTTCAGAATAAATTGGTAATAAAAATTTCAAATATAGCATAATAATCAGACACCCAATACAGCCAAAGCCGATTGGCTGTATTAATAATAATAAACGTTCAATTAGTCTATCTAGCTGATTTTTCTTTAAAAGCGCCAAACGTACAAAATCACATCCAATCATTGCTTGTGTTTTACCGGTCTCAAATAAACATTCTGCTTCTTTAGGTAGAAAAGGCATCTCCCTTAACGCAGATACTAAATCATCACCGCGCATCAAATGTTTTTGCATTTCACCTCCTATTATTTCAATAAAGGGGAGCGTTGTTATCCTATTAATTCGTCGAATAACCGTAGACAAGCTAACACCTGATTTTAGTAAGGTACCCATATGAAACAAAAAATAATATGCCATTAATAGCTTCAATACATCTTTTATGACAGGTATTTTTAAATAAAATGACCAATATTTTATAAAAGTTATTCGTAAAAAATGTCTAGACCCAAGTATACATAAAATAATTAATAATACTCCTAGAATAAGGATAACAAAGGTTGTATATCCGGAAAAATTCAAAAATCGATTAGCTTGATCATGCCAAATATCATTTGAAAAAAAGCAAAATAACGCCAAACCTAATATCAATACTAAAAATAGTAATAACCCGGGGTAGAATAATAACATTTTTAATTTTTGGTAATGAATATACTGGATATATTCCTTTGTTCCTATTTCTTGAATGACCACGCGCATATTGCCATGCAATTGCACGAAACTCAATTGAAAGTTAATTCGAGCAGGGACATAATGCTTGACAGCTTGTTCAAAACTAATTCCATTTTGCATATCGATTAAAATGTTTCCAATAATTCGTTCATTTTTAGGTTGTAGCGTCTGAATAGAATTCAATGCGTTTTGTAAGGAATAACCTGACTTTAACAAATCGCCTAAAGTTTCAAAAAATTGAACTTGATCTTGTCGAGACCAGTTTGCTTTAGTTCTCATTAAACTCCTTCTCATCTAATAATTCTTGCCTATTTAAATATTTTAAATGAGCTTTTTTTTCAGCATTAACTGTTAACATTGTTTGATAGCCCACACCTTTTAATACATGTCTTAGTGCCCAATCGTCAATTCCCAGTTCTCGCATTCGATACCAAACACCTAAACATGAATCTGCATGAACAGTGCTAAGTACCAGATGACCACTCATTCCTGCTTCAACAGCAATCTGTGCGGTTTTCGCATCTCTGATTTCTCCAATAATTAATATTTCCGGGTGATGTCGTAGCGCCAGATTTAATAACTCTTGGTAATTCATATCGGCTAATGTATTGATTTGCAATTGTAAAATTTCATTATCTTCAATTTCGACTGGGTCCTCAATACTAAGTACTAAACGAGTTGCTTTTAATTGTTGAATTGCATAATAGAGAGTGCTGGTTTTCCCTACTCCTGTTCGACCACTTAAAAGAATTAATCCACTTGTTTCTTTGACAGATTCAATCAATTTATAGATCGGTTTCGCGTCTTTAAATTTAATTTCCAAATTACATATCTGATACAAGAAGCGAATTACCATTGATTCTTGTTGTAGAAAATTACCTACGCTTGAAATTCGGCAATTATAATTTGCCCCACCAATTTGATAATTCATTCGACTTAACTGTGGGCGTCGCGTTTCACTGATGTCCATTCCACTACAAAATTTAATATATCTAATCAGCCGTAATCCTAGATCAGTTTCAATTTGCTTCAATCTTTTTAATCCTTGATTCGAAATTATCATAATCCGATACCCCTTACCAGATGGTAAAAGATATAAATCGCTCCCTTTTTCTTGAATTACGTAACCAACTAATTCCTTGAACATATTTTCAATTGTCATATCAGCCTCCTTACACAGTAAGAATCACAAAATTCAAATAATGTTACATTTTATAATTAGACAAAAAAGTCAAATGCACCATACCAGTTCAATTGGCTTTTGATTATTTTCTACATCTTTTAAGTAATATGGTGATTCTGACTAGTTCACCATCTAATATCTAATAAGGCTTCATCCAATTTAATATGCTTACCGTGTAATACATCATCAAATTCCAGATTATCCTGAAAACCATTAGGTAGCTTATCATTAATTCCCCTTTTAATCTTATTTAATAGTTCATTTCCTAATTCAACATTAACTTCTTGCCGGTCATTAATATCTTCAATTGTTAATTCTTGCAAGTCGAGCTCTCCAAACTCATTCTTTTAGTACCAATTATCATAAAATTCTTCACCAACAATTTCTTGAACATCTTTCGGATCATTGGCTAAGGATTCTTTTACGAATTCCATAGCTGGATCGCTCGCAAACATTGAATTTTCTGAGTGGTAATCCACCATAGCATCCACTACTGCGTTGTACTTGTTATAAATTCCTTATTTATTCATAATTTTATTCTCCATATTCTTTTTTTAAATTATTACAAATTAAAAAAGCCACTTGAAAAGTGACTTACTTGTTTTATTTATTTGTCATAACAATTCGTTAATTAAAAATTTCCATATTTAACAATTTCAAATGATGTACATAATTCTTTACCTTGATTTAATCTAAATTGTTCTTCTCTAGGTAAGTCCGAAAATGAAACTGGTAATTTCTCGAAATTCCCCTTGAGATCATATTCATAAATATCATCATCGAAACGACCACTAATTTTTACATGAAATTCACTTAATTTTTTATTCAAAACTTTCGTATGTAAATAGTTAGTTGATTTAGTTGCCCCAAATTGTTGTGCAAAGTCAGATTTGTAATCAAAAAAATCTGTTGTATTAAATGGAATGATTTGTTGGCTGTATAAATTAGTCTCTCCCTCTTCAACTCCATCGTTTTGAAACATATAAGCAATATCATTACTAATTCTTTCCATTACATTCTCTAAAATGAATGCCACATCATCTTGATTTTTCTCATAAATATTCGGATCAAATCCACTAATATGTAATCCAATAACAAAATTATCCATCTTAAATTTGAATTTTGATTTGGCCTGGTAAATTCTTTTCGGCCATTCAACGGTAAGTATTAAATTATACCTGTAGAATGAAAATATCATATTTTCCCTCAAAAATTTCATAATAATTAAAAATATCCTTTTTTTATAATTTCAAACGAGGTTATTCTTTCACTGCCCGGATTATTATTTGAAAGTTCATCTTCTAAAATTTTTTTATCTGGTGTATTAAATAATTGAGTTACATCTGCAATCAATTCATAGTTATATTTTTCCCCATTAAATTGTCCATAAAACTTAACATGTAAATTTTTTATATTACTATCGCTAATAGTAGCATATAATTGATCTCCATTTGCAGAATCTATTTTAGTATCTTTAGAATTAAAAAAATCTTCAGATGAAAATGGAATTAACTCTTGTTTGTATAAATTATATTCTGCTCTATCTACTCCATCATTTTTTAACATATAAGTAAAATCATTACCAATAAAGTCTATTAATGTTTCTAAAATAACGGCTATATCATCCTGATTTCTTTTATAAGTAATCGGATCAAACCCACCAATTGATTTACCAAAAAAAACGCCTTCACTTTTATATATAAATTTTGATTCCGCTTGAAATTCACGTTTTGGCCATTCTATGATGAATTTTACTTTTTTTGCAAAAAAATTAAATTCCATATTTTCCATGTTATACCTCTATTTAAATGTTACTTTCTTATTATATGGGATATGTCCTTCTGGTGATTTATAATCAACTACTTTTCCATATTTGTTTAATAATCGCCCGTACTCATCATATTTATGGATGTGCTGGTATTTTGTTACTTTATCTGCTGGGTCAATTCTAATTCTAAAACCATCGTTATTATTTTTCTTTAAATCTTTTGCCTGCTTACTATTTGGATCTTTTTTGATAATATCATCAATCCTTTTTTTGGTTGCAGGATCTTTTATATGAACTCTACCATTCATATTATCATAGTTCGGCATGTCCCAGTTCTTTGGCTTCTTTGTCTTTAATTCTTCAGGAGTCATATCTTGAGCGTTTTTTACATAGTCATCTTGATATGCTTTTATTGTGGTATCAAATTTTATTATTAAATCTTGATTTTTACTAAATAAACCTGGTCCTTTAACAATTTCTCTGGCATGACTCAATGGATATGTGGGGAATACTTCTATATGATCATTAACACCAATATGTTTAATAGGTGGTGTTTTGAATAATCCTTTCTTATCTGACTTAACGTTAAATCTTTTACTGTCATAAGAAAAACCAGATCTCCAAGAAACTTCAAGATTTGCCTTTAATGCTGTTGTTTTACCAGATATTACGACATTATCTCCAACCTTAATTGGGTTAATATCTGTCCTAACAAATTTATCTTTATACTTTACGGTCTGTCCTTTTGATACATCATAAATTATACCATTCGACTTATTTAGAAAATCAATTTCATAGGGTACATCACTCTGATATCCATCTGGAAACATTGAATTAAAATTCTTAGTGGAGTATTCACCGACAAGTTCATATACCTTGTCAATTCCTTTTTTAGTATCAGGTAGATCCAAAACCACATTATTATTCCCAATTTTAGTAATCTTTATTATCTTTTCAGATTTGAACGTTGGTGCTTGCTCATCTTGTGGATATTTGTATCTCAAATATACACTAAATTCACCTGTTTTAACTTTAGAATTAACATTGAAAGTGATTTTTTTATTTTTCACATTAATGGTAGGTCGTCCCATTTGAACTGGAAAATCGGTTATTCTCTTTCTGAAATAGTCAGAATCTAAATCACTGTATGGATGCGTGGCTGTATACTCATCACCATGAAAAATTATAGGGGCGGGTTTCCAATTTCTTAGATCATTCATCGCTTTATCCAAAGCTTTCATATTAGCTGCATGATCTTTATTGTTAAACACCCTATTGAACGCTGCATTTGACTCAGCAAGCGCCTTATTCATTTCAGCCATTGCTGAAACCACTTGATTAATATTTTTAATTGCATTATTAGTTCCGTTGTTTAATTTAATAACACCTGCATTCATTTGAGAAAGGCCTGTATTAATTTTAACCATCGAGGAATTCATTTGACTAATGCTGGTATTAATCATACTTACTGCCTTATTCATCTTACTTAAAGTACCATTCAGACGAATAATGTCTTGATTAATTGTTTGTAACTCTTGATTTGTTATTGAAATACCCTTATTCATTCCATTAATTGCAGAATTTATATTAGTAAAAGTTTTCCCAAAGCTATTAAAATTAGCATCTTGAACAGCCTTAAAATTAGCAGCTTCACCTGAGTAACCATAATAAACTGGTGAATTAATTTCTTGTGTGACCGTATTAATGACTTTTTTTACATCTTTATTTGTATTACTTTGTGCACTAAGAGCGGTAATATTCGGATTTCCATACGCCCTCTTTACTCCTTGATATAAAAGATGACCTCCATATCCTATCGCTCCTGCTTGAGATGAAATAGAAAGCCCCGCAGATAGTACAGTGATTGAGGCCGCTGCTGCATCTACTAATAATTCACCTCCCACCGCAATAATTGGTATTAATAACGGTGCAAAGTTTGCTTGTCCATTTTCAAGTGTTGTCGTTTTCTTCACTTTTGTCTTAGGATCAATATAGATAAGTTGTTTTTTATTATTATTTACTTCCAATTTACAGTTGAATTTTTGAAAATTAACTGCTTTTCCATTTTTAACAAGATGAAAATAAAAAGTAACATCAACTCCGTTTTTATTTAGATAAATTTCAGTATATGCAATTTGTCCATTGGATCCTGTTTTAGCTAAAATAATTACTGATCCTTGTTCATATTGTCGTATACCTAATAATTTAGACTTACGACTATCCGCTATCCCAGATATTTTACTGACCACTGTATTCATTTGGGCGTTAGTCGCATTTTTATTATTGATTTGCTTAAAGTCACTCCCAAAATACTTTAATTGTTTATCAGAATCTGTAAACGCGCCAGTTATCGCATAACCCTTTTCATTAAAATGGTATGTCGCATTCCCCACTTTAATCGTACAATTAACCATTTTTTCAGCATTAGAATTATAATATTCTAAATACTTTCCACTTTTATGCAGACCTTTGACGGCTTGGCCGTCAACACCAAAGAAATATATCTTTCCATTGACCGTCGCTGTTTTATTTTGATATCTAATGCCATTTGGTCCATAAAATTCAAATTGAACTTTTCCAAATTTTCTTAATCCCTTAAATAAACTCCCATTTGGATTATAGAAGTAAACATCATTCCCTTTCTTCACATAACCAGTTTGCTTTGTGGCAGAAAAAATTTGTTTTGTATTATAATTTTCACTTTCAGTTTTTGTATCTGATGTAATATTTTCATCATTATGTGCGGTTTCTTCCACAACTTCACTAGAACTATCAGTCGATTCATCATCTTTTACTGAACTAGTTATATTTTTATCAGACATCTGGGTATTCGATAGATTATTATCAACTTCTATCGCTTTAGCCACATCAGATATTGGGACTACCATCACACCCGTTAAAACAGTCATTATCATTAATGCTTGTTTCAATTTAGAATATTTCATTTATCTAAGTACTCCTTTTTTACACTTCTTTTACTTTCCTTCATATCAATAATTCGCTTAATAATCATATTTGTGATCTTTGGAGTAGAAAAAGAAGTCCCTTTTAATGTTTTTCCCTGATAAGACTCATTCTCACCATTGGCATTTGCCTCTAAACCTTCATCAGGAGAAAAATCGGAATAACGACTATTTACCTTACTCCCAACCGCAATCACTCCGTTTAATCTTGCTGGATAATTTGGTTTTCCTGGTCCCCCATTTCCAGCTGCCGCTACGATTATTATATTTTTGCGAATTAATTGTTCAACTTTAGTTTGTACATTTTCATTTTTAAGAATGGAACTCAACGATAGATTAATAATATCAACATGATCTTTTTCAGCAGCACTAAGTGCCTTTAATAAATCTTCTTCATCAAATGAAAAATCGTCATCTAAGATTGAATACGAAAAATACTGAACCTTTTTAGAATTCACATTTCGCCTCAAAATATTAAAGACACTATTAGCATGAAATTCTGTCTCACTACTACCCTGTTTAATGATTCTTTCGTGTGTTTTAAAATTTGTAACTCTACCATCAATGATCGCCACTCGTAATGTGTTTTTTTTCACATTTGAAAAACAAAAAATACCAATCAAAAAAATAAAAATAATAGTCATAACTAAATAGAACTTTCGTTTTTCTTTTCAACTATTCATATCTACATACCCTTGTTTTTTTAAAATTTTGTTAAACGTTTAAACTTTCACTGCAGTGCGTTTTAAATTATATACAAACAATCGTAAATAGTAAATCATTTTCTATACAATTAATATCTTTTTATTTACCAAATAAAACATTTTTATATTTAATATTATTTAGTAAGTAATTGCACCTTCTTTAATATTTTAAAAATGTAAATAAAAATCGCCCTAACAATTGTGTTAAAGCGAAAATGTATTGCTTAGTATTATATTTATTTTATCCATTCTGCATGCTTGGTTACTGTGAAATCTGGATTTAATGTTAATTCATCAACACTATATTTTTTCTTTTCCTTGGTTTCAAACTTTGTCTTACCTAATCTACCGGTTTCTAGTAGTTTCACCAATTTATCTTCATTCATGTTTAGCGCATATAACATCTGCTTCTTACCAATTTCATGTTCGAGTTCATTAGTACTAATATTGAACAATTTTAACTGATAGTAAGTACCGTACTTACCTTTACCTTCAAAATATGTGTACTTAAATTCCCCAAAGACTGTTTTAATTGTCTTTTTAGAACTTTCATTGTCTTGTGCTGCTTTAACACCACCAAACGTGCCAATCTTACCACTCAAATCATTAATCAGTGAATTGACCATGCCTTCAGTTTGTTTTACAAACACTTCCTGACTCGCATTATCTTTATTTTCACCAATCTTATCCAAATATTCTTCCCATTTAGCTGTCATTTCAGGACTGGCTAAATTAGTATCGTTTAGAAAATCCATCAACACAAATGCTTGTGGCTTGGGTGATAATTCAGCATTCTTAGAATTCTTATTCAAATACGTTGATTCAACTTTTTCTAAAATCATCGCTTGAGTAGATGGGCGACCTAGTCCGTTCGAATCCAATACATGATCTGTCATATCAATTTCAGTATACCGTTTGGGTGGATTCATTTGATTCATCGTTGGGGTTAAATTCAATATTTGTCCTAGTTGATAGTCTGGCAAGGTTTTGTCTTTCTTGGTCTTGTTATCCCACTTAGTCCAACCTTGATCCTTAATGTGTTGCCCTTTAACTGTAAATAAAAGATTACTATTGTTGACGGTAACGGTTGTCCCATCAAAGGACATTTTTGGCGCAAACATCAACATCGTATGCAATACAATCATCTTATACAATTTTTGTTGTTCCATATCCCAACTATTAACTTGTGCCACCGTTGGAATTTGACTGGAAGGAATATTGGCTGAATGATCCAACTTACCTTCAGACACATATCGCTTATCAGGGATTGTGTTAGCTACATGAAAATCATTAATTTCAAGTATTTCTAAGAATTTATTGACATTATCTAGTAAGTACTTAAATTCTGAAGGTGCAATTTTCTCTTCATCAGTTCTTGGGTAACTAACCCAACCATCTTCATACAATTTTTGATAAATTTTCTTCACTTTTCCAGGTGAGAATTTAAAACGACGTGAAGCATCCGCCATCAGTTTTGAAAACTTATATAGCTTTGGTGCTGATAAAACCTTAGCTTCAGTCTTAAGATCAACTACCTTACTTTCACCTTGTTTCAATATACTCAATAATTTTTCAGCGGAAGCCTTTCCCCCATTTTCGGGTGTAAAACAGGTTTCACTTTCTTTTCCATTAAATTTCACATCATTTGGTTGGTCTACTAATATAATTCGCCAATTTTCATTTCCATCAAAATTTTGAATCTCTAGCTCTCTCTTAACAATCAATCCAACTGTCGGCGTTTGAACTCGTCCTACTGGGAAATAATCTCGATAACCTTGTTTTTGCAATACTGATGTTGTTAATCTAGAAATATTCATTCCAACTAACCAATCGGACTTTTCTCGTGCCATTGCTTGATAGGCCATTGGAATATAGTTTTTTCCTTCACCTAAACTTCGAAAGGCCTTTTGAAAATCGGGAATGGTCTGTGCATTAAATTCTAATTGTTTAATCACTTTGTCTTGATACTCAGGTATTTTCCAAAGAATCTTCCAGGCAATCGCTGCTCCTTCAGAATCTGGGTCAGTCGCAATAATAATCTGATCACACCACTTTACCGCTGCTTGAATGTCTTTGAATAATGCTGAAACACTTTGTCCTTTTTTTGACCGTGCTTCCCGTTTTAAACGATAGTTCCAATCATCTGGAATAATTGGTAATGCATTCAACACTTGATCATTACTTTTCCAAGATCCATCAGTATTTTTACGATCCCATGTATCTGTATATTCTTCTGGTTCTTTCAATTCAAATAGATGGCCACGTGCATTCACAAATTTGACTTCACCTAATTCAGGGAAATTACCTGAATCATACGCTTCCTTAATTTTTTTCTTTTGCGAAGGCTTTTCAGCAATTATTACTGTTTTCATTATTCAATTCTCCTTATTCCATAAATTATCTTGAAATACCTGCACGGCGCTTTAGTTCTGCTTGTTCACGTTCATATTCACTTAAAGCAATTTTTTCGCCACGATTAGCATCATTTAATGCGTGACTAAGGCCCCGATTAATTCTTCTTCCCCACGTAAATTGAATTTCTTATTTAAACCAAAACTTTGTTTTAATCTATTGGATTCTTTTTCTTTGGCACGTCGGAGGTTTTCCTTCTCAAAATCAATATACGTATTTTCTCGGCCTTCTAACTCCGCAATCTCCCCATAATATTTTGAATTTTCTTTTCTAAGTTCTTTCATCCGATTTACATCTAACTGAACATCCGAACCTAACGCTATGTTATTTTCTCGCACACTTTTTTTCAGATCCAAAATTTTAATTTCATCCTGAAGTTTATTAATTACCTCAACGTTTAACTTAATATCACCTGGTAATCCAAAATTAATTTTAAAATCTTTTATTTTCAACTTCTGACGTAATTCAACTTCTTTCAATCTATTTTCTTTTAATAGCTTATACTGGTCATCTGTCATTTTATCTGGTGATAATTGATGAATGTTTACCTGGGATTGCATTAATGCATCTCGTCGTTGTTTTTCCATTGGTGTTAAAGTCTTAGTTGGTTTGAGTTGTAGTTGGATTAATCGATTCTGATCTGACAATTGATTAATTTTAAAATTAACAAATTCAAAAGCATTTCCTTCAACTCCACTAAAGAAAAATCTACGATACTGATTTAACTCACTATTATTTATTTCTAAATCCGCAGTTAAATTTTGCCGTTTGATAACACTCTTAACCAATCCTGATTGTTTCTTCAATTGCTTTAACTTAATACGTTCCGAATTATCTAAACTATCTTTATTCTTAATGATCTTAATTTGGGCCTCTAACTGTTCTTTACGACGTTGTATCTCTTCATCGCTTAATGATTCTAATTCAACAGAGATCGCTTTATCAAATGCCTCAGGAGGTAACGCTTTAATCTCCTTATATATTTGATTAACCATTAACTCTTTTAATGTCTTGATACGTTCAACACTGTAGTTCTTCTTACTATCACCAAAACCAATTTCATATATTTCTTGGAGTTTCTCAGTATTTAATTTGAAACTATCAAACTCTTATTGACCATTTCCCTCTAAGAATTTTTCAACAATCCCATAGGCCACTTCATTTGCTGATTGCATATCTACAGCATTTGATTTGGCTCTCCATAGTTTCTCACTAGCGGGTAATACCCGAATTAGTTCATTTAACTGGCTTAATTCTCGATATTCAATAATTTGATTGGTAAATTTTTCTCGAATCTCATTTTTTCCACGATCAACATCTTTTAATATTTCCCGATCTCTTAACAAGAATTCACTTTTACGAATATTTCGCCATATCCCCTTTTTGAAATTATCCAAATTACGATATACCATCTTACCCCTGGGTTCCTTATGACCTGTAAGTTTGTTATAAACCATCGGACGTTTAGTTTCACCGGGTTCAAATGTAGCTATATGAATATGGACGTGCTTATCATTAATATCGCCTCGTAAATGAATCGCTCCAAACCATTCTGCGGATTCTGAAATACCTTCATTTTCAAGTAATTGAGGCATCCTTTTTTTGATCACGTCTTTCATCCGTTGTTGATCAATTCTACGATCAACGGCATTATCCATCAACCCCTCCTCAATCAAGAACTCATCCGAGAATGAAATTGAGGTTTGCCACATAATATTGTGCCGTTTCGCTGCATCAGATAAATGTTGTTTGGTAGTTTTGAAATCATCCATTGTCATATTATTGGTTTTACTATTAAAAACTGGTAATAATTCACTTTCTACCCCATCTTCTAAAGCAGTTACATCATGTCTTGATACATACTCGGCAAAATTATCATGTTGTCCTTTTTTACGTTCTAACTTGTTATACAGAACATCATAATCATTCTCTACACTGGTTATGCCTTCTTCTTTTCCATTATGATCTAAAACATAATCTGCAAAACTCTGAAAAGCTACTTTAAAGCCATGTTTCACAATAATGTCTGGCGGACGTTCACCTATTTTCTGTGTACTTAACGTTACTTGATTTACCATAGATTCTACCTCTACAGTTTTTATATCACGTTACATAACAAATTTAAAAAATGTGTGATTATTGTAATTTATCCCAAAACAAAAAGCTCACTGGTAAAAGTGAACCTTCATCATCTACATTTATTTTACATTGGCCCAATTAATATCTTCCAGGCTCAGCTTAACACCACCAATATAAACATTATTTTCATCATATCCTTTAACAACTCCAGAAATTATTGCTGGGACTAACCCATCAATAACCGCCTTCTCATTTAGCAAACCAGCTTCGTTTTTGGTAGGAATATGGTCGTTCATGAATTGAAGGTTTATCATCAAAATTATCCTCGGCATTCTTTTACTATTCCTTTGAATTTGTGGGTTTTACAACAATTTCTTAATTTACGGAAAAAAATTGAACACTACGACTGTTACGTATTAATTTTATAACGTTTAAGGTTAATCCTCTTTTTTATCTGCATCAAACTCAACAAAATTATTGATACTGTTCACAATATTTAAATAGTTTTGTGAACTTATTTTAATTTTACGACCACATAATTGAATCTCTTCCTGCTCAGTCATTAATTTCAATGCTCGTGAAACTGTCCGAATACTCAGACCAATTTGAGCAGCTAAATCACTCTGAGTTTTATTATAGATTATAATTGAATCTTGACGTGTCTTTGACTGTTCATAGTATCTTAATAAATGTAAGCGTAAGCGGTCTACACCTTTTAAATGAAATAAACGACCTTCACGATTTGAAGAACTATATAGATCATTAGCTACTAACCTTATACAGCTTCGTAAAAGCTGTATATCTTCCATAATTTTTAAATAGATCAATGCTGATGGAATTCTTACAACTTCTACATCAGTAATACATCTAATTGTGACAACATAGTGCTTTTTCATGGCTAATAACTCTAATAAACCAATATTTCCTCTCTGATTATCTACCTCAAAATAACTATACTCACTTCCATCAAGAAACAATTTCTTACCACCCACCGTTCCACTAACAATGAAATAAACAAATTGTGGTTCATCTCCAGCTGTTACTAATTGTGAACCATGTTCATATTTCATCCGTTTTCCATTTTGGTCAGCAAAATCTTTAATCATTTTATAATTAAATTCTTGATCGTCATTATAAAGATTCCAAATATGATCTAAATCCAAATGATCCATAGCTCTACTCTCCTAAAAATAATAATCACTACTTATTATAAGTTTAATTGACTCATGTCTACTATGTCTAATAAATAAAGACCACAGTAATTTACTATGGTCTTATCAACATTTATTCAAAATCGCTAACTCGATTAAATACAAGGAAAACAATGTTATTGGCAAAATATACCAATGGAATAATCATCAACATAAACTGTCCTGAGATAACATATGTTGAGAGCATTAAAATATTTAATACAAAGAAAATATATTCAGCAACAAAGTATCGTTTTGCTAATAAGAAACTTGCGATTAACCCTGTTCCGGTTGTAAAAGCACCTGTAATCAATCCTTGTCCTTCATGCCCAATCATCATCAGAAAGGCAACAATTGCCAATGCTACAACAATTCCAACAATAATAATGATTACTGCTTTTTTATCCATCCGTAATAGTTTAGTTTCTCCATTTTCAGTTACATTATTTTTCCAGTCAAAATATTGAATGAAACCAACGATAATCCCCCAAACACTCAAAGGCATCATTGAATATGTTTGTGCCAAAAATAAAGCAACAATCGTAGTTACCAAATTAATTAAGTCCGGGTAAATAAATTTAACATCCCGCTTTGTTGTGTAATAAATATTAATAAATCCCGCAAACATAGCAATTATTGATGCCCAAATATATACATTTTGACTTATTTTACCTGATGAATTTAAAATTGCCGGAAACGTTTGTTGAAATGAAAAATAGACCCCTACTCCTAATCCAATAATTAATATAACTTTTAAAATAATATCACGAATTTTTACTCTTTTAGTCATTTCACTGCCCCTCTTTCATCGATACTTTTTGATCAAAATATGCCAAACTTTCCATTAAATATGTTACATATTTTTCTCGATCAGACTCTAATAACACAAAAGTTTCATTTTTAACTACTGGTTTTTTTCTTAAATCAGCTAGTGTCATTCCTCGGGTTAATCCCTCATCTGTCACGATTTCGATTGAATAATTTTTCCCATTAAATACTTCTGGATTTAATAAATATACAATCGTACATAAATCATGCATTGGGCTAACTTCAAACCCAAATTGACGGCCAGATTTATTATAAAAATCCAAAAGTCCATAAATTTTTTGTGAAATAGATCCATGTTGTTTTAGTTGGTCAATTTCCAAACGTGTTAAATATGATTTTTCTGTTACATCTAGACCAGCCATAACAATTGGAATACCTGATTGATATACAATCTGAGCTGCCTCAGGATCAACGTAAATATTAAACTCAGCTGCGGGTGTAATATTACCATGATCTATACCTCCGCCCATCAAACAAATAGCTTCAATTTTAGTTTTAATTTCAGGATATGTTTTTAGTAATAAAGCCAAGTTGGTTAACGGCCCAATTGCTACCATTGTAATTGGTTCTATACTGTCTATTAATAGCTGATACCAATATTCTATTAAATTTGTTTTTGAAATTGGATAATCATTCTCAACAAATTCAATACCATCCATACCGCTCTCACCATGCGCTTCTGGAGCACTCCTTAATGATTTAACCAATGGTCCTCTCTCACCAGGAATTAATGGAACTTTAGCATTCAATAAATGCAAAATATTCTTTGCATTATTCGTTACTTTGTCTAAAGATTCATTTCCTCCAATTGTTGATACTCCCAAAAGTTTCAGTTTCTCTGGATAAGCTAATGCTGTCAAAATAGCTAATGCATCATCATGTCCTGGGTCACAATCAATCCAAATTTTTTTAACCATATCGATACCTCTCCTGATTCAATCTTTCGATCTTGAATTAACACCTTCATTATAAAATATGGTTGAAAGATTTTAATACGCCAGATGTCCGAATTGTTGAATGCGCTTTCACGTTCGGTTTGACCGTTTGTTCATACTTATTGTAACTTCGTCATACAAAAAACACCCATCCTTAGAATGCGCGTTTTCCATGTGACATAACAATCTTATAAGTATTATCTCGTTATTTAAGCTTTTTAACAGTATATTTAGGCTTTAATCGCCCAGAACTTGTAATATTTATTTTCTTTACTACAGTGAACCTTCATCATTTACATTTATTTTACATTAGCCCAATTAATATCTTCCAGGTTCAACTTAACGCCACCAATATAGACATTATTTTCATCATATCCTTTAACAACTCCAGAAATGATCGCTGGGACTATCCCATCAATAACTGCTCTTTCTTGGACACTAACTGCTTGCTGATTGGCATACGCCGCAAACAACACGCTTGAAATTTCTTCTAGTGTCATTTCAGGCATTAACTTTTGGTCCATCTTATTTTTTCTTTGTTGGGTATAGTCTGATACATTTTCTGTATGATCAGATAAGTAATATCCTTGCCACTTCACCATTCCACGTTCTTGATACTCATGTTCAAAAAATTGCTTTGCACGTTCCATTTGTGTTTGACTCATATCAGCCATATGCGTTACCTCCATTATGACCACCAACTAATCCAGCACGGTCAATCATTGTTCCACCTTCCCCTAGCGAAGATAGTTTAACAATTGATGTAACCCCATATTTATTTCTTATTTTATCTACTGTTTCATCAATGGTTCGTTCTTTTACTTGTTTCGTTGTATCTGTTAAAAGGTCCAGTTGTTCTTGACCCTCATCTACTAATTTACCCGCAGACACACCTAAATGCCTAACTGTTTGGCCTTCATAATGCTTATTAAAAATATTATTCAACGCTTCAACAATCATTTTTGAATTATTTGTTGAATCAATCGCCATCTGTGCATTAAATCCTTTACTACCAAACTCCTCCGCACTCGTAAACGAGTATCCTACATACAGTGATACAACCCCGGCCTGCTTCCCTTTTGATCGTAATCGTGATGAAACTTGTTCACCAATTTCTCTAATGACGTTTTTAATTTCAAGTACATTAGAATAATCCCTTGGTAAAACTTGGCTGTTAGAAATATTACCAGCTTTAACATGATGCTTTTTCGAAACAACGCTACGGTCCACACCCCAGGATAAAGCAAATAATTCTTCCCCACGGATACCAAATTTATTCTTTATAAATGTCGGATCTGTATTAGCCAATTGACCCATTGAATATATCCCAAAATGCTTTAATTTAGCTGAAGTCTTTCTTCTAATACTCCAAACTTCATCAAAATCAGTAATCGGCCATAACTTATCAGGAATCGTCTCATACGACCATTCCCCAATCAAACTTTTGGCATGTTTGGCCTCAATATCTAATGCCATCTTGGCCATTGAATTACTTTCTCCGATACCAACAGTTAAATATATCCCTAACTCTCTTTTAACATACAGTTAAATATATCCCTAACTCTCTTTTAACATACAACTGAATAATCCGTGCCATTTTGGTCATTGTTAAATCTTGACCAAATTTATATTTCAAATAGTTCCAATTAGGGGTTATATCTAATATGGATTCATCAATGGAATAAAGATGAAGATCTTCTTCAGAAACATATTGCCTAAAAATATCATTAACCTTCTTATTCATCGCAATATAGTGATTCATTCTTGGTTCTACAATAATAAGCCTGGGGTCCCTTGGTACATCACGTCGTCTTGTCACGTTACTAATCTCTAATAGTTTTTTAGCCATTGGAGAAGCAGCTAAAACTAACCCACCATTCGTATTTTCTTGTTGACTCATAACAACTAATATCGATTTAAGAGGATTCAATCCCAGTTCAATACTTTCAACGCTAGCGTAAAAACTCTTAGAATCGATTAACATTATTTTCTTACGTGGTTCATTCTTAGTTACTTCACCCAAAAGCATAACAATTCCCCTTACAATTGATTAGTTTTAACTTAATCAATTGTAAGGTAATAACTAACACGTATGCAATAACAATTTATTAAGTTTACAACTATTGGCATATAAAAAAACACTCATCCTTAAAATAAGTGTTTTTTATGTAATACATAATAATTTTATAAGTATTATATCGTCATTTTAGCTTTTTAACAGTATATTTAGGCTTCAACCGTCCAGCACTTGTAATATTTATTTCTGTTATTTCATCAATATTTTGGAACCATTCTAATATTGCTTCATTCGTTTCGTTATTATCAAAAGTACGACTCTGAAATCCTTTTTCCCGTGTGTAAATGCCTGACAAATGAGGATCCCCAATTTTATTCTTCTTAAAATATCCAATTACAAAATCAATAGTAAAACTTTTCATATTCCTTATAAATAATTTTTCATTCAAATCATCTTTTTCTTCTAAAATAGCCATCAACATTGCTGGATTTAATCCAATCTCTTCAGTATTTACCATCTCTTTCAATTGATGTAAGTCTAAATTACGTGGAATAGGCAAATCCATATTATTAATCACATTAACTAAACTAGTATCAATTTTTAACATTTTGTGTTCAATAAGGAATTCAACCTTTTTAGTTGAAAGGGTTTTATATTTATCAATAGAAAATGGTTCCTCATTGTAGTATCTCCAAATACCTTTAAATAAATTATAGGAAACTTCATTGTCATACAAAGAATCTTCAATAAATTCAAATCGCAAAGATTCGTCTTGTTCTAATTTAAACATTCTTAGATACTCTTTTATTCTATTTGTTAATTTCCATTCAGACAAATAAATATTAACATTTGATATTTTTTTCTCCATTAAAGTAAAATTTAATACATCGTTCCATAAATTCTTATTTTTAATATCAGATAAATTATTAAACTTAAATTTAATTCCTCCATGTTCCAACCAAAATAGTTTTAACGATTCATATACAGCGCTATTATTTAAAAACTCAATACCAATTTCTTCATTAAATTCTCTCATCACTCCTAACGTATTTAAATTATTGTCATTTGTATCTTTATAGTAGGAATGCATTATGATATCATACTTAATTTGCTCATTATCTAAATATTGTATTTCAAATTTAATGTTTTTATGAAGATCAACAATAGTTTCATAAATTCTAGGGTCTTTATCGATTAAGCCTTCTATAAATCCATTATTTTCGTCTATAGCCGTAGTCAATACTATTTTAAACTTATCAAAATCATTATCATATAAATATTGGGCTAATGAAAAGTTTAAAATTTGTTTCTTTTTGTAATCCATTTCTTGGAGCTTTACTAATAGTCCAGGAATGTCTTTAAGTTCCATATATACATCAATATCGTTCTCCTCTTTAAAGATATTTGATAAAAATAAACGAGAACTCTGATCTCCATGAAAATGATTTATAGTACTTAGATAGTTTTCTGTTATATATTCATTCTTAATAAGCATTAATAGCACATTAGGAATTTCAAAATCAAACTCATCAATATCTATATCTTTCAACTTAAACTGTCGTAATAAATTTATTCTCTCTTCTAATATAATTTTTTTTGAATTATATTCACTCTCATCCATTATTTTTGGCGTATAATTGCTAATCTCCTTAAAATCATTGTACGCATACGAGCTATATGAGTTAGATAAACTATTATCAGAAAAATAAATACTATCTTGCCCCTTAACAAATTTTTCGGCTTCTACATACGTTAATGGATCATGAATTTTTCCATTTTGTGATATCCACAAGATAAAGTATTCAACTTCTGTTCTTAACTTGCTATCTATATAGTTAGTCTCTAAAACTTGTATATCTTCATTTAATCTATTAATTTGATCTTGTATATTGTTTTTTGCTTCAGACACTATTGCAGCCAGTGTACCCTGTCCATTTTGTAAATCATCAAAATCAGATGGGTGTAGATTCTTATAAGCTATTAATGCTAATAATTCATTATTGTTCACAAAATTAGAATCGCTTTGCTGATATACCATAAACTCATTGTAAATATTCAATAGTAACCGGTAATCATCTAATTCAACACTTAAGATATCAAGTAATCGATCCTCAATGGCGTAATTATCACTTGGTAAAATTTTTCGTAGCTTATCATACGAATTATTCGTTGTGATAATGGGAATTACAGGAATAATTATTTCAAAAAATTTAACACGATCTTTAGCATTATGAAATAAGTCATCTTTCATCAAATAGATAAATGTCCATTTTTTATTACCATGTTGATTTAACTTATTATTTAACTCACGTAATTTTTCAAAAATAACTAAATTCTCAAATCTATCTAGATCTTCAATTATTAAAACGGATTTTTTTGATTTCTCAAATAAATATATTATTTCATCGGTATATGTTTCAAACAAATCATCTTGAGTAACTTTTATTTCTGTTTCCACTTGATGAAAAGATAATTTTAATTTGTTAAATTCAATCAACTCAACTAATTTCCAAGAAAGTATCATTAAAATGAATAGTATTACCAAAGGAATATACTTTTGATATGGTACGAATCTATATATGTTTGTTGGTATAGGAATAAAATATACTCCTATCAAACTAATTAATACTATTATTAATATTTTTACAAACCAGCTCAGTGGTTTTTTTACTCTAAAATGAGTTAATGGAATTTTATTTGGATTAATTTGATATATGATTTGATTAAGGATATTACTAAAAATAAGCTTATCATCTACTTTATTCTCTTCTTCGTCTTCATCCTTACCTGGTGTTTCATATTTATCCTGCTTTGTGCTATCAAATGTAGCTAAACTTACACGTAAATAATTGTTTTTATCCTTAAAATAAGTATCAATAATTGATGATTTTCCACTTCCATACTTACCAGCAATGGCAACATTGTAAATTTCTTTTGACTCTAAGCTTTGATTTAAATATCGTTTATATTTTAAGTAAGAGTCGTTATCATCGAGATTATCTTTTGCTCCAAGTGAGTATAACTCATTGTCATAGTATTTAACCCGGCTCCTATGATGGAATTACGGACAAATTGTTCGATATAATACATCATAAAGGAGCTTTTTATTATGGTTATCAAATATTCAAATGACTTTAAAGAATCGATCGTAAGCTTGCATAAAGTTGGTCGTTCAGCTAATTCATTAGCAAAAGAATACAACGTTAGTGTTTCAACGGTTTCTAAATGGGTTAATCAAGCCGATCCTAACAATACGAAAGTATTGTCAGCAAATGAAAGGGCATTGATTAAAGAAAATAAACAACTAAAAGAAGAACTTGATATTTTAAAACGAGCAGCGGTGCTTATGGCGAAAAATTGATCATCAAAGGACGTATTCCTACCTTAAAAATTATTAATGACAATCTACAGGTTGGGCACCGCATTACTAAAATTTTGAACGTCCTCAGAATTCCACGATCGACTTATTATGGCTATATACATTGGAAGCCTGGTAAAACCCTTCTTCGTCGCAATTTCATTAAGCAAAAGGTATTAGATGCATGGTTAAAATATCCTATGTATGGATACCCGCGATTAACAATTTTATTAAATCGTCAGTTAAAAATTAAAATTAGCCAGCGTATGGTTTATAAACAGATGTACGCTTTAAAAATTAGGTCTAGGATGACTAAACGAATTAATAAGCCTAAAACACATACTGAATATGATCAACGACCAAATCTAATTAAAGGATTACCTGATCAATCCAATATTCTTTTAACAGATATTACGTATATTCCCGTTAAAAATACTTGGGTTTATCTAGCTAGTGTGTACAATCCCGTAACCCGGCGGGTTATTTCTTATAAAGTTGGAAGTCATATGACTAAGGAATTAGCAACCGACGTCATTAATCAAGTCGCAGTAAAGTCTGTTAAACCAAGCATTATTCATAGCGATATGGGGAGTCAGTATACAAGCGATTTATTTGAAAGTACTTTAACTCGTTTTGGGATTAAGCATTCTTATTCTCGTAAAGGACAACCTGGTGATAACGCAAGAATTGAGAGCTTTCACTCAATTTTGAAGCGTGAATACATTAATTTTCAAGAATTTAAGACAATTAATGAAGCAATAGCTGGCATTGATAGCTATATTCGCTGGTATAACAGTGATCGAATTTCCCTTGTAGCGTAGCTACAAATAAATCATATTAATATCCCGTTTAAAACGATAAGTATAGACGGGTTGTTTAGAATGGCATGGAAACATTAAAGGATGCACTTTTTTAGATAAATCACATACTTTACCAGTACGTTAAATAATTAAAACGTTTTTCAAAATTTATTCGTATTTTTATGTCCGAATTATTGACATAGGAGCCCCCCTACCAAAAAATATTTAATCCGACGAATACTTTGTAGTATTTCATTTCTGTAGAACATTCCCTACTCCTAAATGTGATAATCAATTCCAATTGTACAATCTTCCAATTTATTTATAACATCCATTTGATACAAGATAAACCTACATTATTTTTATTAATTTAACGGACATCTTATTTTTCATTATTACCTGGAACGGAATACTGTATTTTTTATTTTTATGCTTAATAAAATTTTCACATAGCATGATATAATTATACCAAAATAAAAACTCAACATACTGCTGAACCTTGAGAAGTTGCCGTATGTTGAGTCTTTCTATCCCCCATTAGGAGTTAATGTAACTATAGCAAACTATTATTTGTGCTCCTAATCTATACAAATTAGGAGACAAAATGAATTTTACAAAAGCTTATAATAATATTCAATCTATAACAGGTAATAAAAACATTTCATTATTAGATAAATTCAATTACCATAACGGATTAGTGGAAACCTACATTTCAAACGAATTAGAGGAACAAAATACAAATAATTTAAAAATATATATTATTGTTACTTCTTCAGATAAATCATCTGAATCCTTAAAAAGCATAACCACTGTCCAACGTGGAAACAACTATTTCATCCATGGATATTGGCCTGAACAATCCTTTTTGAATGTTTTTAAAACCATTAGTACAGATAATAAGATTACTCCATTTTTAGAATATTGGATTGAAAGAATGCAAAATATCAATATCGTCAATTTAAAAGATGTTGATATTTCATATATTCATAATCGTATAAAATCAGTGTCTATTAAAAATAATATGGGAATTTCAAAAGATGCTGCAAAAATTTACCCATACTCTCTCCGGAAGAGAGCATTTAGAAAAGATAACAATAAGCGTGATAGCATAAGACCAGCTCAACAGAAAAAAATAAAAGATCATTTTGGGTATGAAGGACTTTCGATATTAGAATCAAGTATTTTTACAGTGAGATTTACTGATGATCCGTTAAAACAAAAGACCATAAATTTACTTGATCTTCCTAGATCATAGTACATTTATACTAGTTGCTATTAATGATACTTCATTGGTTTCTCCAAAGAGTATTTCAATATATCCCATAATTTCTACATATTTACCTTTTAAGTCTTCGAAATTTGCCACTGTAATTTTATCAAAATAGTTTTTAATCACTACTTGATTATCATAATGAATTTGTTCAAATATAAAGCGAATATTTGTATCATTCATAAACCCCCAATCACTATGTTGATGATTATCTGGTAAATCTCCAACGTATAATTGTAAATACCCATCAATCCATTTATAATGACGATTCCATCCATACCACTCATCTCTATCCAAATATGATGAGAGTACTGATCCTTTTAAATGGAAAGAATTATATACTTCATGAGAATTGTCCATAATACATCTCCTAATGCCCTTTTGGGGCTTTTTTTATTTTATGATAATTTAGAAACATTGTTTACACTACCCTGTGGAACCTCAAAGGTATAAGTTATCCACTCAACCGGATGTTCATCCATATACATACGATTAGTAGCTTTCAATGCATTTCTAACATCCTTATCTCTATATCTATGGTGTTCAATTTTCAATTGAGGTTGATCTACATGATCTAATTCTTGAATATAAATATCTTTAGCTTCAGCATCAGGATATTCATCACTTAACTTTCTTAGCTGTGATTTTCCGTCACCTAAATCTACATAGTATCGATAGTCTGTTTTATCTTCAGACTTAATACTTCCTTCAACTCTACCAGCCATGAGTAAATATCGATCATTAATAGATCCCTCAATATTATTATTGTCTTGCGTGCTAGTTGATACTAGATTTACGAATTCGGTCTTATAAACTTCTGTCGGCTTACTCCATAACGCTTTTAAATTCTTTTCACCAATGTCAACTTTATATTTATAAGAATCTGGATGCTTTTTTGTATAACTAATTGCTTTTTGTTGTTCTACACTTGTTAAGTAATAAGATACTGGCCCAAAATAAATAATACCTGTCATCAAAGAACCAATCATTAATAACAATCCTAATCCAAAAATAATTGCACTAGAATTATCAATTTCTCCTTCCTCTTTGTAACGATCATGATTAATAGCCCCACTGCCCATTCCAAATCCCATTACAACTGCAATAACAGCACCTATTAAAACCCAATATCCAATTCCAGAGTGTTGAGTTACTTGGTCTGAAATAGCCTGTAAATACTGTCTATTAAAATCATCCATAATATCTATTAGCCTTTCTGGTAATATTACTTTCAGTCATTTTTACTGCCAGATATGGGTCCGATCTTGTTTTATCTCAGAGTAATCTCTGATTAAGTTCCCATATATATTGATGGCCTTTGATATAAATTCAGGTGATTCATTAATACAACGTGAAATCTCGGAATTCTTAAGGCCAAAGCGTTTTAACTATACGATATTATCAACGGTTGCTTGTTGTGTGCGTTTTGATCGATGCCATTGACTTCTTACTGTAGAATCACCATTGTTGTGCTTCTGCTGTTCAAATAGCTTTTAAAATCTTCAATGACTCATTTTCATTGGCCTTCGAGCTACCCATATATCGCTTTTTTAACTTTCCATAATTCAACGTTGGATTCTTTTGTTGTGGAGTAATGAATACATCTACAAATTCTTGAATTACAAAATTAGTAATGCTATTAACTGATTGATTTCCTCCATTCACCCGATCACTATTTCCAATATAATCCTTAATCAGTTGTAAATTTTCTTGTGCTTTATCATCAACCCAAAATTGCATTTTTTCTTTTTTGTTTGTGAAACAGCCATACTACCAATCTCCTAAATTTCTTCTTCACTATAAAGTATTAATAATTATTTGATCTCTGATGCATCTTTGCTTATTTGATTAACTGCCTTCATAATGTTCGCTTCTTGTTTAGTGTGGCTTAGTAATAATTCGTCTAAATGACTAAGCTTAATTGCATCGTCGATAATCAATTTATCAATTAGATCACGAATCATTTCTCGGGTATTCTGATACCCATTTCTGTCGACGATTACTTCTAGCGCCTTTACCTTATTTTTTGGGTACCCGTTGAATTCTAATTACACGATCACCCAAAATATAAGCCTCCTAAAAGACTAATAATGAACGTCAGCCGGGTCAGGTCAACCTTGACTATTAATTCAGAGCAAAAGGGAAAACTATCTCACGCAAGCGCTAGGCATCGTGGTACGGGAGCCTCCATTTTTGTCTAAGGTAGTATCGAATTATTACCTTATTTTGTTGATTAGTAGTACCGATATTCACGTTTGGTGCTACCGTTTTTATTAGTAATATTAGGCTTTTATATAGGTTATCATTAATATTTTTACTATTTCATCTTATTTAAAGCAATATTCCTAATAATATTTAGATTATCTGAAGCCTTATTATTAGTTTCATCTCCCAAACAATTGGGTATTTAAAACAAAAAAACAGTGTCAACAAGAGAATTTTTAATCCTCTTATTAACACTATTTATATTAGTAACTTTTGATAATTATTATTATTCAGCTGTAGTAAATACTGCAGACACATCATCGTCGGCTTCTAATTCTTCAACTAGTTTAGCTAATGATTCAGCCTTGTCAGCAGGTACTTCCATCGGATTATCCGCAATCATGGTTACTTCATCATTAATTAATGTATAACCCTTTGCTTCTAGTGCATCACGAACTTCCGGAAAAGCCTTAGGATCAGTATAAATTTCAAATTGATCGTCGTAAGTCTTCATGTCATCCGCACCCGCTTCTAGCATATCCTCGAAAAGTTGATCTTCATCAATTTCAGGCGCATCTTCACCACGAGCAATTTCGATATAGCCCTTACGTTCAAACTGGAAAGCCACTGAACCAGAAGTTCCCAATTCCCCACCAGCATGTTTAAAGGCTGATCGAACATTAGATGCCGTTCGATTTGTGTTATCAGTTAAAGTTTCAACCAGCACGGCAATTCCAGCTGGTCCATATCCCTCATAAGTTAATTCTTGGTAGTTAGCACCACCAGCTCCAGATGCCTTATCAAGGGCGCGTTGCACGTTATCCTTAGGCATATTGGCTGACTTAGCTTTTTCCATTACTAACCGTAGTCCAGGATTACCATCTGGATCTACCCCTCCAGCTTTCGCTGCGGTATATAAGTCACGCGATAACTTTTGGAAAATTTTTCCACGCTTAGCATCTTGGGCGTTCTTACGTCCTTGAATGTTATGCCACTTACTGTGTCCTGACATTTCAAAAACCTCTTTTCAATCTATTTTGACAGTCTATTTATTAATAATAAATCAAATTTAGAACAATATCAATATCTTAACCAAATATCTATGACGAAGAAATGAAAATTTATCCCAATAAAAAAACCAATGCTAAAATGCAACATACTTCCGTGCTTTCATTAGATTGGTTTCTTTAATTATATCTATTAAGCAATTGAAAAATCGGTCCCATTAGAAATTCCATCAATCACACTGCCTGAAATTCCAAAACCAACTGCGGTTGTATCAGGACTCAACAACCAACGGCGATGACCTGAGTTATCTGTAATCATCCCCACACTAGCATCATCAATATTCCATGCGTTAATTACGGGTGCACCAGCCGCCCAATCAATTGCAATAACTTCGGGACCTGCTCCCCAGCTCCAGTGATCATCTGGAATTTGACCGGTCGAATTAATTAAGTTTGCCCGGCTTTGAGCACGAGCAGCCAAACTATTATCCCAAATAACAGGCTTTAAACCACGTGAAGTTCGTAGTACATTTAAGGCATCTAACGTAGCTTGTTGTGCTGCAGAAATTTCGCTATTTGAATTATTATTATCAGGTACTGAACCAGTACCATTATTTGACTCATCATTATCAGGAGTCACATTATCGTTAGAGTCATTGTTCGTAATATCATTATTATTAGAAGCTGTCCCATTCCCGTTGTCAGTATCATTATTTGACGTAGAATCATTATTCACATCATCGTCGGCGTCTGAACTAACGTCACTTCCGTTATCTACGTTGGTGTTCCCAGTATCATTTGCAGTTGCTGAATTACTTTCATTGCTATCATTAGCATCTGCCTGATTCGTAACATCACTTCCAATAGAATCGTCATCCCCTTGATCAACTGTATTTGTGGTTACAGAAGAATCATTATCGTTTTGATCAACTGTGTTGGTAGTCACAGATGAATTATTATCTGATTCTGTCCCAGTGGTATATTTGGTAGTATCATTTGCTTTTGCATCAGGGATCACAATAGATTGTCCGGTTTGAATACTTGAACTATCAATTCCATTATTTGCAGCTTGCAGACTAACATACGGAACTTCGAATTCAGTAGCAATACTCCCTAAGGTATCTCCATCGGCGACAGTATATTTTGTTGTATCAGAAGTAGTGACTGTCTTGGTCGAATTTACTGCTGCGGACTCAGCTGGTGTCAACAAGGTACTGATTCCAGCTGCGGAACTCGTCTCATCAACCGCAATAGCTGGCGTCGCAACAATTGTTCCTGCAGATGAAACCACATCAAGAGCCGTTTCAACGGCATCTGAAGCCGCCTTAGCAACTTTACTTGTAGTCGTAATGCCTGCATTTTTAGAACTATTTTCTTTTATTTGACTTGATGCTGATCCTTGCTGCTTAGCATGAGAATCGTCATTATTCGTTAAATGGTCAATTTCAGCTTGAACCCCAGGAACTTGAGATGCTGCTGCAACCCCAAGTGCACCAACCAAACCAATTGCTATTTTTTTATTTACCATATTCATACCCTTCTTAGATCATTTACATTATTAATTGAATAATCTAAGTATAACCCATCAATTTCGGATACAATGCAAACTGATGTTCGCATTATTTTTTAAATGGTTATATTTACTCTGAGGTCATCATTCAATAAAGGTTTAAGCTCAATTTAAGTTCAAAGCAGGTTAAGTACATTAATCTAATTAGCGATAGTAATATAAATGTAACTTAAAAAACAAATAATTGTAATTTCGTTAATTCCTAGATGCGAACATCTGTGCGGATTTTACGGATTTTTTCCAATTGTCATAACGTTTATGCATTCTCGGCTGGTATGATTCATCATAGTCAATTGTGAGTGTTTCTGGATTATCCGGCAATTGATCTAATGAGGCCCAAAAACCGCTTTGCAAACCTGCCATATATGCAATTCCACGAGCTGTCATTTCTAACTTTCTTGGGCGTGTAATTTTAATCTGCAATAAATTTGCCATAAATTCATGAAGATATTCATTTGCTGCCGCACCTCCATCAATCGAAAGATGTGTTCTTGCCATTTCTGTATCGATTTCCATCACATCTAAAACATCTTTCGTCTGATAGGCTAAAGATTCGATTGTTGCCCGAACCAGATCATGTTTGCGAGTTGCACGGGTTAACCCAAACGCAGCACCGCGAATTTTTTGATCCCAATATGGTGCTCCAAGGCCTGTAAAGGCAGGTACCAAATAAATGTCTTGATATGGCACAGATTGACTTGATTGATAGGCATACTCAGCAGATATGGCCGAATTATCTAAAATTTCCATTCCTTCTTCTAACCATTGGACGGCTGACCCAGCCACAAAAATGGATCCCTCTAATGCATATGTAACTTTACCATTTAAACCATACGCAATTGTTGTTAATAAGCCATGTTTAGAATTTTTAGGCTGATCACCTGTATTCATAACAATAAACGCACCAGTGCCATAAGTGCTCTTAATAGCTCCAGGTACAAATGCTTTATGTCCAAATAATGCCGCCTGTTGATCGCCGGCCAAAGCACCAATGTTAATTGTCACACCTTTCAACACTGTACTACCAAAATTATCAATGGAATTTTTAACTTCTGGCAATAAATTCTTATTAATTCCATATATTTTTAATAATTCTGAATCCCACTGCAGGGTATGAATATTAAAGAGCATGGTTCTTGATGCATTAGTATAATCAGTAGCATGCACGTGACCCTTCGTTAATTTCCATAATAACCAAGTATCAATGGTCCCAAACCTTAACCGATTTTCATCCATTAATTTTTGTAATTCTGGATGTTTTTTTAATAGCCACATGATCTTGGTAGCTGAAAAATATGAATCAATCCAAAGACCGGTTTTATCATAAATTTTTTGCTCCAAATTTTGTCCCTTTAACAAATCAGCAATTGAATTGGACTGCTTAGATTGCCAAACAACGGCCGGTGCAACTGGCTCACCTGTTTTTTGGTCCCATAGCACCGTCGTTTCACGTTGATTGGTAATCCCAATTGAGTTAATTTCATTGGCCGAAATATCATATTTGGTTAAAACTTTTTGCATTAATCCTTCTGTGTCAATCCAGATTTGATTAGCATCATGTTCAACCCACCCTGGCTCTTGAAAAATTTGTGGTAATTCCTTTTTTACCATCCCCATTGTATCACCACTTTGGTCATATAAAATAACACGGGTACTAGTCGTTCCTTGATCAATTGCCATTATATACTGTTTTGTCATAATTTTTACCTATTAACCTCAAAATGAAGATCGCCTACGTTACGATAATTAATTAAAAAAGGCGAGGCAAGTTTGCCTCACCTTTCAATATTATGCTTCAGATTTTAAAGTTCCACCATCCATATAGCGATTATTTGGCATTTCATTGACAATCACCTTAATGGCTTTGCGAGGTGCTCCTGTATTCTTTTCAACAGCATCAGTAATTTCTGTCATCATATTTTTTAATTGAGCTTCTGAGCGGCCTTCTACTAATTCAACATGTACAAATGGCATATTTTTATCTCCTCGATTTTAGTTATTTAAAACGTCTGAAATTTGCTTTTTAGCAGCAATTTTTTCAATTTGGATTTGACGTTGCAAATCTTCATTAATGAAATTATTTGAAACGTCCACGGTATTTAAAACATTGATAAATGCATCTGGATCAGCTTCTTTTGTTAGCTCTTCCATTTCATTTAATTCATATCGTGAAAGAACCATCATTAGGGTTTTTGATGGTTTTTTTGTATAGGCGCCTACAGAATCTAAAATTGTAATCCCTCGGACCACATTCGCCTGTAGATTTTCAATGACCTCATCTGGATGCTTAGTCACAATGAAGGCGGTAAGCTTTCGATGCTTCGTATAAATATTGTCCATCGCCACTGAGGTCGCATAAATTCCAATAATTGTATACATTGCGTTTTGCCAACCAATAAAGAAACCAGCAATTAATACAATGCTTCCATTGATGATCATACTCACCGAGCCAATTGAACGTCCTGTCCGTTTCTGAACAATCGCTGCCACCACATCCATACCACCTGTTGAAAATCCTAAACGAAAGGTAATTCCAATGGCAAGTCCCAGTAGAATTCCTCCAAACAAGGCAGCTAAAATTGGTTCATTATTAACAATACTCATCTTTGGCATCCACACTTGTAGACCAGAAGCTAACAAATTATTCAAAAAACTTAATACCACGAAACGTCGTCCGGCCCAAAACCAACCAGCAATCGCAATTGGAATATTGAACAGCAAAATCATCGTTCCAACTTCAATATGGATGTGAAATAAATAAGTTAAAAATAGATTCAAGAGCTGAGCGATTCCATTAAATCCTGCTGAAAATATATTATTAGGAATAAAGAAGAAATTCATGGATACCGCAACAAGTAATGAACCAAATATAAATCCTCCCACGAGGATACTGTAATTTTTCAATGATGTCCAAACCAAAGTATCTTCCTCCTAATTTTTATTTTCCGCGGGCCTTGTCTGCTGCTTTCTTTTTAGATTTTCGATTTGCTCGTAATTCTTCACGATCTGAAACACGCTTTTTGAAGCGTGCGTCCTTAGCAATTGCAGCCTTAATTTGGCGCTTATACCCCGGTTTAACATGCTTCTTTTTCTTCTTAACCATCCCCAACATTGTTGGATCTAATTTTTCAGTCGATTTATTTCGTTGACGTCGACGTCGACGATCAATTCCATCCTTTAGCTCACCATGACTAAAGTTTTTAGGCTGGAATTCAATTCCCATTTTTTCAACATTGGCGACCCGGTCTTCTTCATCGGGATTATAGATTGTAATTGCCGTTCCTGCTTGATTATTACGACCTGTCCGACCTACTCGATGAATAAAGAACTCCAATTCATTCGGTATTCCATCGTTGATAACTAAGTCAACCCCTGGGATATCAATTCCACGCGCAGCTAAATCGGTAGCCACCACATATTGATAATCCAACCTTTGAATGGCGGCCATGACGCGTTTCCGTTCTCGTGGTTGGACGTCACCATGAATTTCTGCAACTTTTAATCCTTGTTGTCGCAAGTATTTAGTTAATTCTTTGGCCCGAACTTTTGTATTCGTAAAGACCAATGCCATGTACGGATTACCCATCGTTAATAAATTATAAACAACTTCATCTTTGGTCTTACCCTTGGTTCCGACCAATAAATTTGTAATGGTATTAGCAATAATTGTCTCACTTGGAATTTCTTCAATAATCGGATTATTTAAATATTTTTTCAAGAATGGCTGTAATTTTTGTGGAATGGTTGCAGAAAAGACCAACATTTGTAGATTGCTTGGTAACGCCCCAGCGATGGCATCCACATCCGGTAAAAATCCACCATCTAATGTCATATCAGCTTCATCAATCACCAAAACGCTTGCCGTATGAATATCTAGAGATCCATTTTTAGAAAGATCATGAATTCTTCCAGGTGTTCCAATCACAATTTGCGGTTGCTTGTTTTCAAGCTGAGCCGCTTGACGACTCTTATCGGTTCCACCAACATAATAACCAACTTGTGGGCGTATTTTCTTATCAAACATATCTGCCATTTGTTTCACAGCTCGGTTAATTTGAGCAGCCAATTCCCTAGAAGGGGTTGTGATAATGACTTGGACCGTCGTTGCGTTTAAATCCAGATTTTCAAAAATTGGAATCAAAAAAGCATGTGTTTTACCAGAGCCGGTTTGTGACTGACCAACAACTGAACGTCCTTGTAAAATCACAGGAATCATTCTTTCTTGGACAGGAGTAGGCTCTTTGAAGTTGATTGCAGTTAGGGCCTGATATATTTCTTTTTTTAAATTATAGTCCGTAAATTTTGCCATTAATTTCTCCTAATTCATTCGTTAATGTCTTTTAAAACTGTATTAACTTCATCGATAATTGTATCTATTTCTGTTTGATCTTTTGCCAATGCACCTGATGCAAAGGGATGACCGCCGCCACCGTGGCGAGAGGCCACTTTATTAATCACCACGTCACGTGAACGGATCCGGACGCGATAGAAGCCCTCTTCTTGTTCTTCAAAAACGATCCACGCCTTCATCGTATTAACTTTACCCAGCAATGGTACGACAAACGCAGTTCCAAAATCGCCTAAGTTAAAACTTTCCACAATATCATGCTTCAAAACAATATAATTTAAACCCAATTCATTCATTTGCATATTGCTCAAAACGTATCCAGACATCTTCGCCGCAGCTGGTGAAATTGTATCCATCATTTGGTTGATTTTAAACCAATCAAAATCAAATTTCATTAACCCAGCCACTGCTTCCATTGTTTTTGAATTAGTTGCATATAAAAAGCGTCCAGTATCTCCTACAATTCCATTGTATAGAAACGCTGCACCATTATTTGACAATTTCAACTCAGTTGAAAACTGTTGATAAAAGCTAAAAATCATAGCCGATGTAGAAGAAGCTCCTTCAATGACCCAATTAAAATCGCCATAGGGTTCTTCATTAGGATGATGATCAATCTTAATGATGGTTGCACCCTGTTCCCAACGCTGATCATCAATTCGTGGGGTATTTGCAGTGTCAACAACGATTACTAATGCATTTTCATAAAGTTGATCATCAATTTCGTTCATTTGCCCCATCCAAAGCGCACTAGGCTGCATTTTACCAACCATATAAACTTTTTTCTCTGGAAATGATGCTCGAATTAAATCAGCTAGTCCAAATTGTGAACCAAATGCATCTGGATCTGGACGTTGATGCCGGTGGATAATAATTGTATCATGCTTTTTTATTTGGTTTAAAATACCCGTTTCAGCCGTCATGTTTATATCTCTATTCTCTAAATTATATTTTTAATTATTTTCTAATTACTAACAACAAATTATATCACATATAGCGCTTTTAAACCCCATATAAATCAAGCGGAACATCTGTAAAAGTAATTGGTGATAAATTTGTTAATGTTAGTCCTAACAACCGAATCGGTTCTTGAAACCCACCTAATTCATCCCAAAGCTCTAATGCCAATTCATAAAATAAATCAGCACGGTTGTCAATGAATTCTAGATTAGTTCGGCGCCTTGTTTCAGTTGTAAATTCTGCATCACGAACTTTTAAAACTAAAGTTTTACCATGCTTTTTTTCCTGCTTCGTCGAATTTTCCAATAAATCTGCCAAGTACCGTAATGCTTCAAAAACGCTACTTTCACTTGCTAAAAAAGGACCATAGGTTCTTTCGTTACCAATTGATTTTCGCTCTCGCTGCCATTCAACATTACGATCATCAACGCCTCGAATTCTTTGATAAAAGTCATAACCCGAACGTCCAAAATGGTCACTCAAAGTTGCTTGGCTTTGTTGAAATAGGTCATATCCCGTATAAATCCCTAATTCATTCATCTTAGGGATTGTTTTTTTACCAATCCCCCGAATATCTTGAATAGGTAAGACATTTAAAAATTCACGGATTTGTGTGACATCGATAAACGTAAAGCCTACTGGTTTATTGTGTTCTGAAGCTAGTTTAGCCATAAATTTATTATAAGAAACTCCTACTGATGAAGTTAAATGTAATTCATCAAAAATTGTTTGTTGGAGATGATGGGCCAATTCCAACGCTGATTCAAAGTGCTCTAAATCATTTGTCACATCTAAATATGCTTCATCAAACGCAATTGGTTCAATTCGCTTTGTGTAACGATGAAAAATTTCATGCACCATTTTTGAGGTTTGCCGATATAATTTAAAATTTGGCACTACAAAACGAGCATTAGGAGCTAATCGCATGGCCTCTGCTGCACTCATTGCTGAATGTACCCCCAGTTGACGAGCTTGATAATTGGCGGTTGCCACTACGCCCCTTCCACCGGTTAGGCGGGGATCATTTGCTAAAATAATTGCTTCGTGTCTATATTCAGGATGATCTCGCATTTCTATTTGCGCATAAAAAGCATCCATATCAATATGAATAATCTGTCGTTCACTATTCAATTTTAATGGAATTTCAAATAAATCGGCCATGACTGCTTACTCCCTGATCATTAACAATATATAGTTAAATACAAAAGGAGACTTGGCGAGTTAGTGCCCAGTCTCCTTTTCTGATAAAGAAATTAATCTTCCTTATTAGAGATAGCATCTTCTTTTTCAGAATCTGCATTATCTACAATTTTTTCGTTTTTTACTTCAACAGGAGCAACATTAGTTTCTACCGATTCAGTAAGATCCTTGTTTTCAACTACTGTACGAATTGCTGAACGTTCAAAGGTTAAAAATACACCATCAGCATCAAGGGTAAATGTATTCGTATCAAGTGAATCAACTTTCCCATGTAAGCCACCGATGGTGACAATTTCAGAACCAGGCTTTAATTCATTTAACATATTTTGGCGCTTCTTCGCCGTCTTTTGTTGTGGTCGAATCATCATAAAATACATCAAAGCGATGAAGGCAACAAAAATCAATAAACTCTGTGACATATCAAAAATCTCCCTTTTTAAAACAACCGTGCATTCGGTTTATTATAACCATAGTCTTCTAAAACTTGCGCTCTAAAGTCTAACAATTCATCATGATAAATTGCCTCGCGCATCTCTTCCATTAACTTTAACAGATATCTTAAATTGTGAACAGATGCAATATTTTGACCATACAATTCATTAGCTTTAAATAAGTGATGCAAATAAGCCTTCGTAAAATTATTTGAGCCATAATCCTCTGTATCTTCATCAATTAGGCTAAAATCATCTTTATATTTTCCATTCGTAATTACAATTCGTCCATGCTTAGTCATCAATGAACCATTTCGAGCAATTCGAGTAGGTAATACACAATCAAACATATCAATTCCACGAATCGCAGAGTCAATTAAGGAATCCGGAGCTGCCACACCCATTAAATAACGTGGTTTATCAGCAGGCATCCAATCAACCGTAAAATCAAGCACGCGGTTCATTTCCTCTTTGGATTCTCCGACCGAAAGACCGCCAACCGCATAGCCCGGCAAATCCAAGTCAATTAAACCGTCAGCAGATAATTTTCGCAAATCTTTAAATCCTGCCCCTTGAATGATTCCAAATAAAGCCTGATCATCAGCTCTGGCGTGTGCTATTTTGGCACGCTTGGCCCAACGAGTAGTTCTTTCGACTGAATTTTTAACATAATCATAAGATTCAAAATATGGAATCGCTTCATCAAGTTGCATCATAATGTCTGATCCAAGATTATTTTGAATCGACATAGCTACTTCAGGAGATAAGAACATTTGTGAACCATCAACGTGATTCTTGAAATCAACTCCTTCTTCGGAAATTTTATTATTTTTAGAAAGTGACCAAACTTGGAAACCACCTGAATCCGTTAAAATTGGACCATTCCATTGCATGAAATTATGCAAACCACCTGCTTTGGCAATTAATTCATCCCCCGGGCGAACCCAAAGATGGTATGTGTTAGACAAAATAAATTGAGAATTAATATCTTCTAAATCTCGTGGTGATACATTTTTAACCGCTGCCTGAGTTCCTACTGGCATAAACATTGGTGTATGTACCACTCCGTGGCGAGTATAAATACGACCTAACCGTGCACCGGTATGTTTTTCAACATGTAATAATTCATAAATTACTGGACGATGAGGATCATTCATTAATTCCTCTTTTAATGGGTATTTTTCCATTAAAAATTGATCAAATTCACTATATTGACGCATTTTTTCTCCTTAATGATGGATAAACATCGCATCGCCGAATGAAAAGAAACGATACTTTTCTTCAATCGCATACTGATAAGCATTTAAAATGTTTTCACGACCCGTAAAAGCCGCCACCAGCATGACCAAAGTAGATTTTGGTAAATGAAAATTCGTAATAAATCCATCAACCGTTGTCCATTGATACCCGGGTTTGATAAAAATATCCGTCCACCCCGAGTCAGCTTTCAATACACCATTGAATTTTGAGCCAATTGTTTCAAGCGTCCGAATCGAAGTCGTTCCAGTTGCAATAATACGTCCACCGTTGGCACGAACCTCATTTAATGTATCCGCCGCAATTTGGCTTAGTTGATAAAACTCTGAATGCATTTTATGATCTGCTAAGTTATCGGTTTCAACAGGTCTAAAGGTTCCTAATCCAACATGTAATGTCAACTCAACCAATTTAATTCCTTTTTCTGCTACTTTTTCTAATAGTTCTGGAGTCCAGTGTAGGCCAGCAGTTGGAGCGGCAGCCGATCCATTTACCTTAGAATAAACAGTTTGGTAACGTTCCTGATCTTCAAGCTTTTCTTTGATATAAGGTGGTAAAGGCATTTCTCCCAATGCTTCCAAAATCTCTAAGAAAATTCCATTGTAGTGAAACTCTACCATCCGTCCCCCATGCTCCAACTCGGCCGTAACCGTAGCAGTTAATTCTCCACTCCCGAAAGAAATTTTAGCACCTATAGGGTACTTTCGTGCTGGATTAACCAATGTTTCCCAAACATCTCCATGATCTTGGCGGAGCATGAGCACCTCAACATGACCGCCAGTATCTGGGCGGATACCATGTAGGCGAGCTGGTAACACCCGTGAATTATTCATGACGATCGCATCACCTGGATTTAAATATTCTAAAATATCATAAAAATGTCGATCTTCCACTTCACCAGTTTCAGCATTCAATGCCAATAATCGGGAGGTATCACGTTGCTCCAAAGGAGTTTGGGCAATTAATTCTGTTGGTAAGTCGTAATCAAAATCATTCAAAGTATAATTTGGTAAATTCATTTCTTAATCTTCTTTCCTTTCATACGGGATTTGTAAATGATCATAGGCTTTTATCGTAACCGTTCTTCCACGCGGAGTTCGCTTCACAAATCCAATTTGTAATAAATATGGTTCATACATTGATTCGATTGTATCTACTTCTTCACCGATATTAGCGGCAAGAGTTTTAATACCAACTGGACCGCCATCATAATTTTCAATCATCGTTGTTAAGATTTTTAAATCGACCTGATCTAATCCTGAACGATCAATTTTTAAAAGGTTTAAAGCAAAATCCACTAATTGCAGATCAATTGCAGCGTATTTTTTAACCATTGCAAAATCACGAACTCGTCGTAAAAGTCGATTAGCAATTCGTGGTGTTCCATGTGAGCGTCTCGCTAGTTCTAACGCACCAGAGGGTTCAATTTCAATTTCAAATACGTTAGCGGAACGTAACACAATATCGCTTAGTTCTTGTTGATTATAGTAATTCATATGCTCAACAATTCCAAAACGATCGCGTAACGGTTGTGAAAGCATTCCCCCACGAGTCGTTGCCCCAATCAAAGTAAAAGGCGGTAGTGGAAAATGAACAGGTCTTGAATTGTCACCTTCTCCAACGATTATATCGACGTAAAAATCTTCCATCGCTGAATATAGCATTTCTTCAACTGTCTTGGGTAAACGATGAATTTCATCAATAAATAACACATCACCAGGTTGTAATTCATTCAAGACGGCTAATAAATCACCTTGTTTTTCAATCACGGGACCAGTTGTTGTTTTGATATTGACACCTAACTCCGTTGCAATTACTAAGGCTAAGGTTGTTTTACCTAAACCAGGTGGTCCATATAGCAAGGTATGATCTAGGGCCTCTTCTCGTTGCTTAGCAGCTTGAATATATACCTGTAATCGCTCTTTTAATTCCGCTTGGCCAATATATTGTTTCAAAGTATTTGGCCTTAAATTACGATCAACCTGCTCTTCGTCCGAACTTAGGGACGTTTGATCCAAAATCCCGTCACTCATGTTCATGTACTCCTTTGGTCTTTCCTAATTAAATAATTTTAACCCCGCTGAAACATATCCAGCTGTATCTAATCCTTCTAAGGCGATTAATTTCTTTGCAACTTTGTCAACATCACGCGCACTATACCCCAACGCTTTTAGGGCCTCCAAGGCATCATCTAGTTCTTTATTATTGGATGGGCTTGGTTTTTCAATTCCAGCAATATTATCAAAATCAAACGGAAGCTTTGCTAAATTATTTTGTAGATCCAAAACAATTTGTTGGGCAGTTTTTTTACCAATTCCTGGAAACTTAACCAAGTAATTCACATCACCAGAGACAATTGCTTGAATTAATCCGGTATGATCAGAGTTTGCGAGAATTGCTAGGGCACTTTTAGGACCAATTCCGGAGACAGCCAGCAGTTGTTCAAAAAGTTGCTTCTCACTCGCCGTTTTAAATCCGTATAAGGTTTCTTCATCTTGGCGTAAAATTTGTTCAATATAAACTTTAACTTGTTCATTTTGTTCAAAAGCATAAGGGTTACCAACAATCACACGATAACCAATGCCCCCAACTTCAACAACAATAAATTTTGGGGCCAAAACTGTGATCAAGCCATTTAAGTATTCATACATTGGTTCATTTCCCTTCATCTAAAATCACATAAATTAATTATAACCTATCTGTGATAATAAACGAGCCTGCCAATAAATTAATTCAAATTAAATCGGAATAGTTGCAGAAACTAAATGTGAAAAATACCCTAAGGTCCGGATCAAGTAAAATTCTCCTACTTCGGATCAATATTTTTTTTAATTCCAATTCCCGTCCAGGCAGATAATAGTGAAAAAACGGGCGATAGGATGGCAAAGAATACAAATGGAGCAAAATCCGACACCGGAACTCCCAATGTTTGAGCCGCAAAACTACCTGCTACGCCCCAAGGCACAAGATAATTCGTGACAGTTCCTGAATCTTCCAAGGCACGTCCCAAAGCCAGACGACTAATTTCAATGCGATCGAATGCCGGTTTCCAAAGTTGCCCCGGCAAAATTGTAGCTAGATATTGTTCCCCAATTAAAAAGTTAGCCGTAATTCCGGTAAAAACGACACCGGTCAAAATCCCTGCACTAGACTTGATTTTTTTTGATAATGGCTCCATGACCGTTTGCAAGACTCGTTGCTCTGTCAAAATACCACCCAAAGCCAAAGCTAACATAATTACAATTACGGTCGGCATCATAGAAATCATTCCACCCCGATTTAAAAGATTGATTAGTTCCGGATTTTTCGAAGTTGTTTTAAACCCATCCATTAAAATTTGACTTAGTGATTGTGCTGAATGATTAAATAAGTACACAGTTCCTGTTAGTCCAATATTTAATAACAACGTGGGAATTGCTGGTATTTTGAAAAAGGCCATCCCGACTAACAAACCCAGCGGAATAATGCTCCACCAAGTCGGTGTAATTAATTGGCTCAGCGTGCTCAATTGATTATCATTCCCTCCATGATGCCCCATACCTAAGATAACAAAAATAATTAAAGAAACTAATAGTGCGGGCAACGTAGTCCACATTAAATTTTTAATATGCGCAAATAAATCTGTTTCAGCAATTGAGGCTGCCAAATTAGTTGAATCTGACAATGGAGATGATTTATCGCCAAAAATAGCGCCTGACAAAATAGCTCCTGCCACTAATGCCGGATGAAAGCCCAATGTAATTCCTACTCCCATTAACGCAACACCTACTGTTCCGATAGTTGTGAAGGCGGACCCAATCATTGATCCGACCAACGCCGAAACTAATAATGTACTAGGCAAAAACCAGGTACTATTAGCTGACTTAAATCCAAGCCATAACATTGATGGGATCACGCCTGTACCCATCCATAGAGCAATTAGCATACCAATTAACAGGAATAAAAATAGTGGAGCTAATCCTGTCCGAATTCCTGCTAAAATATTATTTTGCAGTTCGTCCCAAGTAATTTGCCTAAAGCGCAAAATAATAACAATTAAAACCAAACTCACAATCAAGGGCATAAAAGCCGGTAATTGTAGACCAATTATTCCGATACTAAAGATCATAATTAATCCAATGACAATACTAAATGCAAGTTTGAAATTTATTTTATTTATTTTTTCATCCATCCTTATTCTCCTTTACAATAAAAAAATCCCAACTACGTTAAAAAACGTAGTTGGGACGAAGCATCATTTTCCGCGGTACCACCCAAAATTATCCGCCTAAAAAAGCGAATCACTTTATAAAGTTAAGTTGTTAATAGTTCAACGAAGATACCTGCACCACTCACAGCAACCGTGGCTTCTCTTACGTATAATAAAATCGTCTACTGAATATAGAAAGTCTAACCAAATTTTCATAAACTGTCAACTACTTTGATATTTTAGTGCTAATAATTTTATGATATCGACTAATTTAGCCAATAATAATCATTAAAAGCCGTAATCACATCTACAGCTGATAAAACCGATGCTGCACCCTCAGTTAACAGTCCATTACACCCTCGTGATAGTTCAAAGTCCACACGCCCAGGTACAACTAAAACACCCCGATTTAAATCCAAAGCCAAATCTGCTGTAATTAACGAACCTGATCGACGACGAGCCTCCACAACTAAAACACAATGACTAAGTGCAGCAATTAAACGATTTCTCTGTGGAAAATGGACTCTTTTGGGTCCTTGATTCGGTAAATATTCACTAATAACTAGGCCGTGAACAGATACCGCTTTTTGAAGCGCTGCATGTTTTAGTGGATAGACACGATTTAATCCAGTTCCAAGGATTCCAACTGTCCGTCCATTATTTCTTAATGTATTTATATGCGCAATCGCATCAATTCCGGACGCCAGACCAGAAACAATAGTTAGCCCTGATTGATTGAAAGCCGGAATCCATTGATTCAGTAAATATTGACCATAGCGACTATTTTTTCGAGCTCCAACAACTGCCAAACACGGTGTATGTAATAATTCCAAATTACCACGATAAAATAAAACAATTGGTGGTTGCGATAATAAACGGAAACCTGCTGGATAATAATCATCTAGTAAACAAAGATAATCAAATGACTGAATATAGCTTAATTGTTCGGCGAATAATAACTTCAAATTCTGTACTTCTAAATTCTCAAGGAACTTCAAGTCTCCTAAAATTTTTTCTAACATTTCTATCCACTGTTCCCAAGTACATTTTTGCGCCCAATCCATTTTTTGATAAATTCTCAGCCGCTGATTTAATGTTAACTTAGGAATTAGTAAAAGGACTAAAATAAAAACACGATTTTTCATTAAAAAATTCCTCCAATACAAAAAGGAAAGATCAAAAAACCGTATTAATTTAAGTGTTTTTTTACTGGTGCAAAAGTTTTACGATGAATTGGTGTGACACCATGAGTCTCTAATCCAGCCAAATGTTTAGCTGTACCATAGCCTGCATTATTTTTAAAATCATAACCTGGGTATATGAGATCATATTCCATCATTAATCGATCTCGATAATCTTTAGCTAAAATACTTGCTGCCCCAATACTGATACTACGATCATCGCCTTTAATCAAGCTCGTTTGATCAATTGTTAGTTCTAATTCCATTGCGTCAATTAATAAGCCCTGTACGTCCCAATCCAAATTTTGATAGGCTTGTGTCATCGCCAACTTGGCCGCTTGATAAATATTAAGCTCATCTATCTGCTCTGCTGAAACCACTCCGAAGGCATAGGCCAAAACCTGATCTTTGATTTGTGGCACTAACGTTTGACGCTTTTTAAATGATAATTGTTTTGAATCATGGACATCAAGTAAATTAAAATGATCATCTAAAACCACAGCGGCAGCAACAACTGGTCCTGCCAATGGCCCTCTCCCTACTTCATCAATACCTGCAACTAATTGATTTTGAGCCCAAAAAATCTGTTCAAACTGTAGTCGACTATTAAAAGCCGACTGCTTTTTTTTATTTTGAGCCAGATTTAGTTTATATTTACTGACTAACATTTGGACTCCCTTGCGGTCGTCACGTTCCAAATTGGAAAGCATCTGAGTATCGATGTTTGATTGTTTCAAGAACTGTTTAATTTCTTTAACCGTTAATCTAGGCATATCTAATTAACTTTGACCTATTTGGTCAGCTGGGACCTCAATCGTATATGCGCCAAGTTTACCACGCCTAAGATCCAGTAAAATCCTTTCGCCCGCTCGATTATAGTCATCTTTGAAGCCTAATTTATGAGTAATCAAAAGCAGGATATTTACGTCAGTTTCTTTTTCCCAAATGTCTGAAACGAGTTTATAACGATCAATAATTACTTGCGGATTATAGGTCCGCATAAACTTCAACACTTCTAAAGCAATATCGTCCACGTTAATTAATTGGTCCTTAATTGCGCCAGTCATCGCCAGATGTTGTCCGACTCGTTGATCATCAAATTTAGGCCATAATACTCCTGGTGTGTCTAGTAGTTCTAAGTTAGTTGGAGTTTTAAGCCATTGCAGTTTTTTGGTAACTCCCGGACGGTCTCCAGTAATAGCTACATTTTTCATAACTAAATGGTTCAATAATGTGGATTTACCTACGTTGGGGATCCCCGCAACTAAGGCCCGAATAGCCTTGTCCTTCACCCCTTTTTCCAAAAGATGATCCCATTTGGCGGCTAATACTTTACGAGCTGCCTTGGTTATTATTTGTGGCGTTTTACGATCCCTAGAATCAAGTGCCACGACAGCTAGTCCCAACTCCTCAAAATATGCAATCCATGCTTTCGTCCGAGCTGGATCTGCCAAATCGGTTTTGGTCATTACTAATAATCTAGGTTTATCACCCAAAACCTCATCCAATTCTGGATTTCGTGATGACAACGGAATTCTAGCATCAACTAATTCAAAAACGATGTCAACATATTTCATGTTTTCACGCATTAAGCGAAATGCTTTAGCCATATGGCCTGGATACCATTGAATAATTTGTCCCATATTAAATACTCCTACTCCTCTGATGCTAGATATTGACGCCAAGCCGCATCAAAAATGTCCATCGACTGTAAATAACTACCATTTTCTTCCAAGTATCTTGATATTTCATCAAAATCAGTACTTTGCTTAGGAAATGACTGGTCAAAAAAAGTTCCATTTGCAAAAGTTTTTACTTCATCATGCGTCACTGGATCTCTTTGCGTCATCAACCATTGATAAAATGAACGTCGCATTATTTTGGTAACCCCACTTGGAACACAAAGTGATCCTTCTTCATATTAATTTCCTTAACCTTAATTTGCATACCCGAAACCTTCGGTACTTTTTTAAAATTAATTAAAATTGTTTGCTCTTTAGAATTAACGTTGACCCATGCCGGTAAATCTAAATGAGACGCTAATCCACCCATGACATAGTTTACCGGTAATGGTAATTGTCCAACGGCTACTGAATCAGCATGCAATAATAAATTTCCATCTTTAGTGACTGATGGAGTCATTTTCATTCCATAGTCAACATCTTGGCCTAAAAGTCTTTCTGTCCCATAAACCATCATACTTGATTGTCCCATTTCAAAACGCAGACGTTTCTTTAAAGACGGATCATCATTCAAGTATTTATTCATCCAGGCATTTAAATTTTTCTTGGTTAGCTGCACCTCCATCGAAGCATCTGTCATTTGTAGCTGCTGGTGCGAACTAAATTGCTGTTCTTTACCTTGAGGCAAAACTATCAAAATGAGCATCCCTAAAACCAATACAATTAAAGTACCACCAATTCCCCAAAAAACTCCTTGTTGTCTAAGCCGATTTTGTTCTTTACTTAAGCCTTTTTTAACCATTATTGAAACATCCACTCATTCTTTTGCTTTTGCACTGCCTTAAAAAGTACCTTACTCATCTGATCATATCCTCGATTATTTGGATGATAATGATCAGTGTTAGTAATATACTCATTTTTTTCTTTATTCGGTCCATTCAATGTCGTTTTAACAACTTTATTATTGACCGTTCCTGTGAACGCCTCCGTAGATTGTTTAGCTAATTCTGCTCGTTGCTTCTTGGTCTGAAATTGGCCATAAGTTATTTTAGTAAAAATTGATACATAATGCACATTGTCATTTTGATCGGCCTCTTCACTATTAACCACATTGTAGAGATGTACTGCTTGATTTATATCTGTTCGATTCGCCAAATATACATATAGTGGATTATAATTTCCAAAAATATAGATTGGTGCATCGGCGTTAAGTGATCGTATATAAGTCATTAATTCATGTAAATGATCTGCATATTCGCCCGTTTTTGCTTCAACTTGCGGTAAGACATCAGCTTCTTGTTTTGTTTGAATTAATTTAAATAACGCTTGTTGTAAATCATTACCGCCTGATGTCATCACAATTATATCTGCTTTTTTGACTTCTTGTTGAGCGTGCTCATTATTTTGTACACGTTTTAGAATTTGATCTGATCGATCACCAGCTTTTCCATAATTATGTGACTTAACCCGCACATGGTCTTTTTTAGCAATTAGTTGCGCGGTCCTTTTTTCATAACCACCCTGGCTGGTGGTATCACCAACTCCTTGAGTTAGTGAATCACCCACTGTAACCAATTGAATTTCTTTTTTCACATTCGCTTTAGCATCAACCTTGGGAGAGATTCCAAAGCTCATCAACAGTAGCATTAGAATGATTAGTATTTTCTTCATAAGATCCCCCATTAAAAGTCTATTATAACAAATATAGCAATCATACATTGATTTTATTTTAAAATTACCATCAATCTACATATAAATAAAAAATAGAACCAAAATCAATCTTTGGTTCTATTTTCTAATAAAAATATTAATATTCCTTCAAATAACTGAGGCCAAACGCTCCAACACCCGTATGGGTTGAAACAACAGGAGTAGTTTGTTGAACATGAACCTGTGCCTTAGGAAATTCATTCTGTAAAGTTTGCGCTAATTCTTGTGCTAATTCAGGAATCCCCGCGTGCGACAATCCAATTTTTTTAATTCCATTAGCCTCATGCATTTGATCAATGATTTTCTTTAAATAATTCTTAATTGTTTTCGAACCACGACCTTTGGTTTCAGCGATAATCTCCCCATCGACCACATGTGCTCCAATTTTAATATTAAGGAGTCCCCCAATAAAGCCAGTTGCTTTAGAAATTCGTCCACCGGCAGACAAATTATCTAACGAGCTTAAGGTAAGGTATAGTTCCGTATTTTCCTTGATCTTTTGCATTTCTTGCAAAATCTCTGAAACTGATTTTCCTTGTTGGGCCAATTGAGCTGCTGCAATAACTTGAAATCCCAATGAGCAATCAATGAATGTCGAATTAATTACATGAATCTTTTCAGTATCTAACATCTGAGCAGCTTGTTGTGCTGTATCAAATGTTCCTGATAATCCTGGTGTTAAATGAATACTAATTACTTCAACATCTTCAGCATCTTCAGCTAATAATTCTTCATAAGCTTCAGTAAAAACACCCAATGATGGAGTCGAAGTTTTTGGTAAATTCTTAGCTTGTGCCATTTTATCCATAAAATCTTCACGTGATAAATCAACACCATCTTGATAAAGTTGGTCATCGATCATAACAGTTAAAGGAATTACTTTAACGCCCAATTCCATAATTTCTTCATCGGACAAAACCGCAGTCGAATCGGTCACAATTTTAACTTTAGTCATTTTTTCTCCCACCTAATTCATATAAAATATCTTAATTTACAAGCTTTCTGGATCGCGCATCCAGGCTACCGCCAAAGCTCCTTGGCCCAAATGGGCTCCCACTACCGGACCAAAATATGATAATTCAAAATTCAAATCCGGGTACATTCCCTCCAATTCTTGACGCCATTTTTCACCCTCAATGGGATCATTAGCATGAATAATCATTGGTTTTAGTGGGTAATCAGTTGTTAAGAGCGCTTCTTTAAAAATTTCTTCAACTCGTTTTTTAGCTTTTTTCATCGAGCGAACTTTTTCAAATGGCACAATATAATTTGAATCGTTATCAAAAGTCAAGATTGGCTTAACCTTCAACATAGTTCCGATAATCGCTCCAGCGTTGGATAAACGACCACCTCTTACTAAATTATTTAAATCATCAACAACAAAATATTCATCAACGGAATCTCGTAATTGATCTAATGTAGCTAATATTTCATCTATATTTTTACCATCTTGCGCCATTTGAGCTGCCTTCAAAGCCATCCAACCCATTAATCGCACTGTAATCTTTGAATCGTAAGGAATAATTTCTAAACCATCGATCTTATCAGCAATTGACGCAACGTTATTAATAAAACCTGAAATTGTTGCGGCTAAATGAATTGAAATCACTTTATCGTAACCATCAGCTTTCAATTCTTCATAAATCTCCATCAATTCACCAATCGCTGGTTGTGAAGTTGATGGAAATGAGTCCGACATTTTTAGTTTTTCATAAAATTGCTTAGGAGTTATTTCCGTTCCTTCTTTATATACTTTTCCATCTAAAATAATGGGTATTGGAATGACTTTAATATTATATCGTTCAGCCTCTTCTGGACTAATTGTTGCCGTTGAATCGGTCATAATTGCAATCTTCATAAACAAGTTCTCTTTTCTAATCTAAAAATATTTGAACGTCAAAATAATTCATACAACAAATTAATTAATCATTATACGCTGTTCAACTAGACCTGACTAGGCTTCAATTCAATTTTATAGACCTTTTTGCATTGATTTATCCAACCGATTCAATAAAATTTGTAGCATCGATTTCTCTTCTTCCGACCAGACAGAAAATATTTGTTGTTCTATCTCGTGATACTGAGATTGAATAAATTCAAGACTTTTAGTACCTGTATCAGTTATTTGATAAATAAAATGTCGATGATCGTGCCCGACCACCTGATTTTCGATCATTTCCTTTTTCATTAAGGAATTCAACTGCCGTGATAAAGTGGATGTATCTAATCCAGTGGCTTGACTAAGTTGCTCTTGAGTATCAAATTCATTTTCTACTTGTTGTAAAAGTTTCCATTCAGCAATAGTCAGCTGATATTCTTTCGTTAATTTTTTTAATATTTTTTGATAATCTTTATCTGTTTCATGTAACACATTTAAAATTTCTTTCATCATCAACTCCTCCCATGGGACTAGCTCAATTGTAAATAATCTTAAATCATGATGAGTTTATTATTAAAATTTAGAAGAACAAGTATCAACTATTATTATAATCGCTCTGACGAAAGAAGCCTATTAAATTTTATGATTCTGATACTAGTTAATTTTATTCAACTTAATCCACATTAACAAAAAGATTGATACATCCCTTTTGATGCACCAATCCTAACTTGTTCGATTTATGGCGCTTCCTTATTTTTTAGCCGCTGCCATTGCTACTGCGCCAAGGAAATTAATTGGTTGACTGAAATTGGGTTGGAACAAAAAGTCCGAGAGTGCCAATTCATCAATTGTCATTTTATTTTGAATAGCCAAAGACAAAGCATTTGCCGTTTGTGAAATATCATGTTCAGAATAAAACGATCCGCCCAAAACCGCACGTGTCTTTTCATCCCAAACTAGTGTGGCGCGAACTGGTGTCGTAGTCAACATAAAATCAGGCCGGTAATCTTGTTCAATTGTTACCGTTTTAATGCCGTCAATCCCACGAGATTTTGCCAATTGTTGATTTAAGCCAGAGCTAGCCATAGCTTTACCATAAAGTTCAACTGCTGAGGTCGATTGAGTTCCTAAATATGCAACTTGAGGTTTTAAAATGTTTTTACCAACTAATATTCCTTGACGAACAGCATTTGTGGCTAATGGAATATAATCATCTTGTTGCGTTGGATTATAAAACACCGTTGCTGAGTCCCCAGCAGCAAAGACATCCTTAACTGACGTTTGCATGTATTTATCCACAATGATGGCGCCATTATCAATCATCTTAACTTGACCAGTAAATAAATCTGTTCGAGGCAAGAAGCCAATTCCTAACACAACGATCTCAGCTTCATAAGATCCTTTATCAGTGTTTACCGTAACACCCCCATCATGTGATTCAAAAGATTTAACCATTTGACCTAGTGCTAGAGTAACATCATGCTTTTGATACTCAAGCTCAACTTCATCTGTGATATCTTGATCAAAATTCTTGGCTAAAACACGGTCTAATCCATCAATTAATGTTGTTTTAATACCATTCACAGAGAACTGTTCTGCAATTTCTGCCCCAATATAACCAGCCCCGATTACGATAGCTGATTTGGCATCCTTAGAAGCCTCCTTAATAGCCTTGGCATCATCCCAATTTTTGCATAGATAAATATTTTTACCCTCAATTCCAGGAATTGGTGGCATTACTGGTTTTGAGCCAGTCGTTACGACAATTTTATCAAACTGATCAGTTGTTTCTTGGTTATTATTTAAGTTTTCATACGTTATCGTTTTATCATCTAAGTCAACTTTAGTTACTTCATGCTTCATTTTCATTTCAATACCGTCATGTTGCATGGCCTCAACAGAATCATAAAACATTTTTTCAGGATCAGAGACATGATCACCAACCCATAAGGCAATTCCACATGAAAGAAATGAGACGGTATCATTCTTTTCAAAAACAGTGATTTCAGCGTTCGGATCTGTTTCCAAAATTCCACGAGCTGAAAAAATTCCTGCGTGTGTACATCCAATAATTGCAACTTTCATTGTTATATCCTCCGATAATAAAAAAACGCTTTCATTTGTATAAGTCCATTATACAACGCTAGCGCCTTTTTTCACATACTATCTTTAATATATCTCACCAAATGGTGTATCTTTCTTTGATTCATCATTTTTAATTGGTAATGTAATTCTAAAAATGGATCCGTGTCCTTCCACAGATTCTAAGACAATTGTCCCCCATAACCTTCGATTAATTTTTGAGCAATACTTAGTCCCAGCCCGTTACCACCCTGTTTTCTGGAACGTGCTTTATCAATTCGATAAAAGCGATCAAAAACATGTTGAGCTTCCTTGGGGCTGATGCCTTCACCAAAATCTTGAACCGCAATTTGAACTTGTCCTCCGCTTCTAGCAACAGAATAGTGAATTTCTTTACGATCACGAGAATATTTAACTGCGTTGTCCGATAAAATAATCATGATTTGCTCTAAATGGTCCCGTGACATATTTACCATTGTAGGTTTCTTCAAGTCATCATCAAGAATAAAAGTGAAATCATCATGAATCATTTTAAAATTATTATAGACCGCCTTAACTACTTCACGAGTATCCGTATTCCCATCTTTAAAAGCTAATTCAACTTGATCTGCTCGAGTCAGATCTAACATTTCTTGAACTAATCCCTGCATCCGATTGATTTCATTCAATGAGGCTTCAATTGATTCATTTAAAATTTTAGGATCATTTTTACCCCATCGATTTAGCAAATCCATGTGCCCTTTGACAATCGCAACCGGCGTTCGTAATTCATGCGAAACATCCTCTACGAATTGATGCTGAGTCAACATCGTGCGTTGCATCTGATCAAGACTTCGATTGACGATTTTACCCAAATCGGTTAATTCATCATTTCTAGTACCGGCTAGATCCACTCTCGTTTGAGATTGAGCATCTATTCGAGCAGCATCAACGACTTTTTTAATATCTTCCATTGGGCGGAGCAGATAATCAGCTAACCAATAACCCCAAATGGCAATGAAAAACAACCCCAAAAGTGTTGCCACTAGGGTAATGAGATAAATTCGATTAAATAGTCGATTAAATCGATCGAGATGATTTACTAACCGAATCATCCCAATTGTTTGACCTGTTGAATTTTGAATCTTCTTATACCCTACTAAGGCACGCCGACCTCGGGCATCATGTTCAAGTTTTATCTTCTGATCAACTAATTGGATAGCTTGTTTTGTATGTTTTGGGTAAACCTCATTTGTTCCGTCGTAAATTGTAATTTTAAAGTCGGTTCGCATAGTTTCAACTAATCCAACCTCTTGTTTTTGCGAAAGTGCATTATCACCAACAATTTCTGATTCAATTTTCTGTGGCTCTAAATTATAAATTGGCACTTTTTGTAAACTTTGAGCTACCCAATTCAATGAAGCTCGCGTTGAAGACTTTTCATCCACCAACATTCGATTGGTAAAGGCAACAATTAAGATATAACTAAAAATTATAAATATTAAAAAAAAGCCCAAGGCTGAGCCCATAGCCCACTTCCATTTGAGGGACAAACCTGACTTTTGCTTGGGATTATTTTTAACAATGGCTGTTTTATCCATTGTATCTCTCCAAATTCTATTGACGCATTACGTATCCTGTTCCACGAACCGTTTGAATATACGAAGTTTTCGAATCACTATAATCAATTTTATTACGCAAGTAGCGAATATAAACATCCACAACATTAGTTTCAACATTGTCATCATAGCCCCAGACTTTGGCTAACAGAACTTCTCGGGACTGAACTACGTTAATATTCTCCATCAAAATCACGAGCAACTCGTATTCACGTTTTGTAAGATTAATAATTTCATCACCGCGACGAGCAATGCGATTTTCTTTTTCAACCACCAAATCGCGATACTTGACAATACTTTGATGACTAGCGTGTTCCTCAGTTTCAATATTAATCCGTCGCAGTAAAGCCCGAATACGTGCTAATAATTCCTCAATAGCAAATGGCTTCACCACATAATCATCCGCCCCATAATCTAAACCTGAGACACGATCAATCACTGAATCACGGGCGGTCATCATTATAATCGGTGTATTTTTAACTTCACGAAGTCGCCGTGCAACTTCTAATCCACTTAATTCCGGCAACATTAAATCTAATAAAATAAGATCAAAATTATCATTTAATGACGTCTCTAACCCTGTACGACCATTATCAGTAACCGTCGTTTCATAACCTTCATGTTGTAATTCTAACTCAACAAACCGTGCTAAATTTGCCTCATCTTCAATTATCAAAATTTTACTCATCTTAGCACCCTATTCCTTAAAAACAAATTTCCCCGCATCTTAACAAACTAATTAATTTTAGCATAAATATCTAATTTTCATCAAGTCATTGCTAATTTATCAACATTATTTTTTAAATTCACTGTTTTTATAAAAATTTAAAAAGCTATTTCAAACAACATTGTCAGAAATAGCTTTTTGATTTAACTATTTAATTTATGCTTATGCCTTAGATTGATTAGCATTAAGGTGATTGGTAAAACCATAATAACTCCTAAAAACGCATAAATCATTGATAAGATGGCTGCAACAAATAATTTAGAATTAATAATCTCGGCAAAACTATAATGAAGCTTGGCAAACATCATCCCTAAGCTCAAAAAGTCAGCCATAAATCCGAATAAAACAGTATTCAGCGCTGTTCCCACAATTTGTTGACCTAATTGGCGTCCTTCTTTGATTAAATCAAACAGTTTCATCTGTGGATGATGATACATAATTTCAGATATTCCAGAAGTGATGGCAACTGCTGCTTCAGCAATCGCCCCCAAAGTAGCTAATAAGGCCGCTGCTACTCCCAATTGACCAAAATTCAAACCAATTTGAAGGGATAACCCTTCTAATTCCTCGGAATTTTCGACCGCAAAACCTTGAACAAAATTAATATGCTCAACTGGAATGATGATTATCATTAAAATTAACATTACAATCAAACTACTTTGTAATGCGATCAAGATAGTATCTTCGTCGGCTCCAGAACTATAAACTGTAATTAACAAAACCAAACTGCTTCCAACTAGTAATATAACCCAAAGATTAAATCCCCAACTAATAAAAAGTAACATCCCCATTAAGATAGTGAAATTAATCCATAGGCTAATGTAAGCACCAAATCCCTTTTTACCACCAATAATGATCATCAAAATAAGCAGAATGAGCGCTAAAATGAATGTAACTGACATCAATTGCGCCTCCTTTTATGGATACTATCTTGATATTTATGATCAATTATTACCCACATAATGCCAGCGGGAACGGTTAAAACAATACCGATGGCACTAATTAAAGTTTGAATCATTCCTAACTTCATATTCATACTATATGTATATCCAATATCATTGCCGTTCCTTAAAAATAAAATTGCCATGGGGATTTGAGAAGCAATAAAAATCAAAAATAACACATTTGTTAAAGCGCCAAATATTTCTTGACCCACATGTTGTCCCGCCAGCACTAATTCCTTCGCTGTAATCTTGGGATTAGTCTTTATTAATGTAAATAGAGTTGCTATCATATCCGTTGATTCATCCATAACTGCACCCAAGACGCCCACTAACGTCATTGCAAAAAACATTGGAATTGGTAACTGTGTAATAAACCCTAATAATTCAAAATTTAAACCTTGATTATGATCCAATTTAAAAACTATGGCCGCAATTAACATAGCACTACATGTCGCAGTCAAGACTGTTAAAAATATTACCCAAGTTTGACGATTTCTAAGCCCCATCACAAATCCCAAAGTTAAGGCCGATACAATCAGGCTAAATAAAATAAAAATTACCAATAAGTAATGGGTGCCAGTCCTAAGATTAAGACCAATCGCCATAATAAATAACAATGAATTTAACAGCAAGGATACCGATGTTAATCGTCCGGCTTTTCCCATCAAATTAACTAACAACCCAATTAACATTATTAAGATTGGAATCCAAGTGGAGTCCCTTTTAACGTTATCAAAACTCCAAGTATCACCTTGTCGACGTAAGAAAATTTGCATTCTTGGTTGCAATTGCTGATCCATTCCTTGACTACTATCATAGTTGTTTTCAACCCAAATTTTTTGTCCTTGTTTATGTGTATTTAAAAATTCAACTTGAACACTTTGTTGATAGTTTTGAACATGATTTAAATAAGCATCAGTGGCATGGTTTATATCAAAAGTCTTTACCTGTTTAACTTGAACGATTGGTTGCTGATATAAAAATGCATCCTGCCTTAACCCAAAATACAATATTCCTATGCCAAAAAATAAAATTAACCACGGTGCTAATTTTACCTTATTTTGAACAAACATCATGAATCTAACCTTCTATTTTTACCACTAACCGGAATCTCCTTTGCTAAATACTTAATTCGTTGCATAATTCTTTCCGCTTTAACTGGATCGGCTCCATTTTTGGTTAATGCAAAATGTTCTTTCTCTAGTTGATTCATCGAAAAATTCGAAGTAAAAAATGTGGCTAAGCCATTCTGCATCCGGTAATCTAGAACAACACTTAAAACATCGTCTCGAATCCATCCGCTTCCATCAATTTCTGCCCCAATGTCATCTAATACCAAGATATCAACATTTTTCATCTCCAAGCGCACCGTCTTAGTGTCAATACTGGAATCATTAATAGCTTCTTTCATATTGGATGCTAGAGTTGGATAATGCAACAAAAGTACATCAATATCATCAAACGATAATTGATTAGCCATGGCCCCCATTAAATAAGTTTTACCAACTCCATAAGGTCCCTGTAAATATGTGGCTCGATGAAATTCTTTGGGGTTCTCAACATAAGCTTGAATAAATTCAGATACGGCTAAAACTGCTGCCGCCATTCCGGGCTCGATGCCAGTAAAATCATTCATGGTCGCCATTTTCAATTGTTTAGGCATTCCTAGGGTTGTAATCTTGCTAGAAGCTTTTAATTTTTCATGTTGCTTTTGCATTTGTTTGCTAGCACGATACTGAATGACCACCCTTTGATCAACAAATAATAATTCAGGGTTATAGCCAGGGTGGACATCATTTTGACCGGCATTTTGTTTTTGTCTTTGTAAATAATATTCGTAAACCGTGGCCAAATCTCGATTAAAAATGGTTTCATTCAAAGCAGGTTGATTATTTTGAATGAATTTTTGAATTTCTTCATCATCCAGGATAATTTTTCTAATTTTTTCATATTCGCTTTGCATTTTAGGACGTTTTTTTAAAATATTTTGAAAAGATTTCCCCACATTTTGCTGCCCTTGATTACTCCTAAAGTTAAATGGTTCTACATTTGACATTATAACTCCTTTTTAGTTACCCGCTTTGCTTCCATTTGAGCCATCATTTGATCAAGCTTAGCTTGATCAGCGGAGCTAACTTCTTGTACCGGCTGATTTTCCCAATCAGGTCGAGTTTCACCTTGTTGATTCCCCCCCGGATTGCTCCTCGATTTTGCTTAATTTTTTGTTCACGTTGTTGGATATATTTTATAGCTTCACCTGGGGTTTTAATTTTAGCCTGAGCCCAATCCGAGTAAGTTGCTTCTAAAATCGCCTTTGGTAATGTTTTACGTTTTTGTAAAACACTTAAAGTATACAATTCCATGTTTATGACCGAATTGGGCAATCGTCCATATTTGATTAATTGTTCAATTGCATATTGCTCACTTGATGTAACTAAACCGCCTCGTTGCTCTCGAATATTTTGTAGGAATTCCAGCGGGCTCAATTGGTTTGCTTGATCAATTAAAAGATTACCAGTCTTTGGCTGGTCAGTTATATTTTCCTTTGTGGATACAGTCTTAATCTCTTGTTGTTGTTTAAATGTTTGTCGTAATGAGCTTTCAATTCCCTTTACATCAATTTGATGATCATCTAGCATATGACCTTGAATTAATCGGATTAACGTTAAATCATCAATCGAGTATAACTTCTTAAAAATCAAAAAGCTTTCTTTATTTTGTAGTAATGTCAGACGATCTAAGCCATAACCTTTAAGCATCTCAAACATTAGATCTATATCAAGTGCTGGTTGATTTCTTTGGCGAGCATCATCCCATGCGGTTGCTGGTTGATTAATCGATGCTACATCATCAATTTGATCAAAATTATCTTCACGGACAATATCAAATAATCCCTTTGAAACATTATTTCCGGAAATCACCTCTGGATCTGGAATTAATTTACTCTTTAAAATTTCAAATTGATCATCCCCCAAATATGATTTTAATAATTTAACTAGTAATTTATCATTTAAAAAATCTTCAGCATCAATCGGTTGATTTATTTCATAAACCCATTGAGATTCAAGTGTTAAAACTTGTTCAAAAGTTCGAATAAGTCCGTAACCCTCTAATTTTTCACGTGCTTGAATCAGGCGAGGACCGGATAAATTTAATTGATTTAATAATTCTACATGGGTGGTTGTATTATCGCGTTTTAATCTTTGCGGTTGCTGGATTAGTGCCATATAAACCGCAAAGGCTTCTATCCCAATTAATGGTAAATATAAATTACCCAAACTTTCTAAATTTTTAGGTGTTAAGTTGACAATACCCTTAACTTTGAATTTTTGTTGAATGTTAAATGGCATAAATCCCTACTCCTAATTATTTAACTTAAACTTCTTAATTCATCAATGATATGATCTACTTGATCATGCATCACATTAGTTTGATTGTTCTGTACCACATAATCTGCTAACGCTTCTTTTTGATCTATGGGAAGTTGAGCATCAATTCGCTGTTTGGCCTCAGTGTTTGTTAAATGGTTCCGTTGAACTAATCGCATTAATTGTTCGTCTGGGTTCAATGTCACAACTATAATCCGATCTACTCCAACTGCATTTTTGGTTTCAAATAACAATGGAATTTCCAGAAAGATAAGATCATAACCTTCCTGTGCTAAAATCTTTGCTTGCTTTTTTAATTCTTGATTAATAGCAGGATGCATTATCGAATTTAATTTTTTCAACTTTTCTTCATCGCCAAAAACGATGTTACCTAATTTGGAGCGATCCAATTCCCCATCATCTTTTAAGATTTGTAAACCGAATTGACGTGCCAATGCTTGTAATATTATCGATCCGGGTCTAACCAATTCGCGACTCACCACATCAGCATCTAAAACCGGATATCCCTGTTCTTGAATATATTTTGCCACCGTTGATTTTCCAGTAGCAATTCCACCGGTAATTCCAATTTCCAACATTTTAATCCTCTTTGTTAATTATGTAGAACTTGACAATGTGGACAATAAGTTGTCCCTCGTTGAGCAACCTTTGTTTTTACGAGCGCAGTTCCGCAACGATAACACGGCTCACCTGCTCTTCCATAAACATTAAGTTGATTTTGAAAAGTCCCCGCTTCTCCAAAGGCAGTGGTAAAAGAATGAACCGTTGTTCCATGATTTTTTGTAGCTATAGCAAGTTCATCAATAATGGATTTTCGTAAATCTGCTAATTGTTCCAAATTAATTGTATTAGCAGGCTGTAATGGATGAATTTTAGACATCCATAATGTTTCATCAACGTAAATATTCCCCAATCCAGCTATATGACTTTGATCCAACAAGAAGGGTTTAATTGCTCCCTTACGTTGAAACTCTTTTTGCATATACTTCAAAGTTAAATCTGTTTCAGTTGGTTCAGGTCCAATTTTTGCCAGCCCTGCTACCAGCATTGCATCCGGAGTATCAACTAAATTCATACGCCCGAATTTACGTGTATCACGATAAAACAGATCAATATCTTGGTCTAAATGAAAAGTGATTAAATCATGTTTACCTGGTTTAGTTCCTGCTGGAACAGTATAGTATGCTCCTTCCATGCGCAAATGTGAAACTAATGTCTTGTTACCACTTAATCGGAACAGGAGATATTTCCCCCGCCGATCAATCTTTTCAATCTTGCGCCCCGAAATTTCTGCATCAAATTCAACTTCTGACATCCCAACTATCTTTTCCCAACGTACTTCTGCCTTTAAGATAGTCCGTCCTTGAACGAGGTTAGTCAACCCTCGTCTTACTGTTTCAACCTCTGGTAGCTCCGGCATGTGCTCTCCTAACCGTTGATAGTACAACGAATTTACATTTACCCACTAACTCGGGCACTAACTTTTTAATTTAATAACTTTCTGTGTTTGTGAAATATCAAAACAGTTTTAACTATCACTTTACTATTGTACCAAATAATTAATAATTTTATTAATGTCTTATTATCCCTCTGTAGACGCTAAATTAGCAAAATAAAAAAGGCTAACCAGCTAGGAACTCCTAACCTATTAGCCTTTTAATTTATATTAAAGTTTCAATCCAGAATCTACGCTGATCGGAGTAAAATCGAATAGTAAATTAACCTTCAAGTGTTCAACGTCCATTACAAAGATTGTATACTTTTCTCCTGGGCTTAGATCATCTAGCCCAATATGAACAGTGTGGTCATCGAAAATAGGGCTTAATGCGATAACATCATTATCTTTATCATAAATACCAAAAGATAAATGTGGGTTAGTTACCGTATCTTTCAAATGAATCATTAAATTTCTAGAATTATTTGTAGCACTACCGTTAATAGAGTTATCTACATAAACTTTAGAAATAAATTCATCATAATATTTCAAGTGATTTAAATTAGTTAACTCACTGTAAGCGTACGCATCATTTGTTTTATTACTATTAGATACGATATTGCTATTTGCTGATACAGGAATAGCAGATACTCCTAAAAATGGCACCAATAGTGTTAATGTTACTAAAAACTTCGCAAGATACTTTTTAATCATGTTTCATCCTCCTATAGCATTATCAGTAAGTGTCGTTAGAATTATTATAACCGATTGTGAAAACGTTTTCAATGATTACATTCATATATTTTCAATGTAACTATTATTTTATATTAAACTTCAACTAGGCTATCAGCCATGATCCAGATCTCTCCATAACCATGAGTATAAAATAATACAGAATTAGTTGCAGCATCATTCTTGATAACCGTCCACGGTTCTGTTTGCTTAAATTTAAACCATGAACCAACTTGTAACACTTGATCTTCACTCGAAGTATCTATTGTACCCGGTCGTACCCCATCAACGATTTCAACAGGATACCGTGGCTTTCCCAATCTCCATCAATGTTACCAGCTAATTCAACCGAAAGGACTTGCCATACGTTTTTGAACAACGTCATTTTATCAACTCGGTAAATTTGATTGGTGAAGCTAAATGTATCTCCCAGATTCAAAACTTGATCCACTACCTTGGGAACTGGATTTGGGCTCTCATTAATTGGTGGGTGTGCCACGTTCTTACCTGCAAAACTATTCAAGCGTCCTTATCCATATATGCAATATTCAAATCCAGATTACCATCATAACCAGCCAATAGTCCGGTTGAGCTATACTGATAAATTGCTGGTTCTCCCCATACTCCCCAACCTGTGCCGTCTGTCCAAGGATCAGACAAATACCCAGTTCGATCGTAATTGGCGTACTGTGCTGCCCACAAACCATATTGTGGAGAAACCGCTGACCAATCCATTTGATGAATAACAGACTTAGACATGTAAATTAATGGTGCTACACCAGTTAATTCATATACACGATCTAAGAATACCTTGGCACCGTTCGGCCCTAATCCCAATCCATCTGCTTCAAAATCAAGAATCAAAATAGCCTCGCCGATATACCCCCCAATATTATTCACAAAATATTTCGCTTGCGCTCGTGGGTCTTCATTAGACATAAAGTGATGCACACCTAGTAACTTACCTTCTGCTTTAGCTTGCTGGTAATGTTGATCCCCGACGGGATTAATAAAATAAGTCCCTTCTGTTGCTTTGACGATAATAAAATCTGCCTCAATTGCCCCTGCATTCAATCCTTCTTGGTAACTTGATAAATCTAATCCGTTCATTGTCATAATTTAATCCTCCAATTTTTTATTAAATTTGGTCGCTGATCATAATCAACATGCGTTTCAGGTTTTTTAAATCGGCGACACATAAGAGAACGAATATTAAATTGATGCATTAAACGAATTATACGAGACGTACCAATTCTAATCCCAAATGACCGTAAGGCCATCTGTAAACGTGGACGTCCATAGACTTTATAATTATCACGCCATATATTTAGCATTATTTTACCAATCAGATTAGTTTGTTGCCCGTTTGATAACTACTTGATAGGTTAAATCGCTTTAACCCATTTCGAAATAGCACCAGTCGTTACACCATCAATATATAAATCAGGTACATCGTCATCATTGGTAACTAACTTAATATGAGACAGCTCATTCATTCCATTACGTGCTTCTTGTATAAAATCATTGATAGCCTCTTTGGCTTCGCTTGTATCCACGTTTACTTTAACTGTGATTTCTCCTGCGCTTTTCTTTTGAAACATTTGCTTTAATGCTTTGAACATTCCGTTTCTCCTTATCTAATCTGTTAATAATTTGGCTCCTATGATGGAATTACGGACAAATTGTTCGATATAATACATCATAAAGGAGCTTTTTATTATGGTTATCAAATATTCAAATGACTTTAAAGAATCGATCGTAAGCTTGCATAAAGTTGGTCGTTCAGCTAATTCATTAGCAAAAGAATACAACGTTAGTGTTTCAACGGTTTCTAAATGGGTTAATCAAGCCGATCCTAACAATACGAAAGTATTGTCAGCAAATGAAAGGGCATTGATTAAAGAAAATAAACAACTAAAAGAAGAACTTGATATTTTAAAACGAGCAGCGGTGCTTATGGCGAAAAATTGATCATCAAAGGACGTATTCCTACCTTAAAAATTATTAATGACAATCTACAGGTTGGGCACCGCATTACTAAAATTTTGAACGTCCTCAGAATTCCACGATCGACTTATTATGGCTATATACATTGGAAGCCTGGTAAAACCCTTCTTCGTCGCAATTTCATTAAGCAAAAGGTATTAGATGCATGGTTAAAATATCCTATGTATGGATACCCGCGATTAACAATTTTATTAAATCGTCAGTTAAAAATTAAAATTAGCCAGCGTATGGTTTATAAACAGATGTACGCTTTAAAAATTAGGTCTAGGATGACTAAACGAATTAATAAGCCTAAAACACATACTGAATATGATCAACGACCAAATCTAATTAAAGGATTACCTGATCAATCCAATATTCTTTTAACAGATATTACGTATATTCCCGTTAAAAATACTTGGGTTTATCTAGCTAGTGTGTACAATCCCGTAACCCGGCGGGTTATTTCTTATAAAGTTGGAAGTCATATGACTAAGGAATTAGCAACCGACGTCATTAATCAAGTCGCAGTAAAGTCTGTTAAACCAAGCATTATTCATAGCGATATGGGGAGTCAGTATACAAGCGATTTATTTGAAAGTACTTTAACTCGTTTTGGGATTAAGCATTCTTATTCTCGTAAAGGACAACCTGGTGATAACGCAAGAATTGAGAGCTTTCACTCAATTTTGAAGCGTGAATACATTAATTTTCAAGAATTTAAGACAATTAATGAAGCAATAGCTGGCATTGATAGCTATATTCGCTGGTATAACAGTGATCGAATTTCCCTTGTAGCGTAGCTACAAATAAATCATATTAATATCCCGTTTAAAACGATAAGTATAGACGGGTTGTTTAGAATGGCATGGAAACATTAAAGGATGCACTTTTTTAGATAAATCACATACTTTACCAGTACGTTAAATAATTAAAACGTTTTTCAAAATTTATTCGTATTTTTATGTCCGAATTATTGACATAGGAGCCTTTCATCTTCAAGCTTTCTATAATCAACACTCATTCTTCATTACATTCCTCCTACAAAAAAACGCCTAACAAATGTTAGACACTTAAATTACTTATATATTTTTAATTTGAAGGAATAGTAAATTCAGTTCCAAATGAAGCTCCTTCTCCGTTTGGAGTCTCATACATTGCTAATGTACTATAACTAACATATTTTTCCTTTTCTCCATCTTTGAGAGTGTGCGAGAATTTCACCACTCTATCACCATGTCCTTGACCTATCACTGTAACCTTACCATCTTTATCAATACCAAACATAACAAATAATTTTGGCTGAAACGATTCTACCAAAGTTCCTGAATAGTCATTTTGGTAGACGATTTTATTAGTGTCTGTATCAAATGTCGCAATATGCTTATCTCCAGAAGTAGGTCCATCTTCCTGAGTGATGTTCAATGGGAGAATGGCTTTGGTTGAATATTTCATCGCTGATGTTGTATTAACACTATCAGAATCTAGTACTGCTGCACTAGCTGATAGTCCTGCACCACCTAAACTCAATGCTACAACTCCCATAGTGGCAACCAAACGTAAACTTTTTAACATAAGAACTCTCCTGTCTATATATATAATATGGCAATAAAGTAGATATATAAGTTACACATTGATAACTTATTCACAGAATAACATACCCTTCATGAAAGCTCAATCATTTTATAATGTTAAACTCATTAAAATGTTGACATGCCACTTAAATTACAAACAAAAAGCAACAACCTAAGTCATTGCTCTCCATTATGGACGGCTGTCCGTTGACGCCTGAATCTTTTTAAAAAGAGAGTTATGCTTAATATAAAGAGATATAATATCCGACGTCTGGGCAAGCATAACACGTTGATCAATTTAAACCTAAGCATATTATTTCCTCCTACAAAAAAAGCCTAACAAATGTTAGACGCTTAATATGATTTTCTATATTTTTCTTGCTGATATATTTAACATCATTGGGCGACGGAATTCGTCCTTCATGCCAGGAATATCTAACATTGAATCTGGTGGTGTAGGTTCTATTAAATGCTGTATTGAAAATCCATATCTAATCAAAGTTTCAATATATGTTTCTAATGTACGATGATACTTAGTTACCGGAGTATCCCAAAAATTAGTTTCCCTTACTGTTTCATCAAAGTACCTATCAACGGAGAAATATTTAATAGACCCGTCGTCATTTAAACCCCATTGTTCCGTTCCCTCAGATGTAAATATTGGATGTTCAACTGAAAAAATAAACTCTCCATCTGAATTTAGTAGTGCATTTACACCATCGACTACCTTTTCAAAATCTTCTATATAATGAAGAGCCAACGAACTAAATACTAAATCAAACTTAGTGTTCAACGATCCTAAATTATTAATATCGACGTTCTTAAATTCAACATTCTTATATTGATTTTTCTGCCTAGCAGTAGCCAACATTTTCTCAGAGCTATCAATACCTAACACGTATTTAACCCCTTGCTCAGCAGCATAAATACTGTGCCACCCATAGCCACTACCTAAATCTAACATAGTTTTATTTTTTAAATCAGGCAGTATTTTTTTCAAAGCCTCCCATTCGCCAGCTCCTTTTTAAGCCTTCCTTACTTCGATTCATTTTTGAATATTCATCAAAGAATTTTTAATTATCATATATTGTCACAGTAGACCTCCAAAGATAGATTACAACAAAAAAAGCAACAACCTAAGTCGTTGCTTTCCATTATGGACGGCTGTCCGTTGACGCCGGAAGCTTTATTAAAGGGTTTGATCAAATAACCAAGGAGATCGCCCCGACGTCTGGGCAAGCATAACACTTATAATCATATAAACCTAATTATTACAAACAAAAAAGCAATAACCTAAGTTATCGCTTTAATTGACGTCAATCTGTAAGGATTAGGGCTCATGAATATATTGTTGTTATGTAATTTATTCATTCGACGCCTATATAATAATAACATTATTTTTATGAAAGCGAAATCATTTAATGGTATAAAGCTCATAATTTCGTTGCAGAGCTCTGTAAATTTAAAACAAAAAAGCAATAAACGAAGTCATTGCTTTTTTTGATCAATAGCGGAGACAGAGAGATTCGAACTCTCGCGCCAGTTTCCCGACCTACACCCTTAGCAGGGGCGCCTCTTCAGCCTCTTGAGTATGTCCCCAAAGGAGATAGTGGGATTCGAACCCACGCGCCGATTTCTCGACCTGACGGTTTTCAAGACCGTTCCCTTCAGCCAGACTTGGGTATATCTCCTAAATAATACATTTTAAATTTTATCAAATTTTATTTTATTAGTAAATAAAAGATTTAGTAAATAAAAAGCAACAACCGAAGTCATTGCTTTAAACGTGAATCAGATAAGAATTGTAATCTCACATATTATTTAATTAGTATGTTGGTATCTGAAACACGTTTAATATAGTAGGTAAGGATTTGCACCTTACATGGTTGAATATTTATTTCGATGTCATTTAATCAAAGCTCGCCGTTTCTATTAAAGGTTGCTACTGTGTCAATAAATGGTACAGAAATAGTTAAACGGCTGTCCGTATTCTATTGTGATTGTACCAATACATATAATTTTCAATTTTCAAAATTAAATCATCATAACTTTGGAATTTAGTTAGGTAAACAAACTCACGTTTGAAAATCAAATGAAAGGCCTCAATTGGTCCATTGTCATAAGGATGACCTTTGAGAGAATACGAGTGTTGTATTTTAACTTTTTTGAGTAATTGTTCAAATTAGTTACTGGTATATTGACTTCCCATATCAGAATGAATAAATTGTGGCCTTTTATGATGTGATAATGCCATTTTCAATGTATCTGTTACTAAATTACTAGTCATCTGATTTGCTACTTTATAGGCAATAATTTTATGATTACTTTCACTATAAACACTACTTAAATAAACCCAATGACCTGGATATTCCTCTATATAAGTAATATCAGTTCGCCAGATTGACGCATTTTTATCACAATGTTTTATTAAATTTGGTCGCTGATCATAATCAACATGCGTTCCAGGTTTTTTAAATCGGCGACACATAAGAGAACGAATATTAAATTGATGCATTAAACGAATTATACGAGACGTACCAACTCTAATCCCAAATGACCGTAAGGCCATCTGTAAACGTGGACGTCCATAGACTTTATAATTATCACGCCATATATTTAGCATTATTTTACCAATATGTTGATCATCTTGTTCACGTCGTGAAGGATGATGATTTATCCAATTATAATAAGTTTGTCGTGGAATTCTTAATTTATTTAAAATCATTGTTAAGCGGTATCCTCGTTGACATAACTTTTCTATAAGCACTAACCCATTTTTAAGTTTTATCTCTTTCCGAGTAATACCGCCGCTAATTTTAAAATTTCATTTTCCTCTTTTAATCTTTAATTTCAGTCAGATTAGTTTGTTGCCCGTTTGATAACTGCTTGATAGGTTCAATTGATTTAACCCATTTCGAAATAGCACCAGTCGTTACACCATATTCACGAGATAAAGAGGCCATCGATCGATGGCCTTCTAAATATAATTTTACTATTCGTTCTTTAAAATCAGTTGAATAACGTTTACTTGAATTATTTTTCATAAAAATAGCTCCTGTTCTGATTAAATTATCGCACAAGCTGTTTCTCTTTTCTTGTACCATTTATCAGTATAGGAGCACCGAATATTAATGGAAATACACCCATCAATTTAAATACACAATTAAAAAACGTCTTCCAATTTTTTCATCTGCCGTTCTATTAACTTCTGGCTTAGTATCATTTTAACTATAATTATATTTGGGATAAAAAAGTGCTTAGTCAAAATGACTAAACGCTTTTATCTAGTTTTTCACATTTGAAACTTTGCCGACTTTCATATTCATCAGTAATTTCGAATCTCGAAGCCTTACAAAACAAGCCGTGCTATTTATCACATTTACGGTTTATCACTTTTATCATTGAAAAGTACTAATTATTTCTATGCACATTTTCTATTTCTGTCTTCATTCTCAAATGGTATTTTTTAATGTTGCTATTCAAATATAGACCAATAATAAAATTAGAAATTGCCTTCTAATTACTATCTAGCATCAAATTCAACTTAAAAAACTTGAATGGAATATTCGCCAAGATATTGAGCCCCAACATCTAACTGGTTAATCGAAAATTTATCAACCAATTGACCCGTCGCATCGATTGTATCAGCGATTCCCCACCAAGGTTCTATACAAATAAACGGTGCTTCTACATCATACTTTGTCCAAATTCCCGCAAACTTAGCGTTTTTAATTGATAACACAACACCGTGTTGTTGCTCATCATCAATAATTTTGATTTTAATCGGTTGCTTATCTAAATCAAGAATAATGGCATCGTTTTTAAAATCAGCACGTTTTAACGGAAATGACTTAGTTGCGTCAAAACCGGTAGTTTGTTTTTCATCCAAAAACGGTCCATTTAAAATTTTACGTTGATATACTTTATCCGGTTGAAGTTCCAAATGATAATCTTCAAATTTTTTTCGATCTGAAAGTGGAATATTGAATCCTGGATGACCTCCCAAACCAAAGTAAATTACTTTTTGATCGATATTTTCCACTACATATTTAATACCAAGCTCCCCTGAATTGGATAAAGTAAATATTACATCAAATTGGAATTTAAATGGATATTGTTGACGTGTTTCTGGCGAATCGATCAACCTTAATTGTATTAAATCCGCCTTAATTTCAATACAATTAAAAATATTATCTCGTGCAAATCCATGCTGGCTCATTTGGTATTCTTCACCACTGAATTGATACTTATTTTCCTTGAGCCGACCAACAATAGGGAATAGTTGGGGGGCATGACGTCCCCAAAAAGTTGAATTCGCTTGCCATAAATACTCAGTCTCATCTTCCTTTAAGTATATGCTACTTAATTCAGCCCCGATTTCATTAATTGCTACACGAACTTTTTCATTCTCTAGATACAGCATTTATTCACCCCTCTATAATACATAAAACGCTTTCATTGACTTAATTTTATCAAATTTATCAATATTGTAAATATCCTCGTTTTACCTAAATAAAAAACTGAGATAGCAACTATCTCAGTTCAAAAAATGTGTAAATTGATTTTTAATAGCCAATTTGATACTAATAAATTATTTTTTGGTATTTGCCTTTTTACGAGTCGTTACTTTCTTCTTGGCATTTTTTTACTAGTAGTCTTTTTAGATTTCGTAGTCTTAGCTTTCGTTACTTCTTCACCATCTTTTGGAGTTGTTCCGTCGGCCAAAGTCTTCTCTGTTGGCTTATCCCACGAAATAAACTCACAATCTGGATATCTAGAACAACCATAAAAAGTTCGACCGCGTTTAGTTTTTCTTTCAATAATTTGTCCTTGATGACATTTAGGACAAACTAAACCAATTTCTTTAACAATGGTTTTCGTATTTCGACAATCAGGGAAACGAGAACAAGCAAAGAATTTTCCATATCGTCCCAAACGTTCTAACATCGGGGCACCACATATTTCACAATTTTCACCTGCTAATTTATCTTTAACGACAATCTTTTCCATCTCTGATTCTGCTTTGTTCAATTCGACTTTAAACGGTTGATAAAATTCATCAACAACTTTTACCCAGTTTTCATTTCCAGTCTCAACATTATCCAGCTCATCTTCAATTTGCGCGGTAAATTGTAGATCTGCAACATCAGGAAAATAAGCTCGAACGGCATCTTGAACCATTTTACCTATATCAGTTGGGATAAATTTCTTAGCATCCATTCGCACGTACGCACGTGATTTCAATGTTTCAATCGTAGCCGCGTAAGTTGAAGGACGGCCTACCCCGGCTTCTTCTAAGGCCTTTACCAATGCCGCTTCAGTATACCGTGGCTTCGGCTGTGTAAACTTTTGTTCGGGGTTTATTTTAGCTAGTTTAACAAGGTCTCCCTCTTCCATTTCAGGCAAGATATTGTCTTTAGCTTTGGCGGCAGGATAAGCTTTCGTGTATCCCGCAAACTTACTAGTAGCACCATTTGCTCGAAACATAACTCCATTTTGAATTAATGTTACTCTGACTCGATCAATTATTTCAGGGGTCATTTGTGATGCCACAAAACGTGACCAAATTAATTGATATAGTTTAAATTGGTCATTTGTTAGTTTATCTTTAATTGATTTTGGAGTACGAAAGACTGAGGTCGGGCGAACTGCCTCATGCGCATCTTGTGCTCCTTCTTGCAGCTTTCCTTGAACGGGTTTAGTCGCCGCATATTCATTACCATATTCTTCATGAATAAATTTAGCGGCATCATTTTTAGCAATTGACGAGATTCGAGTTGAATCAGTACGCATGTATGTGATGAGTCCAACCGAACCGTCTTTACCGCCTAAATTAATTCCTTCATATAATTGTTGCGCCGTCGACATCGTTCGTCTGGTTTGAAAATTAAGCTGCGTATTAGCAGCCTGCTGCAAGGTGGAGGTTGTAAAAGATGGACTTGGATTATTTTTACCTTCACTCTTAACAACTTCACTTACCGTAAATTCTGAATTCTGATCAATACGTTTTAAAATCGACTGTACCATTTCGTTATCAGGAATTCGTTTAACTTTTTGATTGTCTAGCCCATAAAAACCAGCTTTAAATTTTTTATTAGCTTTTTTAAATTCAGATGGAAATTCCCAATACTCTTCAGGTTGAAAAGCCTGAATTTCATTTTCACGATCAATAATCAACCCTAATGCGCCTGATTGAACTCGCCCAGCACTCAAGCCCTTTTTAATTTTTTTCCAAAGAAGCGGCGAGATTGAATAACCAACCAAGCGATCAAGAATGCGCCGAGCTTGTTGCGCATCCACCAAATTCATATCCAATTGGCGAGGACGTTTAAATGCATCTTTAACTGCATCTTTTGTAATTTCGTTGAATACTACCCGATTTTCTTCTGAATTAGTATCCAATTCTAAAATATGTGCTAAATGCCAAGCAATCGATTCTCCTTCGCGATCCGGGTCAGAAGCAAGATAAACATGTTTAGCTGCCTTTGCTTCTTTCTTCAGGATTTTAATGACATCACCCTTACCACGAATATTAATATATTTAGGATTATAATCATTTTCGGTATCAACACCCATTTGGGACTTTGGCAAATCTCTAATATGCCCAATACTGGCCACGACTTTATATCCTGAGCCTAAGTATTTTTCAATCGTTTTCGCTTTGGAAGGTGATTCAACAATCACCAAATTTTTCTTTCGTTTTGTGGTGGTACGCTTTTTAGATTTAGTTTTTTCTTTTGTTGAAGTAACCACGTACTCATCCTCTTTTCTTTAATTTTTTGATCTTTATGTCTGCTTACTATAATATAAAAAATTAAAAATTACCATACTATTGTAAATAAATCATTTTTTTGAGCAATCCTAGCCAACAAAAACATCTTTCTTTTTTAATACAAAAATGTCCCTATTCTTCTTACTTTATCTACCCGTAATGAAATTTATAATTTATATTGTTTGTTAAATTTGAATCAATCATGTTTATATAAGCACATCTTAAAAATCCACTTATATAATTATTCAATATAAATTACATAAAAAAACTTGAAACAAAAAATGTCTCAAGTTATGAATTAACTATTCAAAATGTCCTAGAAATTGATAGATGGGGAATCCCGCGTTAGAGAATTTCTCTTCATATTCTGTTTCAACATTGTCTTTCATTTTTTCAAGATCTTCATGCAAATTTAGAGAAATACCTTTAGGATCAAATTTAACACCACAATTTGCAAAACTATATAGTGAGTATTCAAATAATCCACGATTGTCTGTTTTGAACGCAATTTCTCCGGAATCTGGCAAAACAGATTTGTATCCTGCTATGAATGATTTATAGGTCAACCTTCTTGATTCATGCTTAGTCTTTGGCCATGGATCTGAGAAGTTTAAATAAATTTTACTCACTTCACCCTTTGAGAAGTAAGTTTCAACTCCTGCTCCATCACCATAAATAAACCTTAGATTGGGTAGTTCTTCTTCATCTTCATCAGCCTTACGAGCAGCGACTGCAACGGCTGATTCTTGAATTTCCATACCAATAAAATTGATGTTAGGATATTTTTTAGCCATCCCGATTATAAATTGTCCCTTACCAGTACCCACTTCCACGTGAATTGGCGCTTCTTGCGCGAAAATATTCATCCAATTACCTTGAAGTCCAGTTGCTCGATCTTGGGTAATCACCAATTCGTCGTGATTCGTCAACCATGCATCCGCCCATTTTTTGTTTCTTAATCGCATTTCTACCTACACCTCCTTATGCCTGCGAAAATATAATGATATTTTTATCTCATATTATTATATTTTTAATTTAACATTAGCCTATTTTGCAAAAAGACTTTCTAACTTTTAATCGCTCTAAATTGATTTTAAACTGCAAATCTCATCATATCTAAAATTATTCATAATAACAAGATCTTGAATGATTAATATAAAAAATTTAATTTTGAAAATACAATATCAAGATTAAGTATGCTTGCAACTTGAATATTATATATGAAGTTTTAATTTGAATATCTAATTTCATTAAATTAAGTAAAAATATTAATCAATTATCTAAAACAGTTTAAGTCTCTAACATGATACAATATGTTTATATTAAACTTTTTTCTAACATGGAGGATCTATAATGACTGATGTTTTTGATAAAATTATCTCTGGTGATATTCCAGCTTTTAAAATTTATGAAGATGAATATACTTTAGCATTTTTAGATATCACCCAAATTACTCCAGGTCATACCCTTCTAATCCCCAAAAAAGATATAACTGATATTTTTGAGTATGATGATATAACAGCTTCTCAGGTACTATCAAAACTTCCCCTCATTGCACGCGCCATAAAAGCCTCTAATCAAAATATTATCGGTATTAATATTTTTTCAAATAACGGAACTGGTGCTGGTCAAGTTGTACCTCATTCTCATTTTCATCTAGTCCCTCGTTATAAAGATGATAATTTTAATATCACTGAATTTAGTAATGCTGATCAGTATGATAATGCTAAATATCAAACAATTGCAAATAATATTATCGAACAATTAGAGGGCTAATTTATGCTTAAAATCAATCTTTTAAAAAAGGAAATAGCAAGTTGTAAAGCTATTTTTAACCAGCTTAAAGTTTCTAACTCTCATTTTAAAAAAGCACAAAGTGACTTAAAAAAAGAACTACCCAAGGCACAATCTACTGTTAAAGAATTACAGCGCTCAGTTAATTTCCACCAAGAAAACAACAAATTTAGATTAGATCGAATTCAAGAAAATATTGAAAAAATAAACAAAAAATTAAAATGATTAAATTAAAAAGCTTAAAATAATTTGTGATATCAAGATCAAATTACTTTAAGCTTTTTTATTCCAACTAATATTCTATGGAAAATCATTTTACTAAATCTATATCATGATCTTCTAATTAAAGAATGTCTACTGTTTGAATGCTTGATAAATGGGACAATGACAGCAATCCCCCCCTAATATTAAAGATACTAAAATACTTAGCATGTTTTTGAGGCTTAAATCTTTTGCTATTCTAGTTTCAGGTAAATAAACCGCTCTTTTGTGATATTCACCCTTTTTAATATCCTGGGAGTCTCTAACTATTTGTCCAATATGACTTACCCGTTCATTAGTCGTTCTTGACTGATTAATTTTTCGATTCGATTCTAATTGATTTGGCCCCTTTACTGATGTATTAATCTCTACGATCTTTGTGACTAAATCAGCCTTGCCTGTTTCTGTATTTTTGTTATCATGCCCCCTTTTATTTATATTTAAATTCTCCTTTAAATTTATTTGTGACGATACTGTCTTCAATGGTATTGGTTGATTAAAAATATCATTTGATTGCTGTCCTTTCATCAAAACATTACGTTTAACATTATTTTCAGCAAGTGCATTTTGAGGCATCAATTTATTGTTTTTCAGAGAATTTTTTGCCAGTAAATCTGGACTATCCTTCATTTTTCCCGAGTCTTTTGATTCTATCAGAATATTTGGCCCCAAGTGATTTTCTTTATTGTCAGGAACAATATCATCCACTAATGCACTGATATTATTAGCTAACACTTGATAATTATCATTAATGTTATCTCCTAATTGACTAATGAATTTCTGTGTAATTTTTCCTGTTTCTTCTCTCAATAAATTAAGTTCCTTAAAGATATCACTACAAATATCTGTCCAATTATTTTCACTCAAATCTGGTTGTTTGACGGAACTTGAACTTTCATCATACTGATTTTGTCCCGTATTTTGGTTTGATTGCTCTATTAACTGTGTTTTATTTTTTTCCGGACTAACTAATTTTCCTTTTGACTCTTCAAACGAATTTTTAGCTTCCCCCTTTAAATTCAATCTACGTTCCGAATTAATTTCCTTCTTAAATTCGATTTCTCCCTCATTTAATTCTAGATTGCCTAATTCATTAGTCGTAATAAACGCATCAACGTTTTTTTCCAAATATACTTGTAAATCTGCTATTTCTTGTACAACGCTTTCCGCCTTATTTTTAAATTGATATTTATCAATACTTAATTGATTATCATCAACCTTAGATAATTCACTTTTAATTATGTTACTTTTAACGTTTAAATCATTTAGAATTACTTGCTTCGTTATATCTTGAATTTTATGATATCGAAATAACATTGTTTATTCGCTCATGTTCTAGATCTTTCGCACTCACTATAGCATTGACATTATCATCCACTACAGCCAAATGCCATTCTTTATTTAACTTATTCAACTCAATTAATTGCTTGTTAAGATCACTAATTTTTAGCCACACTTTGCGGGGATGTAATGCGTCCGATTGATTCAAATTCAACTTAAACCCAAAATAAATATTTTCGAACTTTATTTTATCAAATTATGTAATATTTTCAGGTAAAGTAACTATTACATTGATATTATTTACTTGTTTTTCACCTACTTTCTCTGTTGGAACTAACTTAAAATCATTAATAATGATACTATTGGATTTTTTGTATTTATCATCTTCACTAAATGGCACAGTCTCAGCTTTGATATTATCAATAAAAAATGTACTACTGATAACTAATGCAGTCATAACCGCTGCGTGACTTCGCTTAATATTGTTTACTGGTCTCATTAATCTACCTCATCATTTCTTATAATATATTGAATTCTAGCAATTTTTTTCAACATATTTGTGAGAAATTTGTGTATTAAACTTAAGTTATTATGTTTAATATATGGCTTATATAAGCGATATTACTTTTCATGATGGACATTAAATTAATCTTCTATCATTTACTTGAACCATTCCATTTTAGCATTTAAAATTATGTAAAAATTGATAAAATATACAATATTTTCTGTTATAAATATTTATGTGTGTAATAATTATAATTATCAAATTTAATTTTTATGTATTTATTAGAAATATCCTTAATATTAGTGTCTATATGCATATTTTTAATCTTTATCTTCAGATGTAATTAAACATTCCATCAGATAGGAGAACAACATGATTTTATTCCTAAGCACCTTCATTGCTTTAGAGCATTTCGGATTTATGCTAGTTGAAATGTTCGCCAAACCTGAAATACAATCTAAAGCCTTTAACTTACCAATCTCGTTTTTAAAAAACGACTACGCGCAAACGGCTTTAAAAAACCAAGGGATATACAACGGAATGTTGTCCATTACCATTCTATTATCAAATATTATGGTACCAAGTGCTCAACTCAAAACCATTTTATTTTTATTAATGTCCTACGTTACTGTAGTCGGTATATATGGTGCATTTACGGTTACTAAAAAAATATTTTTCATTCAATCTCTACCCGCTATATTTACAATACTGCTTATCTTAATAAATTAATTATTACAGATAAAAATTGAGTTATATAGATATTATCTTGTAAACCATAATTTTACGTAGAAGTTAGTTTAATTATTAATAAATATTTTCAATAAATTTCACTCCATTTTTTTAATTCTAAACAAAAAATGGAGTAACCTAGGTCACTATCGAATTTGCGGTTTAATTTTATTAATTTTCACTACCAAGTGGGTTGATGGCCGGATTTATTCCCATCAAACCACTAATAAATGGTCACATTTGTTAGATGAATGTTATTGATTCTAGGGTTTTCATATTGATTGAGATGGCCTATTTTAATGGACAACTAAATTAATATTACGTGCAAATCTGATCCACGTTAAAAGCTGTATATCGCGGGGGCTTACATGATTGAATCATATAAGAAATTTTGGGATAATATTTTTAATTTCTCAGGTGTTTCGGGCCGTGCTGATTACTGGTGGCCTATAATCATCAATTACATTTTAGGTGGTATCATCTTGGCTATTATTCAAGCAATTACTGGTCATTCAATTGATAGCATTTATAATTTTGGCGACTTAACAGTTGCTTGGGGGCGAAATATTGTAGTTCTCCTTGTTTGGATCGCTACACTTTCTGTTAAAGTTCGACGACTCCATGATACTGATCGTTCTGGTTGGTGGATTTTAATTGATTTAATTCCACTGATTGGTACAATCTGGTTCTTCATTTTAATGGTTCTTCCGTCAAAGAATAGTCGTTGGAATTAATAATCCCTCTCCTGCTTAGGCAGGAGATACATACATAAGCCATCAAAATCTTATGATTGAATTTTACTATAATATAAATAGACAAAATAGTTACAGGTAATATGCTGATGATTTAGACATTCACAAAACATCAATGTTAATATCGATTATAAACAATGCCTGTGCTACTTCTATACAGCAAAAATAAAGAAACAAAAATAAAGAAACAAAAATAAACGATGACTTTGATAATGATGATGATATTTCCCAACTGGATGAAATTATTTACAATTTATCATCTTATACCTAATCATCTACAGATGAACTTTTAGCCTTAATTAAATAAAAAACGCATATTCTCCACCGACCAAAGTAGAAGGATATACGTAAAAATTAAAAAATATTTTTTAGTAATTACACTGTATCAGATCGTTGATTGAAACTTCGTCAATATACTGAGCAAAATATTCGAGGATACATATTATGAGAATCAGACCATTAGAAAAAACAGACTTAAGCTATATTTATGATCAAGAAAATTCACGTAAAATTATGGCCCTTTGGTTTGAAGAAGCCTATACTTCTTTCGATGAATTACAAACTCTTTATGATAAACATGTTCTAGATCAAACCGAACGCCGTTTTGTTGTGGAAGAAGATTCCCAGTTTATAGGCGTTGTGGAGTTAATGGAAATAGATTCACTCCATCGTAATACTGAAATACAGATTATCATTAATTCAAACTACCAAGGGCATGGATACGCACAAGAAGCAATGAAAGCAGGTCTTGATTATGCATTCAATGTTTTGAATATGCATAAAGTATATTTATACGTCGATGTTGATAACTCCCCCGCTATACATATTTACAAAAAAATTGGTTTCATAGAAGAAGGTCGTTTAAGAAAACACTTCTTTGCTGAGGGACACTATCACGATAGTTTAATCATGGGTATATTCAAAGAAGAATACTCAAAATAGTCACTAGATCTAAGACCGGCTTTAAACGGCTTACTCATGAATTTCCGACCCAATCCGGAATGCAAAGCAAGGAAAATTATACAAAACAATCTGACGGGACATACTTTGTCCGCGTCCGCTACACTGATTCTCTTGGTAAACGCCACGAGAAAAAGAAAAAAGACATCAAAACGCTCACTACTGCCAAGAAGTAGGAACGCGATACCTTAACTAAAATATTTTCAGATTGTTCACGCTTCAAATATTTTAGTTTCATAAATGTATATACCTATATTAATCTTGATTTTAAAGGCCTTTTCCAGACATGAACGCTAGCTATGTATTGAATAGAACAGCAATTTAACGACACGTTTAGATCGTTCAATTACATTATATGAAAAGTCGTAATTAAAATTATAATGAGAAGCAATGTGAGTTGTACAAGTAAAATTCTCCATCTGAATATATCGTTGGGAGTTACTAATTCATAAATGGATAGGAAACTCTGCAACAATACATATACAGGAAATGAAATATACCAGATCAATATTTGTACACTAAAATCTCCAGTATCGTTAAATATAACAGATATTATGTAGAACAAAATGGCATAAATAGATAATAATAAATTTGGGATAAAAAACAAAAAGTAAAAAGATTTACTCATTTTATAATTAAAAAACAATTATTAAAATTTGTTTTTTCACTGTGCCTTTGTCTATATAAAAATTTAAAAATTAATAGGCAAAACAAAATAATGACAATCATTAATATTGATAAATATGCCAATAAAATAATACCCAAAAATAAAGGACTACTATTCCCAAAATCATTCATTTCGTTATAGCCACGAATATAAAAAAAGCCTCTATAATCCGTAAAATCCATCCATAAAGGCAGTATGACCATAAAAAACAATAAATATATGAATAAAAATATGTCTGTTCTTTTCATTTTTATCTTCCTAAAATATAGATAACTTAATATTAAGCCAACTGGAGACTGCTTATAATTGCCTACAAATTATTGCACCGAGATAATGAAAAAAGTATGTGTATGACGTACTAAAATAATGCAACATATATATTTTAGGAAAGATGGTAAAAAGTCACTCTCTCTATTAAGGCTGTAAACATTCTTGATTCCATATCATTTAAGGAAGGTGAACGCACCATTCGCCGTGATGAGTCAATCCGCCAATCTAGCTAGTCATTTATGTCCATATCGAAAATCCCTTTTTATAAAGTCACTAATCGTATGACCTAGCCGACTACTACCCTGTTGTCTATTAAGGAAAAATACAGCTATAAACTTATTTAAGGCATTTCGATACTTTTTCCGAAAGTTATTGCAAAAACCAAAGTATTTGCTCACCAAATAAGCATCTAATTCCCTTCACTTATAACAGTTGCAAATTTATACAGCAGTCGGTAAACGTTGTATTAGGGGATGAATTTATTATTATTTTTGAGCCATTACGAAACTTACGTAAAACACAAAAAACCTGCTGTATACCATAAATAATTACGCTTAATATATATTACGCAATCTGTAACATCCCCCTACACAGATTTTAACAATGGATTAGATATGTTACTTATTTTAGTAAGTTGCACTTTTTTGTAACTATTTACCTCTATTGTTTCTTCAACTATTATCACCCATGCATTAGGAGACTTTGTAAGAAATACGCTATTAGTTCCACCATCTAAATTTAATACCGAGTCATGGTCAGGTCTAGAAACTTTTAATCTCTCCCAAAGACTAGCAATATTCTTACCTTTAATTTGACGAATATATTTAATAGAAAATTCCTAAACATCTTTAACCTCACCATTTTCTTTCAATTGAATTATTTTTGCTGTATCGGTTACTGCACTCAATCCAATCACTTCTCTTTTAATAAGTTGGAAAATTTTATCACCAATATTCAATTTTTCCATCAAATCATATCCAAGCCATTCTTTACCATTACATGTTGTTTTTTGAGATCTCAAGTAAACTACCAATTTAATTTTCACTAAGCTCTTCGTTTGCAATCTGATTTGTCATGCTAAACCTATTCTTTTATCATTTCATCTGATTTATTTAAATAATTTCTAAGCCCACAAGTGGGTAAGTACACTTCAAAATAACGAACGTACTTATAGATACATTTGCACAACCATAGTTAGGACTACGCCTGTTCAATCGCTAATCTAGTATTTTTGTTTCTAAGGTAACATTAGCGTTATTTTTATGTTCAAAATATTTTATATAATCTAAAATATTTTGAAGTTTTTTGAATTTGATTTTATCAGATTTAAGTGAATTCAATACGAATTGAATTCCTTTAAAACCGTTATTTTCTTCTTTGCAGTCTTCATGGTGACTAAGAATATATAAGTTTAGCCTCCTTATTTCCTAGAATATTGTAGGGAAGTCAGTGACAAAAATATAACCATAGCAACTTGCCATATCTTTGGTACAATTCTCACATCTACTACTCACATATTTATGACTTAAAAATATAAATTAAGATAGTTATATTAATAAATATTTAACAATGCCCCCCACCGTACAGTTCATTAAGAGAAACGATACAGTATTGTCGTTTTATTAATTTTTCCCAAAAAATAACTTTTGAAAATCATTCCTAGAAAATATTTTTTTACAACTTCTTATACATTTTATAGTTATATAGCTCTACATTGTATCTAATTACTGATTGCTTGGAAATGATTTTAAAACCTTGTTTTATAAACATACTTTTTGCGATCGCACTAGCATTTGCAGTCAGTTCTTTTAATCCTATTTTACTGGCATGGTTTTCCAAACGTTTTAGTAAAGTTGTAGCTATTCTTTTATTTTGATAATCAGGGCTTACATACATTAGATCAATATATCCATCATTATTTATATTAGAAAAGCCAACGATATGGTCATCTAAAATAGCAACTAATGTATATGTACTTGGTAGTTCATATTTCCATTTTGACATCAATTCATCTTTTCTATCTAAATTTCCCCATGCTTTCAATTGTTCAACTGAATAATGAGAATATATTGAATGAATTGCATTAAAAAATATATCTACGATTGAAATTAGATCACTACTCTCATATTGTCTGATAATCATATATTTAGTCCCTTTCCATAAAAAAAGAGCAGTCGCCAAACTACTCTTAAAGCCAGATCACGCAATACTTAAATAATTATCAGTAACTCAAGCATCTTATAAACAAATTTATTATAACATGGGAGGATGTGAGATGGATAAACAGACAATTAAAAACGTTAAACGCTTCTTTAAAACAACGGTGCTATACATTGGCAATATGGCTCAAGCACGTTTAACAGAAACGGATCAAAGAGTTATTACTGATGAGTTTATCACTACTCTACCAGGTTACGATACCAGTAAAGCCGTTAAGGCATTACAGACCATTATTGAAGCCTGCGATACTATGAACGATAAACAGAAGCTAGTCTTTGAATTACGTTGCTTAAAGGGTAAATCATGGCGTGATACGTTACCACTCTTAGAACTACATAAATCAAGAGCGCAGGTAGTCTATAATCAATCTGTCCTTATCTTTGCAGAAAACTTTGCACCAATTAAAGATTTAAGAGGTGTAGACCATGAATAAAGATAAAACGCAAGTTATTAAAGACGTGAGATGTTTTTTCAATAAAGAACTGCTACAATTTCCATTAATGGCACATTATAGTTTAATTATGAATGAACAACCTTATAAGATTGAATCAGTAGTCGATCATAATAAGCAGATGAATTACTGCCGAGATATATTAAGGCGTACCATTGAAGCCACAAACAAGCTACCAAATAGACACAAACGACGATTTAAAAACAATTTACTTTTTAGAGATACATGAATGGCTATGGGTGGGGGTGATAATGTTTAAATAACTAAAAAAGACAAATATAACCGGATATAAACGGATATTTTCCGCTCAAATCAGATGGAAAGCTCCCGTTTTGGACGGTTATTTTTTTGACTATATTTAGTTATATCAACATTTAAACTGCGTTACCCCCACACCTCTACGCTTTCACTATATTTCAGACAGTCGAGACCCTTTCCCCCCGGTGTCCCAAAGTAAACAAAACGTTATTTTCTTATGATGGGGGGTATTTTGAAAAATAATAATAACTGCACTGTTTGAAAGGAATGCCACCATTTGTGATTCGGTTCTTTTCCTAAATAATGGGCGGGGGTATAAATAAAAAAGTTTAGTAAATACTATACTAAACTTATAAATAATTATTATTGTTTATTCTTATCATCACTCGTACTATCTGCATTGTTTGAGCAATCCTTTGAATCTTGTTTACTAATTTGTTTCCAATAAAACATTGGTGCCTTTTCATTTGCGTAATCCCAGTCATATTTTAAAAGGACTGATACCACGTCGAGTAAGTCCTTCATACTAATATCGTCATCTAATACTTTAGTGGCCACATATAAATCAATTGCTGAAATTCTTCCATATTTTTTAGACAATTGGTTATTTTCAAATTTAAGCACTGGTTCTGTATACAATCTTGAAATAATGTGCCCAATAAATTCCGTAGCTTCTTTATCCTTATTTTTTTGTTTAACGTTATACTTTAAAGAGTTACCCGGCTTAATAATAATACATTGTGATTTATTGTTTAATTCTGATAGTGAAAGTTCTCCGCTTTCAGCAAATCTAATAGCTTCAGGACTTACACTTCCACGTAATAATCTTATTAATTCTATTTTTCCTTTTGATTTACCTGAAGCACTACTAATCCACGACTTTAAATCTTGGCGCCACTTCGTCTCGTCTCTTATGTCTTAACCTTTTACTGTGAACAATGGGAAAATAGCAATAATTCCTGAAATAATTGAATTATTACCTTCTAAAGAAGTTTTAACAATGATTGCTAATATAATTCCAGTTATCAAAAATATAACTCCTCGAGTAAACCTTCTTTTGTATGGAACCTTAATATATACATGGTAACAAAACATTAAAAAATACTGAAAAATTATTGCTAAAAATATAATATTATCAGATATGTATTCGGGAACGTCTTTTATAAATTCAAACATTATTAATCTCCTCATTCATTTCTCAAAAAAATCGCTTCAACAATTAAGTCAAAGCGAACATGCCAGCGGGCAAATCATTAATTTTTAATCAAAAACACCACGCAAAACACAACACATTTACCACAAAAACCACGCATATTACCACGCAATTTAGTCTATCCTAATTTGCGCCATATCACTTAAAACGTTGATATATAGGCGTTTGTTCATCCTGTTTTACGTTAATTAGTTTTAACTTAAGGAGGCGGCGGGAGTAATTCCCAAAATCTGCAATGCATTGGCGCAATTAGAATTAGAGCATTACTTATAAATCAAGTACCCATACGAGCACCCAACTAACAACTCCTGGCTTAGATTGATTTACTCTATATGATTAGAAAACACAAAAAAGCCTACCAACTATAAATCTAGTCAGTAGGTTTTTTAATTTATTCTACTTACGTTTATTAAAAATAATTATTCCAACTAGTGAAACCACTACCGCACCCAACGCTCCAGTAAGAGTTAACTTCTCTGCTGCCGTCTTAGGCAACAATGTTTTTGCTCCTTCAACTACGTTATTTACAACATTTTTAATTGTTGAATTACTATCTGTAGTCTTATCAGCATCATTTGAGTCACTGTTATTTACTGGATTATCAGTATCTCCAGAATTATCTGGCTTAGCTGGTTCACTAGGATCAGTTTGGTTTTCTGAATCATCATTCTTGACATAGATATAGGTCACAGTTTGAGCTTTATCACTCAATGTTCCCGTGATACTTCCCTCGACTTCTTTGAAAGTGTATCCTTTGATGTCTTTCTTTTCAGTTGTGTACTTATCCCCAATGTTTCCACTTTTTACTTCTGACTGGGCAATTTCTTTGCCTGATTCATCAACATACTTAGCTGTTACATCTGCTCCTTTAACCGGATCCTTCGTATATACATAAGTTACGGTCTGTTCTTGATCTGTGAACTTTCCGGTTGGATTTCCTTGAACTTCTTTAAAGGTATATCCATCAATTTTCTTCTGCTTAGTTTCGTACTCGTCGCCAACATTTCCGCTTAGTACTTCTGAATCGGCAATATTACCGCCATTCAGATTCTGATAATAAACAGTGACATTGCCAGTCATAGGTGGAATATAATTCAAAATAAAGGTGAGTTTTCCTGAAAATAAGGGGAACAAGTTCCTAGACTCCATAGTGTCATCACTCCACTTGATCTCAACAAAATGTTTTCCATAGGTTAAATCATTAAATTGAAAAGCATTGCTAGACTCCAAAAACTCTCCTTGGCTTGAACCATCAACTTTAATTGAAGTAATATTTTCTTTGCTTACATTACCTCTATATTCACCTAATTTAATGGGATTATTAAAAATATACTTAGGTCCCGTAATATTAATTACACCATAATCTCTTGTTTGATTTAACAAAGGTGAGGCATTTATATCTTCACTTTTTGAAGCATCAACAATGTGATTACCATCAAGATTCATAAAGCCCTTGTAACCAATCAGACTTGCATCAATTATTGGATCAATTGTCTCAATTTCATTGTTTGATAAATCCCCACCTTCATAAAACAGTCCTTGAAAAAAGTTTAACCCAGTTAGGTCTTTAATACCCCTATTTTTAAGTAAACCAAAGTCTTGATCATATGAACCCTGATAAATTTTTTGCGCTAATTCTTTTGTTATCTCATCAACCGTTGCGTCTTCTGGAAGCATCGGCTTACCCGTATCCTTATCTTCGAATATCTTCATAACTTCTAGTAAAGCTTTTTGTAAATTTTTATCTGGAAGCCAAGAATCAACCGACTCATCTGTACTAAATTTATTAGCAACAGACAAGTCATTTAAATTATTACCTTCGTTTTTACTAACATTACTTGTATTTTTTTTAATATTTTCATCAGCTAAAGCTACTAAAGGATTCGCTAAATATAAAATAGTTGTTCCTAATAGGATATACTTACTCATTTTCATATCATTTTCCTCCTAAAAAAATCATATAAATAATTATGTATCAAATATAACATATCTGATACATGTGAAAAATCATGTTATATGTTAAGACAAACAAAAAAAGACTAACCAGCTAGGAACCCCTAACCGATTAGCTTTTTAATTTATTAATACCATTTCTGTTGTTTTTTATCTTTGTAGAAGAACGTTCTTCCGTTTTCTATATATGCTATTTTTAATTCTAATCTGTCTATTATCAAACTGTATGATTTTAAAGATAGCCAGATAGTTACCAAAAAGGCTGCTAAAGCAAGTAACTTACTAATGAGATTTATATGACTCAAGTCAATATTAAATTTACTGATTAAAAATAAGACAAGACAACCTATAATTTCTAAGATTACACATACGTATACACCTTCTAAGATACCCAAGAAACGATAGCGGTACTTTGCTTTATTTATACTTTTTTCCATATCCTTATCACGTTCATTTTTTTCATAAAAGTAAGGATAATTTATTCCTCTTGATTCAATCATTGGGGTATCTCGTGCCCAATATCCTATCTTATGAATAATTCCATAATTAAGGTCTTGAAGTAATTGAAAAAATAATATGAAGAAACATAAGAATGTCAACACCACCATTACTTCTGGGATATCACCATAAATTCTAAAAAGTTCAATAACCAAGGTTTCTAGGATAATAGATGACGCAAAAGCAAAAACACCTCCAAGACAAATTGATATAACTGTTAAACAAATATACAAAATATTAATTGCCAATTTTTTCAAAACGAACTCCTAAATAATAATTATTATAATTGAACAAACACCGTATTTTAACATAAATAAAAAAGGCAACCAATGCAAAGACTAATCACTGGTTGCCTTTTTTATTAATTCCCTTGGAAACTCACTCTCCGTCCAAACGCTCACATTTATATTTCACTTCTTTTTGATAATACAATCAATTATTAAAGTTTCAATAGTTCATCTGCATTGAACCAAATACTTCCGTACTCGCCCATATCAATTCGGCAACCATTAGTAGCTTCATCGTATTCATCAATAGTTCCATGATTATATCCATCATTAAACGCAAACATTGCACCGGGTTCAACATTATTTTCATCACCACCATCAGTTCGATGCACCGCTCCTAATGGTAGTCCATTATCTGTGTAATTATAATCATCACCACCGGCTAACTTTTTATTGATTGCTTGCCAAAGTCCATTTTCAAACTTAACTTCATCAACTCGAATTGAATTGTACAATGTATATTCATTTCCGGCTTGCTTAAAACGTTCAATAGCACTTACTGAATTAGTAGGTGGATCAAGTTGCGCTGGATTATCAGATTGTTCACCTTCATAACGCAAACTTCAATGTACATTGGCGCTGTACGGTTATAATAATCATTCCAGTTCCATGATGTTATAGCTGTTCCGTATGCTCCATTTGTTGAGTAATCACAAGAAATAAAGTTTGATCCGTCCATCATCACACCGGTATGACCACCAGCTCCACCAGAACCAGACATATCAGGCGACCATGACATTAGAATCACATCTCCACGTTCTGCATTCCAATCTTGATTAGCAGAAATACGAACAAACCCATTCGCTGCTAAATATCCACCAAGTGTGACAGTTGAAAATAAAAAGCCGGGCTTAGATGCTCCCGCCTCGTATACTGCTTGCGTTACAGTTCCTGAACAATCACCCGTTCCATCTGACCCGTTACGCGATCCTTCCATAGAATAGGTAATAATTCCACGTCGTTGTTCAAACCACGCTGGAATTGCATTTTTATTAATTGCCATAATTAGTTACTTCCTTTCAATTCTTTTACTGCTAATTCGATAGCTGCATCAATTTGTTGGGTACTAAATTTGTAGCCAAGCTTATTTGCGTTCAATCGATTAGTTAAGAACATAAGTGCTGTACGTTTTTTCTGTTCCCCGCCAACTTGTGCGTATGTTTCTGCGTACTGCACTACTTGCAACGCCCATTTAGACATGAGTTGTAAATTCTTGTCTTTGGTGTGCGCCCCGATATATTTGGCTACAAAAAAAGTGACCGCTGATAAGATACCTGTATCCCACAGTGCCGCTACTAATTTAATTACTTCATCCATTAAACTGTTACTCCTTTCATACGAGCCTCTAGTTCCGTAATCTGAATTTGTAGTTTGTCCACTGATTCAGTAGCCACCTTTAAGGCTGTTTGTAATTCAGCGTTTTGCTTTACTAATTCGCCATTTGTTTTGATTAATTCTTCGTTTAATAATTGTACTTTTGCCATTTGATCAAACACTCGATCATCGTGGCTATCTTCTGTACTAACTTTCTTAGCCAAATATCCAATTATTCCAGTAACTAAGCCAAACAAAGCAATAGCCACCTTATCACTCATCTACTTTGTCCTCCTCTGATTTTTCAATTGGCACTAAATCGTTATTGGATTCTACCGTTTCGGTTTCTGGAACAATAATTTGATCATATTCATCTTGCGTAATCATTTCTGTATCTAAAAATAATTTAATATCATCTTCCTTATATAATCCCATTTCAAAATATTGTTTAATTGTTGGAAACATTTTTATCTCCCTTCAATTCATTAACTGCCTTAGTTAATTGGGCAATCTGTAACATCATTTGCGCTTGTGTCATTTGATCCTGTGTTGGCTTTTGACCATCCAACCATTTAAGATATTCTGCCTTATCCCAATCTCGCCAATCGTCCGTTTCTGGACGATAGATTGAAATAAATTGTGGCATATTCATGTCTGGGTCAAATGGTTTTGATTGAGTATAATACTCATCGTTCGGCTGTAATGACGTCATACCGGTATATTCTTTTGTAACTTTGTCATATAAATAATGCATTGTTTTACCTCCTATATATTAAGATCGAATTACGGGCCAAATTCCGTCTCCAGTTGCAGTATAATATCCACCACCAAAGTTTTTTAATTGTCCCGTATGTAATGAAACTAAATTAGGATTTTTAAATTCTGAAAAAATGAAAGACGGTAAGATATGCGCCAAGTGTGAAAGTAAATTAAACTTAATTCACGGCACACAAGGAAACGGAAAATATTTAAATGAACTGACAATTGTCGTAGCTCAAGAAATGATTCGTGATGGAAAGATTTTTAATGAACCAAAAGTTAAAAAGAATATAAATGCACAAAATGATAATAACGTTCCTGAATTAACACCAGAAATAAAAAAATTATCAATCAACTAGAAGATGCTGGAGTTTCTTATTTATTTGGAACTAGTAAGGAAGTAAATAATATCCCTAACATGTTAGATCAAGATGAAAAAATAATTTATGCAGTATCAGGAATGATGGCTTCTTCCGGATTTCTAGGTAAACATAATTTTACGGATACCGTATTGGCTTTAATAACAGATCGACGATTCATGATAATAAATAATAATTTACTTTATGGATCAGATTTTACCGAAATACCATTCAATAAAATAAATGGTATAAATTATTCCACAAAAATGGTTTTTGCGGAAATCAGAATTGATAACGGTATGAAAACTACGGAGATTGTAAACGTCAATAAACATTTTGCTCCCATTTTTGTTAAAAAATTAAAGGAAGTAACTTCTAACAATATTAAATCGGTTTCAGAATCATCTATTGCCGACGAATTATTGAAATATAAAGAACTCCTAGAATCAGGCTTGTTGACTCAATATGAATTCGATGAACAAAAACAAAAATTATTAAACAAATAAAAAACGCATATCCCCTACCGCCTAAAGTAAAAGGATATGCGTATCTTGAAAAGAATTATTGCCAACTCGTTTCGGTATTTATTATACCAGACCTAAGCATGTCTTTAAACTGCTTGCTCATTAATTTTCGATCTAAGCCGGGATGCAAAGAAAGGAAATTAAAATGAGTTATACAAAACAATCTGACGGGACATATTCTGTCCGCGTCTGCTACTCCGATTCTCTTGGTAAGCGCCACGAGAAAAAGAAAAAAGGTATCAAAACGCTCACTACTGCCAAGAAGTGGGAACGCGATACCTTAACTAAAATTGATGATGGAGAGTTTGATAAGTTTAGTTCAAACATGACTTTAAACGATGCTTTCAAAACTTGGTTAGATAGCTACTCTCAAAAAGTCTTACCATCAACATATCGTAAAGCTGAAAACTTTATCAACGTTCATATTTTAACATCAAAATGGTTTGATCAGGTAAAAGTCGATAAAATTACATCAGTCATGCTTCAAACTTATATTAATGAGTTGAGTACACTAAATGTTAATTATAGAAAAAACCTATATCCATTTAAGCAAGTTATGACCAATCTGGTTTCACTTGAAGTTATTAACTAAGAACCCATTTGATAAAGTTACATTTCCAAAAGCTAAGCCTGCCCCGGTATTTATGGATCGTGTGGATTATTATAAAAAAGATCAACTAAAACAATTTTTAGATACTGCTGAAAGTTTGTACGCTGATAAAAAATATCATGTATATACTCTATTCCGTCTTCTATCGTTTTCTGGAATGCGTAAAGGTGAGGCCCTGGCTTTGACTTGGAAAGATGTTAATTTTGATGATTATACAATTGACATTAATAAAGCTCTTTCAGTTGATAAGAATGGACAAACTATTTTGAGTACGACTAAGACCAAAGCTGGAACACGTATCGTAAAACTCGATAAAAAGACCATTGACGTACTTAAACATTATCAAGTAATTCAATCCACATTAATTTTAAAAAACGGTCTAAAAGCACAAGGATTGATTTTTACGAGTGATGATCTACAATCTTACATGAGAATTCAAAAACCACGGAAATGGTGCGAAACAATCACTAAGAAGGCAGATTTACCCCGGATTAAAATTCACGGCTTCAGACACACTTATGCTACACTTTCAGCTCAAACTGGAATGAACATCAAACAGTTACAATATCAGCTTGGCCATGATGATGTTCAAACAACCTTGGCAATTTATACCGCTGTTACAGAGGAGATGAAAGCTACTACTGCTGATATTTTTACCAGTCTAGTAAATTTCTAAAAAGTCCCCACCTAAGTACCCTTTTATTCGAACTTCGGCGAACGATTTTGAACTCCCACGAACACATGTATAAAAACAAACCCCGTCACATCAACGATTATCGCGATATAACGGGGTTTGTATTTTTATATAAAGGAGACAACGGGATTTGAACCCGTGCGCCGGCTCTACACCGGTTCGGCGGATTTCGAGTCCGCTGCATTACCACTCTGCCATATCTCCAATAAATAACTTATTTAATTATACCCATAATATCTAAGTGAATCAAGTATATTATAAATTAGTAATTTATATTTATTCAGCCTTCGCTATACGATTTATTAAAATATCACCCTAAAGATTTAATAAATTTTATTTTGCAAATAGTATTATTAAGGCTCATTTGTGCTTATAAAAAATCTGTATCTAAATCGATACAGACTTCAATGGAACTTGAATTGACTCAAAGACCTAATTTTTTGTTGATTCACGTTTGACATAACCATGTGCCAACAAAATTTCAGGTGTTTCTAGTTCTTCATTATTCATCAATTTAGTCAACATGCGCATTGACACAGCTCCAATATCATAAATTGGTTGAATAACAGAGCTCAATTGTGGACGAGTTAATAACGTAATATGTGAATTATTAACAGTGACCACTTCAAAGTCTTCTGGAATCTTTACGCCATTATCAGTCATAAAGTTCAAAACACCTGCAGCCATTTCATCATCAACAACCACTGATGCCGTTGCGCCAGATTGACGAATTTCATCCCCTAATTGATAACCACTTTGATATTCATATTCGCCAGCAAAAATTAAACTTTCATCAAATTTAATACCCGTATTTTTCAAAGCATTTTTATAGCCCTTCAATTTAAACTCAGTATTAATTGTTTGATCTAATGGACCTGAAACAAAACTAATTTTCTTATGACCACTAACAATTAACTTATCAGTAATTTCTTGGACAGCAGAAATATAGTCAATGTTAACCGATGGATTTTGATTCTCAACATCAACAGATCCAGACAATACAACTGGAACATTGGACTTTTCCAGTTGATCCCTTAATCGATCATCAATGATATTCCCCATATATAAAATACCATCAACTTGCTTACTTAATAATGATTCAACTACTTCAGCTGCATTTTTCTCTTCTGAATTGGCTAAAATAATTTGGTAATTATACATCCGTGCCACATCATCAATTCCTCGTGATAGTTCCGAAAAATAGACATTCGTAACATCCGGAATTACGATTCCAACTGTAGTACTTCTCCGTGATGCCAATCCACGCGCGACGGCATTGGGTCGATAATTTAACTGTTCAATTACTGATTCGACTTTTTCTTTTGTCTCACTACGTACATTAGTGTTTCCATTAACTACACGTGAAACAGTAGCCATTGAAACTCCCGCTTCACGGGCAACATCATAAATTGTAACTGCTTGTTTTTCCATCATATAGCACCTCCTTTTAATAATTAATTTTTATAAACGTTATTATATCAATTTATGAAAATTAATACAACCGTTTTCATTCCCCATTCATACGCATTTAACCAACATTTTCACAAACTTATTTAAAAAATAATTTTATTTACTTTAAAAAAATGAAAATTTTTTCATAAAAGTGTAGAATATACATTACTATACAGATGAGGAGTAATTTTATGTCTTTAAAAATTAATCAAATTCAACAATGGCTAAATGAAAATGAACTAGACGTGGCTTATTTTTCAGATTTTCATTCTATCTCATATCTAACTGGATTTGAATCTGACCCGATCGAACGAATTTTAGCACTCGTTATTTTCGCCCAAGATGATCCAATTATGTTTACCCCTGCCCTAGAAGTTGAAGCAGTTAAATCTGCTGGGTGGCAATTTCCTATTTATGGTTATCAGGACCACGAAAATGGTTGGCAATTATTAGCTAACCATATTCGAGAAAGTACCAAGCATCTAACTCGCTGGGCCATTGAGAGCGAGCAGCTAACCCTTGCTCGGGCTGATTTGATTAAAACTGCATTGCCAGAAATTAAATTTAATGGTGATCTAACTAATATTATTCAACAAATGCGCCTTCACAAGTCGGCAGATGAAATACAGAAAATGCACTTAGCAGGCGATGATGCTGACCTCGCATTTGAGGCTGGTTTTGCTGCCCTTCAAACTGGGGTAACTGAATTATCCGTGGCTGCCAGTCTCGAATTTGAAACGAAGAAACGTGGCATTCCGGGAATGTCATTTGAAACTTTGGTTCAATTTGGCTCGCACGCAGCTGAACCTCATGGTGCTACGGGATTAAATCAGTTAACGTATGGCGACATGGTACTCTTTGATCTGGGAACCATTCATGATGGTTATGTTTCAGATGCTACACGAACGGTCACCTTTGGAAAAGTTTCTGAACATCAAAAAGATATTTACAATATTGTTTTGGAGGCTCAATTAGCTGCCCAATCTCAAGTCATGCCAGGTATGACTGCCAACCAGTTAGATGAAATTGCCCGCGATATCATCACTAAGGCTGGTTATGGTCAATATTTTGTTCATCGTCTCGGCCATGGTCTGGGTTCTTCAGTACATGAATTCCCCCAAATTATGGGTGGCAATGACCTAGTACTTGAACCTGGTATGGCTTTCTCTATTGAACCAGGAATTTATATCCCAGGTGACATGGGAGTTCGTATCGAAGATTCGATTGTCCTCACTGAAACTGGTGCTGATTCATTTACTCACCTATCAAAGGAATTACGTATTATTGATTAAGCAACCTTCAGATGATGATAGGCATCTATTAGTTTATTATCTGTTTTAAGTTCATACCTTCAAAAAAACCAGTCAGATCTATCCTGACTGGTTTTTTATTACTCTAATCCATAATTATAATCATCATCATGCATGACTTCAACTTGTCCTAATCGATAGCCATTCCCAACCTGAGAGAAAAAATCATGATTTGATGTCGTTGTTGAAATTCCATTCATCACAATTGGATTCACATCATCAGCGCTATCTGGGAACATCGGATCTTGGCCCAAATTCATTAAAGCTTTATTTGCGTTATAACGAATAAAGGTTAAAACCGACTCTGACCACCCCATTGGATCATATAATTCATGTGTAAATTGTTCTTCATTATTATATAAATCAAGTAAGAATTCATACATCCAGTTTTTAAATTCATTTTGCTCTCCATCGCTTAACTCATTAAAACCAAGCTGAAATTTATAACCAATATAAGTTCCATGTACTGATTCATCTCGTAAAATCAATTTAATAATTTCTGCCACATTATTCAACTTATTATGTCCTAAATAATACAATGGCGTATAAAATCCCGAATAAAATAAGAAAGTCTCTAAGAAAACAGAGGCGACCTTTTTCTGCAGTTGAGTTCCTTCCTGATAAACGGTATTAATTTTATTTGCCTTATATTGTAAATATTTGTTTTGATTAGTCCAAGAAAAAATTTCATCAATTTCATCTGAAGTATTTAGTGTTTCAAAAATGGAAGAATAGGATTTTGCATGAACTGATTCCATAAATTCAATGTTATTTAAAACAGCTTCTTCATGTTGCGTGCGAATATTCTCTTTAAGTGATGTCATTCCATCTTGAGATTGCAATGTATCTAATAAAGTTAATCCACCAAAAACATGCCCAACTAGATAATGTTCTTTTTCAGACATTTTACGCCAATCATCTAAATCATTTGATAAAGGAATTCTCGTATCGAGCCAAAATTGTTCCGTCAATTTCTCCCACGTTGCTTTATCAATTTGATCTTCAATAACATTCCAATTAATTGCTTGATAATTTTCTGCCATAGCTAATTGATCTCCCCTGTGCTTTTTAAATTGAACATGACTCACACTCATTCACACCCATTTCATTCTCATCATCTGTATAGGTCCTAATATAATAAACAGATTTTATATCCTTATGATAAGCATACATTCTAAGGATATTTAAGTCACGAGTTGTCATTTTGTTTGTTCGGTCTTTTTTCCATTCATATAGTCCTTCAGGTAATGTCGACCTCATAAACAATGTCAATGCCATTCCCTGATCAATATGTTGCTGAGCCGTTGAATATACATCGATAACTTTACGCATATCTAGATCATAAGCAGATTCATAGTATGGAATAGTATCATTTTGTAAGTATGGCGCCGGATAATAAATTTTACCAATCTTCTTCTCCTGGCGTTCTTCAATTTTATTAATAATTGGATGTAACGAAGCAGTTGAATCATTAACGTATGAAATGGATCCAGTCGGTGCAATTGCTAATCGATAGGCATTATACAAGCCAAATTCTTGAATTTGGTCTTTCAAACGTTGCCAATCGGAATGTGTGGGGATATGATGTTTTTTAAATAGCATTCGAACTTTTTGAGTCTTGGGTTGAACATCCGATTGCAAATATTTATCAAAATACGTTCCATTTGCATAATCAGACTTTTCAAAATCGTAAAAAGATTTTTGCCGTTCTTTAGCAATTTGATTTGATGCTAATAATGAATAATAATTTAGCATCATAAAATACATATTAGTAAAATCTATTGCTTCTTCATCACCATAGTACATTTTGTTTTTAGCAAAATACGCAGCCAGTCCCATTGCTCCCAATCCTACCGCATGTAATTCTTGATTCCCATTTTGAACTGATGGAACTACATCCAAATGCGAATTATCTGAGACAAATGATAAGGCCCGAATCATTGTATCGACTGATTCCGCAAAATCATCAGTTTCCATCATATTCACAATATTCGTGGAACCAAGATTACATGAGATATCTGAACCCATTTGCTCATATTCTTGTTTATTATTTATAATACTTGGCGTTTGAACCTGCAAAATCTCTGAACAAAGATTGGAAGAAATAACCTTTCCAGCAATTGGATTAGCTCGGTTAACTACATCTAAGTTAATGATGTATGGATACCCTGATTCTTGTTGTAATTTAGAAATTTCATTCTCCAAATCGCGTGCCTTAATCATCGTTTTTTTAATATTTGGATTGTCCACAAGATTATCATATTCAGCACTCAAATCAATATAATTAAATGGTTTTCCATATTCTCGTTCAACATCGTATGGTGAAAATAAATACATCATAGCATCTTGCTTAATTAATTCATAAAATTTATCAGGTACTGTAAGGCCTAAAGAAAGTGTCTTAACCCGAATCTTTTCATCCGCATTTTCCTTTTTAGTTGCTAAGAATTGCATAATATCTGGATGAAATACAGACAAGTATACTACACCTGCTCCTTGACGTTGCCCCATTTGATTAGAGTAGCTAAACGAATCTTCCAATAATTTCATTACCGGAACAACACCCGAAGCCGCATTAGTAATACCCTTAATCGTCGATCCTGCTTCACGTAAATTAGATAAATTAATTCCAACACCACCACCCATTTTTGACAATTGAAGCGCTGAATTAATGACTCGACCAATTGAATTCATATCGTCTGTGGTCTGTAATACAAAACACGAAACTAGTTCACCACGGCGGGCCTTACCCGCATTTAGAAATGATGGCGTGGCTGGTTGATAACGTTGATGAATCATTTCATTAGCTAAGTTCATTGCCAATGATTCATTCCCATTGGCATAAAATAATGCATTCATCGCAACTCGATCAATATAATTCTCAACATAAAAACGTTGGTCATTGGTCTTTAGTGCATATTGTGCATAAAATTTATACGCGGCCATAAAGGATTTAAATTTAAAATTTGCTTCCCGTAAAAAATGATACATTTTCTCAATAAAATTAAAATCATACTGTTCAAGCATTGTTGCAGCAACAAATTCATTTTTTAATAAATAATCAAAACGATCTTTTAATGATTCAAACTTAAGCGTATTCGGAATAACATTTTCTTTCAAAAAAGCTTCCAAAGCTTCATGATCCTTATCAATTTGAATCGTCCCATTTTTAGGAATATTTAATTCATTATTCAAATCAAAATATGTTACTTCATCTTGATTTAGTGTATCCAATGCCATTCCAGTTGCCCCCTGTTACATTGCTTCAAACAAAAAAGGCCGCTCGTAAAATACAATGCTGACCCTCTTTGTGAAATAGTCAATTAACTTCATTAACCTCATATTAGCTTAGATTGCAATACGTAATTTTTTTAATAAGTCTGGTCGAAATCCCTTAATCGGTTCTTGTTGATCTACGAAGATAACTGGAACAGCTTGATAACCTTCATTTTTTAAAAAGTCCATTGCTGCAGTGTCTTCTTCAACATTCTTTTCAATAAAATCAACCTCATACTGTAATAAGGTTTTTTTAGTCATCATACATTGCACACAATTATTTTTAGTATAAACTGTTACTGACATAAATAAATTCCTCCATCTCCATTAATAATTTTAATTTTTCTCATCATACTTTATGCTCTTTAGTATACTGGCGAAAATAACATAAAGCAATATTAAAATTTATTTTCTTTAATGATATGGAATTTAAAACAACTTGTAAAAGCTATTTTAAAGCCATTTTTAAACGATTATCTCAAAAAAAATAACATAACATTCCGTTATGTTATTTTTAATAATAGTTGTTTATTCATTTTAAATGGAGTATCTTTATACTATTATATTCATCAAGGAGTTTCTAATATGGTCATTCAGTTACTATACACATCAATTGCCGGAAATACTAAAAATTTTATTAAAAATTTTATAAAATTTGCTCAAAATGAACAGAGTAACTATCAATTTCAAGCTATTGAAATTTCAGATAACACACAAATTACAAATTTAGATTCTCCAGCATTTGTCTTTGTCCCAACCTACCTAGATGGTGGAAATGGAATCCATAGTGGCGTTCAAGAAATTCTAACTAATTCACTTTTCGAATTTATTGATGATCTGCCCGATAAAAGTAAAATCTTAGGAATTATTGGTTCTGGTAATAAAAATTTTAATGCGCAATATATTTTAACAGCTCGTCGATATGCGATTCAATGGGGAATTCCATTAATTGATAACTTTGAATTACGTGGTGTCCCAACAGATACGCAACGCATTTTTAAAAGTGTCATGCTACGCCTAAACCAATTTAATCGCAATGAAACAATTAAATTTAATCCAACTAATGCCTTTCAATGTATTACGAATTCAGAATCTGAATTACTTTTAATTGACGAAAAAAACCATTTAGTTTCTCCCATTTTCTTTAGTAGTAATATTAATTTAGATCCCAGCCTCTTAACCCTCATTAAAGTTGAAAAACCTGATGAATTATACTCAATTCAAGTTAAGGCACTAACCATGCAACACTATTGGTTTATTCCAAAGTCTATTTAACCATTCTTTTTGAATTATTATAAAAATATCCACACCAGTTAAGTTGAATGGTGTGGATATTTTTCATTTAAATTAATCAACTAAATTTTTTAAATAATCTTGCAATTTGAATATTGCATTTTGCACAGTATTTGAGGCAGTATTATCCAAATCGCTAAACATGGTATGCGTTAATCCTCGGTGAAAGGCATCATGCGAACGACAAACAGCCTGACCTTTGGAAGTTAAAACGATTAAAACAAGCCGTCGGTCAACGTTATCTCTTTGCCGTTCAACATATCCTTTACGCACTAATTTATCAATTGAACTCGTCATAGTACTTGGTGTGACATGAACAATATTTGCCAACTTTGACGCGGCTACTTCACCTTGTCCTCCAATAGCAGCAATGATATGCATATCTTTCAATGTAATATCACTAAATTCGGAGTCTCGTAATGAAGCCTCCTCAATCCACATTGCATTATTAAACACATCTACAAGTGAATTATTAACATCTTCAAAAGAGATTTTATCCGCCATTTGCGCCACCCTTCATTCCTATTATATTTACCACAGTTACTTCTGATAATTTGAACATCTAAATATTAGACGCTTTATCATAACGTGTTCTTTTTTTTTTGTCAAATTAAATTTATCTTTACTAAAAAACGAGAATCCTGATTATAAAATCAAAATCCTCATTTTTAATTTTTAAAACTACTCTAATCCTTCATCCAATGCCTCTGGAAAATTATCACGAACAATCTGCGCTTCATGCTTTGAAAGCATTGGGAAGTTCAGATCCTGTCCAAGATCTAGATGGTACATTCGATCACGTGGTGACATCTCACCATCTGCATGCTCAACCAGAACAAAATATTCATCAAAGCGGTCTACATCAACAGTCTTTTCATCAATATTCTTTAATTGCAATTGTGAAACCAACAGCAGAATACGAATATCCTGTCCTAAACTATCAATTAATTCTCGTTGTTCAGGCTGTAGGTATAGAGTAACCGCCGCTTCCGCTGGTTTTCCAATCAAATCATTATTACGCGCCACTTCAAGAGCCTTATTGACAGCCGAACGGACGTCCATAAACTTCGACCAACGGTTTAGCAAATCACCATCATATTCAAGATTTTCAATATCTGGCATTTCAGTCAAATATGCAAAATCACCTTCTTCATATGGCAAATATTCAAAGATTTCCTCTGATGTATGTGGCAAAATCGGTAACATTAGACGATTTAGGTCCACTAAAACCTTATAAAGTACGGTTTGAACCGACCGTCTTAATTGTCCTTTTGGTGCTTCAACATATAATACATCTTTATTGAAATCCAAATAAAATGCTGACAGATCAACAGTAATAAAATTCATTAGTGTTTTATTGACAACTTGGAAATCGTAGCGATCATAAGCTGCCTTCATTTCTGCTACCAATTCATTAAAACGAATATAAAAATATTGATCAACTGGAGTCATATCATTAAAAGCAATTTGATCTTGTATTGGATCAAAGTCACTTGTATTGGCCAATAAGAAACGCATTGTATTACGAATCTTACGATAACTTTCCGAAGTTTGTTTAAATCCATCCATTGACACACGAACGTCTTGAGATGTATCAACCGTAGATACCCATAATCGAATAATATCAGCACCCATACTATCTGTAATCTCACTTGGTTCGATTGTATTACCGATAGATTTTGACATTTTTTCACCATTAGCATCTAAGGTGAAACCTTGGGAAAGCACACTCTTGTAAGGTGCATGCCCAGTAGCAGCAACCGAAGTAATAATTGATGAATTAAACCATCCACGATATTGATCAGAACCTTCTAATACTAAATCAGCTGGGAATTCCAAATTATCACGTGTAGCCAAAACGCCTTGATGTGAAGTACCTGAATCAAACCAAACATCCATAATGTCATTTTCTTTGGTAAATAATCCATTTGGTGAATGTTCGTTCGTATATCCAACCGGTAATAATTCTTGCGCTGATTTTTCAAACCAATATGTAGAACCGTTTTCTGCTACTAAATCAGCAACATGTTCGATGACATCAGGGTCCAAGATGGCCGTTCCATCTTCGGCATAGAAAATTGGCAATGGCACACCCCAAACTCGTTGACGTGAAATTACCCAATCACCACGATCTTTCAACATATTATACAGGCGTTTCTTTCCCCATTCAGGTGAAAATGTAACATTATCTAGTTCTGATAATAAATCATCTCTAAAATCAGCGACTGAAGCAAACCATTGTGGTACCGCTCGATAAATAACCGGCTTCTTAGTTCGCCAATCAAATGGATATGAATGCGTGATATCTTCTTGCTTCAAAAGGTTACCTTGTTCAGCAAGTTTTTTTAATGAGATTTCATTGGCATCTTCATAAAATGCTCCTTCGAATTCAACTCCAGCTTCTTTAGTCATTTTACCTTGATAATCAACTGGAACGGCTACTTCGATCTTATACTTTTGACCAACATAGAAATCATCTTCACCAAATCCAGGCGCGGTATGTACTAATCCTGTCCCTGCATCTAATGTCACAAAATCAGCTAACATGACTAATAGATCAATATCCTCATAGAAAGGATGTTGAGCCGTAATATACTCTAAATCTTTCCCTGTAAATTCGGCTAATACCTCATACTTTTCCCAGCCAAATAATTCAGCATCATGCGCTAATAATTCAGTAGCAATAATGTATTTCTTATTAGATCCAGCTGGTTTAACTTGTGAATATTTAAATTCAGCATTTACCGAAATTCCACGCGACCCTGGAATTGTCCAAGGTGTTGTCGTCCAAACTACAAAATATGTATCATTATCAAGCAGTCCTTTACCATCTTTAACTTGTTCTGCATAATAGGCTGTTGGAGAAGTAATATCGTGATATTCAATTTCTGAAAGCGCTAAAGCCGATTCAGATGACCATGACCAAAAGACAGGCTTCTTACCCTTATAGATATAACCCTTCTTAGCCATAGTACCAAATACACGTATTTGCGCTGCTTCGAACTCAGGCATTAATGTTAAGTAGGGATTATCCCAGTCAGCCGCAATTCCAAGCCGCTTGAAATCATTCATTTGTTTTTTAACTTGTTTATGCGCAAACTCATCTGCCATTTTACGCCAAATAACCGGACCAACCGCCTTGCGATCCTTCCCCATCTTAGTTAGTTGTTGCTCAATCGGTAATCCATGTGTATCCCAACCGGGAATAAATGGTGAGCGGAAGCCATTCATTGACTTGTAACGGACAATAATATCCTTTGAAATTTTATTCATTGCATGCCCAATGTGAATATTACCATTTGCATAAGGAGGTCCATCATGCAAAATAAAGGTTGGCTTACCTTCATTCAATTTTTGCCGAGCCTCATATAATTTATTATCTGCCCAAATTTTTTCACGGCGCAATTCATTTACCGGTAAATTACCGCGCATTGGAAACTTAGTTTTTCCAATATTCAATGTATTTTTAATTTTCATAAAATCACCACTCCTTTTCCATGTTATAAAATAAAAAATCCGCATTGATTAAAATTAAATAATCAATGCGGGACGTCAGTTAATTAACGTGGTACCACCCGAGTTCACCAAAAAGGCCTCAAAATCGTATAAATTTGGTTTTTTAGTGATAAATATTAAGCTTAACTTTTCCCGGCTTGCACCACCCCGAAATCGCTTGAAAGTATTCTTAATACCGTTTGGTTAAAAAACTTTAATTGTAATGATAATCTAAAACTAATCTTTATTCAAGAATTGACCTTTATTTTCATCTTTTTCTGGTAACACAACCACTGTATCGACCTCGTCAGTTTTAGCAGCATTTTTTTTATTATCTCCAGAGAATTCAGCTAATTTAGCTTGTACAGCCGCTTCAAAATCTAAATCAGCTGATGACGACGCCATCGAAGACGCTTTTGGAGCCGCTGATGATGAAGCCACTGCAACAGACGTAGCGGCTTCTGATGATACCATCTCATCAGAAGCCGAAGAACTAACTGTTGAATTAGAAATATCCGCCCAATCAGCATCATTATTAACAAGATCAATTTGATTCTTCAAAATTCCAGTTAATTTACTCTTAAATGCTGTCATTTCTTGATTCAAAGCATCCTTTTCAGCCTTTAAACGATCAATCTCAGCTTGTGAGTCATTCTTAATTTGATCTGCATCATTATTGGCTTTTGTAATAATACCGTTAGCCTTTGATGTTGCATCAAGTACTGTCTTTTGAGCTTGTGACTCTGCTTGTGAACGAGTTGCTTCGACTTCAGATTCAGTCTGCTTCTTCAAACGTTCCGCAGCTTCTTGAGCAATCAAAATTGAAGAATTAACTGATTGTTTCATTTCCTCAACCTGTTGAGCATTGGCTTCTGCATCAGCCACCTTAGTCTTCAAAGTTTGATTTTCATTAATCAAGTTCTCAAAATCAATTACAACTTGATCCAAAAAGTCATTGACCTCAACTTTATCAAATCCGCGCCCACGACTAGTAAAATCTTTTGAGTGAATTTCTTGTGGTGTTAATGCCATATCTCTATCCTCTTCCTATTTTTTGATAATATTTAAGCTAATTCGCCATTTGTCTTTTTTAGTTTGTCCATTTAACGCCGTTATCTTCAAACGTCCATAACGACGGACAGAAATTAAATCATTAATTGCAACGACTTCATCAGGTCGTTCCATCACGGTCCAGTTTATCTTAACCAAACCATGTTCAATTAGTTCTTTTGCTTTGGACCTAGATATATTATAACCATTTGCTACAATAATATCCAATCTTAACGAAGTCACTAACGTCTCTTCTAGCAAATAATCCTGTAATGGTTCTAATACATTATCATTTTCTACATTTAAATAATGCACCTTAACTCGTCCAATTCTAGTTAAGTCTGGTGACTGTTGAATGTACTGAGCAATTGGATCTGTAACAATCACTTGCCAATTTTGTTGTTCATCAACAATGATATCCCCAATTCGATTTCTTTGTAATCCTGCATTAACTAATGCTCCTAAAATATCACTATGATGTAGCTCAGCAAATTTTACAGGATAGTTAATCTGCAAAACTCTTAAATCAAAATCACTAATCTGCCATTCATAATAACTAGGAATAAATAGTCCTCTTTGATTTTCAGCATCATCATAACCACCCCAAAATACCACTTTAACCTCATCATCTCCATTAATCAATGTCTCCACGATATAACGTTGGCGCGGATTTAAGAAGTCGGTTAGAATTGGACGATATTCGTCATGGACTTGCCTTAAAAGCCCTTCAGCAAAGTCAATGAAAGGTGATTCATAAGCTCGAAAATGTTGTTTTATCTGATCAACCACTTTCTCATCTCATTTCAGTAATTAATAATTAAAACATTTGACTAAGCATTCTTAGTCCTAATTCGGCTGCTTCTAAAATTAAAATTGCAATCAATGGTGAAAAGTCTAACATCCCCGTCCTAGGCATTACCTTACGAACTGGTTCAACAATTAAATCACTCATTTGCGTGGCCCATTGTCCAAACTTACTTTGCAAAGCGCCTGGAAACCATGACATTAAAGCAGTAATAACAATCAATAATTCTAATCCAGCAATTCCAAAATGTACTAAAGCAAAGATTAAATTCATATATACCTCTAATTAATTTTCAAACGAATTTCCCAAATTTTGTGAAATTGTCCCTGAGATTTCAAAATTGTGTGGTGTTGCCAAAAAAATAGACTCCCCAATTCTTTGAACACTACCTTCCACAGACTGTGCGGCCCCTGCTAAATAATCCACAATTCTCATTGATTGTGCATTATCAATCGAACTAAAATTAATCAACGCTGCATTTCCATTTAAAATTTCGTTTACAATTTCTTTAACGTCAGAATAAATTCGTGGCTCAAAGACAACAATCTTAGCCAAATCACCTAATTGAGCATCCATTGCTAAAACATTAGGTCGCTGTTGTTGTTTTGACTTAGGCCGTGAATCAGTATTGTTTACCGGATTAGTTGCTGCCGTGTTTGCAGCACTCTCATCTGCAGTTGCCACTGGTTCATCATAGTAGCCTTGTGATGAAGAACTATACTCATAGTCTTCTTCATCAGAATTAAAAAATTTTTTAAATGTTTCCATGAAGTTCATGTCCTATTCTCCGTTAGTTGTTACCACGGTTTTTCCAATTAAAGAACGGTGGGCGTTCCACTTCTTCTTCATCTTCCGCGTCGTTTGATGAAAAAGTATCAAATGATTGAAGCTCAGAATTTGATTCGTTCATTGTTGTTGCATCAGCTGAATTTGAATTCAAACTCTGATTTGTATCGTATGCATTCCAACCAGCAAACGGATCATTAGTCTTAACATTATTATTAAGTGCTGCATTTCCATCATTAGTGGTCTTGGTTTGATTTGAATTGGTTTGATTCAACTTTAATTCTGGCTTTGGTTGAGCTTCTCGATCGATTCCAGTTGCAACCACCGTTACTACTATTTCTTCGCCTAGTGATTCATCCAAAGTTGTTCCGAAGATGACATTGACATCATCGCCGGCAGCTTCTTTAATTGCATCAGCTGCTTCTTGTGCTGCGAACAAAGGCATGCTATAGCTTCCCTTAACTGATAGCAACACATCAGTAGCTCCATCAATTTTAGATTCAAGTAATGGTGATTTAATGGCAGCCTTGGTTGCATCTGTAGCAGCACTTTCTCCACTAGCCGATGCAATTCCCATAACAGCAGTTCCCTTATTTTCCATTACTGTCTTAACATCCGCAAAGTCGACATTGATTAACCCGGGATTAGTAATTAATTGTGATATTCCACTCACTCCGTTTACTAAGACCGAATCTGCCATTTTAAAAGCATCTACCATTGTTGTATTACGATCCAAAACTTGTAACAAATTATTGTTTGAAACCACGATCAATGAATCAACATTTTTCTTTAAGTTTGCAAGGCCTTCAGCAGCTGCGGTACCACGTTTTGGTCCTTCAAAACTAAACGGACGAGTAACCACTCCCACCGTTAAGGCCCCTGCTTCTTTAGCAATCCGTGCGATAATAGGTGCTGCACCAGTTCCGGTTCCACCGCCCATTCCAGCTGTGACAAAGACCATATCAGCTCCATTTAAAGCTTCAGCAATTTCAGCTTCAGATTCTGATGCAGCATCAGCCCCAACTTCAGGTCGAGCTCCTGCTCCGAGTCCTTTAGTCGCTTTTGATCCAATTTGGATCTTAACTTCTGCTGGTGAACTAGCAAGGGCTTGTGCATCTGTATTAGCTACAATAAATTGTACGCCACTAACACCGCTAGCGACCATCTGAGCGATTGCGTTTCCACCACCACCACCGACACCAATCACCTTAATTGCTGCTCCAACCGGTTGATTTTCCATTTGCATTTCCATTCGGATAATCCTCTTTCATAAATTAATTCTTTAATTAAATAACTCACTAAACCAAAGTTTTAAGCGTTCTACGATCGTAGGTTTACTAGCTTTTTCTGATGAAGATTCCGGACCAGTTTGACGGAACCGCCTCATGTCATCCTCTTCATTTGGTTCAACTGTCTTTCGGACAATATATTGATCTGACTTTGGTGCAACAATTGTTTTAGGCTCAACAGTGATGGGAATACCTAACATTGCTTGTTTTACAATCAATGCCACCTTAGTCTGTTGCGCAGCATAATTTACCAAAGCCCAAGAACCAACAAATGCCGGATTTTGCAAACCAATTTCATGCGGCATAAATAATTTTGCATTAATACCATAAGCCGCTTGCAATATATCTTGTGTATGTCGCAAAGTAGCGCTTCCACCCGATACAATCATACCACCTGGTAACTGAAAAGCTGAAACGGTGTCTAAACGCTCACCCAACTTCGTGACAATTTGTTGCATGCGTGCTCCAATAATTTCACTTAGTTCTAATTCTGAAATCCGAATTGGTTTTTTGCCAACTGGGTTCACAGTTAACAAATGCGCTTCATTTGCAAATTGTGGTGCAGCAACTCCAGCATCTAATTTCAGCTGTTCAGCATCTTGATTACTAATACTTAGCACGGTGCCAATATCCTTTGTTATATTAGCACCACCAGCACCATAAGTTGAAATAAATTTAATTTGATGATTTTGAACGATGGTTGCCGTAGTTTGACCAGCCCCCAAATCTAATAAGATCGTTCCAAATTCTTGTTCAGCATCCGTTGCAATTGTTTGACTTGCTGCAAGAGGCGCTAAGACTAAATCTCGTAAATTAAGACCTGCTCTTTCAATTGCAGATCGCAAATTTGAAATTAACAATCGAGGACCGACGTACGCGGTTGCATTTAAAGTCAAATGTGATCCAACCATATCGTTTGGATCTAACACACCGGTTAAATCATCAACCGTAAAATCTTGGCCCGTAAGATCAAGCACCGCTTGATCATGTTCTAACGGAATATTAATTGCAGATTTAGTAGCAGCGATTACATCTTGATAGGATATATGCTGTGAATCTTGCGAAGTAACTGTTCCACGCACCATCCGCATTTGAATTGCATTGGCTGGAATACTAGCAATCACTTCAGTAAAATCTTGATTTGTTTGTTCTTTAACTTGCGATAGGGCTGCTTGGATATCTTGTGCTGCAGCATCAATATCTACAACCATCCCTCGCTTGACGCCATGGGAAATTGATCTCCCGACCGCAATCACATTCACCTGTTGATCTCTAACATCAGCAACTAACACTTTAACAGTACTAGTTCCTACATCAAGGCCAACAATAACGCCGTGATTAGCCATTGTCGATCCTCCTCTACCATCTATTTTTAAAATTTTATTATTTTCAGTTTCATACTTAAAATAATACCATACATAACCGTATAAATACTAATAATTATACGTATTATTCAAGTATTTCACAGACTAATGTTACGCTTTCATTTAATATTGCTGAAAATAGGTTCCAACTTGAAAATTAAATGTCCCATTTTTATCTGTTTGTGCGACCATTCCAGGATAATATTTTAATTTTTTATTAATATCAGACCATTTAATCAGGACTTTATTTCCGTCATCCATAATTAAAGTAAGTTTTTCATCATCTTCTTGATCTGGACTCCAAATTATTTCTGAGACACTATGTTGTAAAGCTGTTGAGATGGACGCAAATTGTGTAGCAACTTTTCTGACACTCTGGTAATCCGGGAATTTTTCATACGTGGGTAAATTCTGAGGATTTTTATCTTCAGATTGATTATCAATTAATCTTCCATCCGATAAAATATAATAATTATGATTGTTTTTATTTATTAAACCTACTTTAGAATTTTCTTCAACTTTAATTTGCGCAATTCTCATATTCAAATAATTAATTTTAATATTTTTTAACTGCGGATTATTTTTTGCATGCTGAGTAAAATAATTCTGTTCACTTAATAATTGCCAAACTGGTATATTTTTATTGATATCAGATGCTGCTAATACCTCTGCTTTACTCAAGTCTTGATTGCCAATAACTTCAATTTTTTCAAATCGCATGAGAGGTGATAACAGTAGTAGCATAATCACTGCAAAGATTGATAATATCAATATCATATGTATGCTATTTCTTTCCATAAAATTAAATTTAGATCGATTTTGTGATTTCGAAATAGCGTCCGTTCTGGGAGCACTTTTGATGGGCATGCCTAAACTTTCAGCAAAGAATTGATTAATCTGTTTTCGCATACTCTTATCAGATTGCTCACCGTGCATTAATTCATCGCGTTCATTTTTTTTAGTCATCTGTACTCCTTTCACGTAATTTTAAAGCGCCGACTTAATCAAATTGATAAATTGATCGGCTGAGTCAGTTACGCCCAATTTCTTCGCTTGTTGAGCCATTTGCAAACGACGTTTTTGATCTAACATTAAGGCATTAACTTGGGTAGCTAGAACTGATCCTGTTAAATCAACTTCACGAATCATTAACGCTGCTCCTGCGTCCACCATACTTTGCGCATTTTTAGTCTGATGATCATTAGTGACATATGGACTTGGAATTAGAATCATTGGCTTGCCTAAGGCTGTTTGTTCAGCCAAACTTGTTGCACCCGACCGACCTATTACCAAATCAACCCGGGGCATCAGATCTTGCATATTCGCAATATATGGCATGATTTTAATATTCGAATTAACCTTTAGTTGTGCCGCTTCAATTTGGTCTTGAACTTGCTGAAAACGATTTTTACCAGTAGCAAAAATGATTTGATATTCTTGCTGATTAAAAGTAGGTAGAGCTTCAACCATCGCCTTGTTCAGTTTAGGGGCACCTTGTGATCCACCAAATACTAAGACAGTTGGTAGATCATTTAATAAACTTAAATCAGATAAATCAAAATTCGACTTTAGACTTCCTGAAACAACTTGTTGTGCTCGTGGATTACCCACAATTTTAGATGTCTTAAAAAAATGTTCTGCTGTCGGAAATGCAATTCCGACCTTACTAACTCGGCGTTTCAAAAATTTATTCGTAACTCCGATCACTGAATTTTGTTCGTGAATAACCGTCGGAATTTTTAAAAGTTGCGCCGCATACAAAACTGGTCCTGCAACATATCCTCCTGTTCCAACAACCACATCAGGTTGAAATGCTTTTAATATTTTTTTAGCTTTGCGAACAGCCGTTAAAAACAGGTAAATCGTTTTTAAATTTTCAAATGAAATACTACGGACAAATCCTTTAATTTTAACGGCTTGAAATTTAATTCCAGCACCTGAAACGATCTCCTTTTCGAGCCCGCGCTCTCCGCCAATGTATAAGAAATCCACCTGTGGATCTTGTTTCGACCATTCATCAATAGTGGCTAAGGCTGGATAAATATGTCCTCCTGTTCCACCACCAGAAAATACAACTTTCATTACATTTGCTCCTTTTGTTGGATGAATTTTTGCATTGATGCAATAAAGACATCACCACGAATTTCAAAATTATCAAATTGATCCCATGAAGCAGCCGCTGGAGAAAATAATATCACATCATTTTCTTCACTAAAATTAAATGCTGGCTCAAAAGAACTTTTAACGCTCACTGTTTCCACAACAGGGATTGCTAATTCACGAGCAATTTTGGCCAATTGTGGACCAGTTTGTCCAAATGTTACCATTGCCTTGACATGGGACTTAAGGTCCGACCTTAAACGGCTCAAATCATCACCACGATCCAGTCCACCCGCCAATAAGACGACAGGTTGTTTAAAGCCTGACAAAGCTTTTTGAGTAGCTTCAATATCTGTAGCTTTTGAATCATTGTATATTGTGCGGTCTTGAAACTCACCAATCAATTGAAGTCGATGTTTAACTCCACTAAAAGTTTGAAGAGTTTTTGTAATGACATCTACCGGAATATGATTTAATCGCCCAATCGCAATTGCCGCAAGAGCATTCTCAATGTTATGCTCCCCAGGAACCCCAATTTGATCAGCTTGCATTACTTTTTCAGTTTTAAAATACAACCAACCATCTTTTAAATAAGCTCCATCTTGGCTTAAATTATTCCGCGAAAATGGAATTACCTGTGCATTAGTTGTTTTTGCTATGGCTTGCCATTCCGGATTATCCCAATTAATAATTAAAAAGTCATCACTTGTCTGGTTTCTTGTAATATTTTGTTTAGCAGCGACATAATTAGCCCGTTTTTTATGCCAATCTAAGTGCGAAGAAAAAATATTAGTTATTACAGCAAAATGTGGCTTCACCATCGGTGTATCAGTTAATTGAAAACTAGACAATTCAGTAACAATAACGTCTTCTTTATTTGAATCAGGTGTAACTTCACTCACTGGGATACCAATATTACCCGCAATCAAGACGTGTCCTGTAGCTTTCGGCATTGCTCGCATTACAGCAGCAATCATTTCAGTAGTTGTTGTTTTACCGTTCGAACCAGTCACAGCGATCCAATTACCTTGAATATATTTTTGCGCCTCTGCTACCTCGACTTCAATTTTGATACCACGCTCGTTAGCAGCCTTCAAAATCGGAACACTATGCGGAATTCCCGGATTTTTAACAATTAAATCAATTTCACCTAATAGTTCCAAATTTTGTTGTGTCGTAAATTTAACCCCTTGCGCTTGCAGTTGTTGAACGCGTTGATCTTTCAAATCCAAATTAGGATCTGAAACAAGCACCTCTGCGCCTTCACGCCGTAATAATTTTGCTGCCGCTGCACCAGAACGTGCAAATCCAATTATTAATACTTGCTTAGTCATCAATCCTGCTCCTTTTTCTTACTAACATAAAATATTATTTATAGATTACAACCATATCAAAAGATATAGAGCTGCCATTAAAGCTGCCACAATCCAAAATAATGTATCAACTTTCCATTCATTCCATGGATATTTAGGATCCATGCGCCAACCACCCTTCTCGAAAGCATGATGAATAGGCGCCATTAAAAATACCCGCTTTTGAATAAAATGATATACCCCAACTTGAATCATAACTGACAATGTTTCAAGCATAAAGACTAAACCAATAAGTAATAATGACCATTCAATATTTAAAACTAAGGAGTTCATAGCCAATCCTGCTCCCAAGGCTAAAGATCCTGTATCGCCCATGAAAATTTTAGCGGGATTTTGATTCCACACAAAGAAACCTAATAAAGCTCCGATCACAAGCGCATTTAGCGCAACTACATCATAATTACCTTGCTTCAAAGCAACTACTAGATATGCACCGTAAGCAAGGATTGATAATCCGGTTGCAAGTCCATCTAGTCCATCTGAGAAATTAACCGAATTTGACCAACCAACTAACCAGATAACAGTAAACAATCCAAAAAACACTACATTTTGAATGTTCATAAATCCTAAGTGCAAAATAAAATCAAAATTACCCCACAATAGTAACGAAAATGCTATTAGTGCAGCTACAATTTCAGCAATTAACTTGGGTAAAAATCTAAATCCCTCATCCCGCTTTTCGAAAATTTTGACACTATCATCAAAGCCGCCAACCAATGCATATAGTAAAATCGATAAAACAATCGCCCAACTCGTTGGATTCATGACACCAAATACTATTTGCTTCAAAGCAAATAGTAGAAAAATCGTTACAATGAATCCAGCTCCGCCCATTGTGGGTGTTCCAGCCTTAGCTTGGTGATCTGGTCCCTTTGCTGAATTACGAATGACTAATTGTTGAATTTTAATTTTATTAAACCAATTTTTTAATAAATAAGTTCCCCCTACAGAAACTAAGAAGGCAATTAAGACCTCAGGTAACCATTTTTCTATCATTTTTTATACTCCTCCAAAATAATCTCTTCTTGATTTTAACATTGTTTAACTAAGGGGTTTTAAATTTAACAGTTATTTCATGAATTCCATCAGCAATCCGTGTCTCAGGTAATACTGATTGCTCCGTTAATAACCCTTCCCCACTCGCATTGATTTTAATATCAACTAAACGTCCCCAATTCTTTACGTCTTTTTTAGACCATCCTTGCATGTTGGGAACTTTGATATTACCTCCCGCCAGCAAAAAGATGCGCTGATTCAAAATTGTTTTTTGACCACCAGCTGGATATTGATCCTTGACTAATTGTCCGTCACCAACAGTTTCCGTCTTTAAATGATTTGCTTCAATTTCTGTCTCCGCCTTGGTAACCGTTTCATTCTTGACTGTTGGAATTTTAGTTTGTTGTCGATCACTAATTACGGCTTTTTTATCGGAATTATCCATTTGCAAGGCTTGTTGCATTGTTGATACAAAAACATTCGACATATCCTTCGCAATATTATTTGTATTTGATTGTGGTTCTTTTACCACGATATACATCATGTAGCGTGGATTATCTGATGGAGCCATCCCCATCCATGAATGAATTTCATTACTATTATCTCCAGGCTGAGTATAGCCACTAGAAGTCGAGATTTGGGCGGTACCAGACTTACCAGTCGTTCTTACATTGGGAATTGCATACATTGACCCTAAACCTTTTACGTTATAGATAACATTTTCAAGTTCTTTTCGCGTTGCAGCAGCCGTCGACTTCTTGATTGGCTTTGATACCTTTTCACGTTTAGCACTATAAATGACTTTTTGGGTATTTGGATCCACAATTTTTGAAATAATATTTGGCTTAATTTCCTCGCCATTGCCAGCAATAGCTGAATATGCTTGGAGCATTTGTGCTGGTGTAACTTTAATTCCTTGGCCAAAGGCGGTATTGGCTTGTTCAATCGGATATCTAAAATTCATTGAACCAGTTGATTCGGAATTAAATCCCATATTTGTAGGTTTTGTAAACTGAAAGCGATCAAGATACTTTCCCCATGTTTTTGGTCCCATTTTTTGTTCTGTTAAAACCATAGCCACATTCGAAGAAAGGGCAATCCCATCAGAATATGATATTTGACCCCAACCAGCCCCATCATTCCAATCTTTCACAACTTTATCATCGATCTGAATTTGTCCAGAATGATAAGTATCATTACCATTCCAATTATTAGTATCAATTGCTGACGCCAATGTAATCCCCTTTAAAACCGATCCTGGTTCAAAGGGCTCTTGCACTAAAATATTAGACCAAAATCCGCCAAATCCCGCCTTAGTAGTTGCATTATAAGTCGGTCGCTGTGTTTCTGCCACTATATCACCGGTTTTAGTATCAACAATCGCTGCAAAGGCTTGTTTAGGTTGTAAATCACTTTGCAATTCATTCATTTTATCTTCAACAGTGGATTGGAGCTTTGTGTTCAATGTCGTATAGATATCATACCCATTCTTAGCCTCTACACTTTTTGTCTGTTGGCTCAAATTTCCATTCTTAATGTTATTTGCGCTCACACCCGCTTGTTCTTGTAATTTTTGATTCCAAGAAGCTTCAATCCCCGAAATCCCTTTAATTTGATTGGTTCCAGTTGAACTGGTTGCGCCAATTAGATCAGAGGCAAATTGACCATTGGGATAAAGACGCGCCGGATGAGCTTCAAAAATCAGACCTGGAATTTTTTTCTTTTTAATATCACGGTATTTTTCTTGAGAAATATTACTACCATTATTTCCAAATTGCACTTGAAAATAATTATGTGCAATTCCATTTTTGATTATTTTCTGGTAGTAATTAGCATCTCCACCTAACTCATTAGCAATTTCTTGGGATACAGCACTAACTTGATTGGCTTTTACATAATTAGGCTGGTCTTTTTGTAAGACAATAATAGCCGTATAGACCGATGAATTCTCAGCAAGGACATTTCCAATTGAATCATAAATTTGCCCACGCTTTACCGTCTCTTGGTCTTGTGTTTTATAAAGATTTTGAGCTCGTTGTTCCAAATTAACATTATCAACTGAGTGAGTCGCTGCAACACTAAAAAAACGGGAGCCAATATAGAAAATCACTCCTGTCAGAATACATAGCATAATAATAATCGCGCCATGTGATCGCTTCATGTTTCCTTTATTTAACATCCGTTTTCCTCGTGTTATTTAACATTTTTAATATTATTGTTTTCTAACGACATTCCAGCTTTTTGAGCAATTTCATTTAGCCGTTGTTGCGTCGTTAAATTACTAATTTGTTCTTTTGTGTCATTATTTTTATTTCGATAATTTTCCAACTGTGTCGCATTAGCCTGTGAAGCTCCATTCAACAAATTAGCTTGATTCGAAAGCCAAACACTAATGACCCCAAAACACATCGTTATTAAAATTGCACAAATAATATGCTTAATTTCATTTCTCCAAGGTGTTTTAGCATAACGAATTCTTTTAGCAGGAAGAGCTTTTGACCGTTGTTTAGGGGAATTTTTCTGTGGTTGTGGTTGCCATTGTTGCACATTTTGGGCCATAATATCATTCCTTTCATATCCGATCTAGCGAATTCGTTCAATAACTCTTAGTTTGGCCGAATGTGCTCGACGATTTTCTTCTAATTCAAGTTCAGTTGCATAAATTGGTTTACGATTAACTAATTTGAAATCTGGTTGTAATTCATCAGGAATCACTGGTAATCCAGACGGTAAATCTGGTAGTTGTGTTTTTTCTTTAAACATCGTTTTAACTAAGCGATCTTCAAGACTATGGAAAGTAATTACCGCAATCCGTCCGTTTACATTTAATAAATCCAAAGCCTGCTGTAGTGATTCTTCCACTGCGCCTAATTCATCATTAACTGCAATGCGAATTGCTTGGAAGGACTTTTTTGCGGGATGTCCACCCGTTCGGCGCGCACCCATCGGAATTGCTGACTTGATAATCTCAACGAGCTCAAAAGTGGTTTCAATTGGCTTATTCATTCTAAACCGTTCGATGGCCCTAGCAATCTGTTTTGCAAATTTTTCCTCACCATAACGTGATAAAATGCGCATTAAATCATTAAATGGCCACTCATTTACAACTGTTTTTGCATTAAGATCTTGGTTTTGATTCATTCTCATATCTAATGGTGCATCATAATTGTAGGAAAAACCTCTTTGTCCGTCATCAAATTGAGGCGAAGATACGCCTAAGTCATATACGATTCCATCAATATTGTTAACACCAACTTCGTTCAAAGCCACTTTTATATTTCTGAAATTATTTTGAATCAATGCGACCTTACCCGCTTCAATTTCTGTTTGCAAATGATTTTGATTAAAATCAATTGCCGTCTGATCTTGATCAAAAGACCACAATTTACCAGTAGTCAATTTACTGGCCAATAATGCTGAATGTCCACCTCCACCCAAGGTAGCATCCACGTAAATTCCCTCAGGCTGGACCGCCAAATTATCAATTGCCTCATCCAAAAGGACGGTGATGTGATTAAATTCTGTCATGCTAATTCCCTTCACCTAACCGGTTAAATTTCAAAGCCAAGCTCAGCTAACTCATTTGAAATTTCATCAAAGTTATCTGTGACGTCAGCATTGTATTGCTTAAATCGCTGTGCATCCCATATTTCAAATTCATCATCACCATAGCCGATAATCACAATATCCTTTTTTAACAGCGCATGTTCCTTCAATGTATTGGGTAGGACGATTCTTCCTTGCTTATCAAATTCAGCTTCTGTCGCACCTGCTAAAATTGCTCTTTTAAATTGACGAACCTTTGCATTGTTTGATGGTAGCTGATTGAGTTTACTTTGATATGTCTCCCAACCAACTTGACTATAGGCATGCAAAGAATGTTCATTACCTTTTGTGACAACAAAACCACTTCCCAATTGATTACGGAATTTGGCCGGAATAATTAAACGATTTTTCGAATCTAATGTATGTTGGTATGTGCCCATAAACATTTAATTATTCCTCCTTTGTCATAAATTAAAACGTATTTTTTAAATTTATTGATAGCTATTTCAATATGTATAATTTACCACTTTACACCACTTAATACCACTACCAACCACCACAAGCCACCACGTCACTTTATCTATCTTTATAAAAAATTGATTAGAATCCCATTCCTATGCGTTTGATCTATTTTTATCTAAATATTAAAAAAATTTAAAGAATGTTTTTATTTCCATAATTTTTTATATTTTTTTGACAAAAAAAGCTTCGATCATAAAATTGATCGAAGCTTTTTTATTTTAATTTTTCACTTAACACCTTTGATACCACCATCAATTGGAATTTGAGCGTCAATATCAACCTCAGACTCTTGTCCCATCGTATAAGCAAATAATTCGATAATCAAATATACCAATCCAAAATAATAACCATAAGTACTTGGGAATAAACTCAATAATACTCCCACCCAAAAAATCAACGGCCACATGATTAGTAAATACCAAAATGAACCATGTCTACGCAGATAAATGCCTACAAAAATGCTAAAAATAATATTTATTATGAATAAAGTGGTGATTATTCCCAAAATCTTTATATTTCCTGATAAATTTTTAATTGCAAATGGAATTAAAAACCCAATAATAGGCATTAAAATCCAAAATTTCCAATCAGCATTTTTTTTTAATTCGTACATAATTATTCCCCCTTATATTGATGAATGGTCTAATTCTAACGCAAAGCTAATTGCGCTCATTATGTATAACGGTGCGGTTTCTGCACGTAAAATACGAGCACCCAAGCTTGCCTTTTTAAAACCTAATTTTTCTAGCCGCTCTAATTCTGATTTGGAAAGGCCACCTTCTGGTCCTACCATAAACCCAATCGATCCAACGTGATGAGCTTGTTCCAAGGATTTCACAAGTTGACCTTTTTCCCCACTTTTTGCACTTTCTTCCCATGCGACTACTTTCACCATGGCATTATTTAATTCTAATTGCTCAATTTTATTAAAATATTGAATCGTTGGAACTTGCAAGCGATGGCTTTGTTCAGCCGCTCCCTGTGCAATTTTATTTAATCGGGCAATTTTACGATCAGCTTTGCTACCCCAGTGAGCGACTGACCACTCTGTTTCTACCAAAATAAAGTGATGGGCTCCTAATTCAGTTGCTTTTTTAATAACATCATCCGGCTTATCACCTTTGGTTAGTCCTAAAATTAATGTCACATCAACTGGTAATTCCACGGTCTGTTCTAATACAGATCCTAATTTTACAACTGTTTTTTGATCATTAATTGAAATAACTTCGCCAATCCGAATGATTTTATGATTAAAAATAAATTCCGCCTTCGTTCCAATTTTTCCACGCAAAACTGTCATCAAGTGATGTTGAATGTCTTCTGGCAACACAACTAAGTCATCCTCTGGTGTTTCGTCTAAAAAATAACGTTGCATACTACTCTCCTGTTATTTTCAAATGAGCAATGACGCCATACCAATCTCCAATCTGCATAATTTCATCAATTATAAAATTAGCATTGATCAATTGCTCTTGAATCACTTTAATTTTATCAAAATAAATTCCTGATAATAGGAATTTACTACCCGGTCGTAAATATTCCTCTACGTTGGGAATCAGAGGTAACAAAACTTCCGTTAGCATATTAGCTACAATCAGATCGTATTTTTCACGCTTAGGGACATCTTTTAAGAGATCACTGGCGATTACAACTACATCCTTTGCAACAGGATTAAGATCCAAATTTGTCTGAGCCGACCTCACTGCAACTTCATCAATATCTGTTGCTAATACTTCACCTACCCCTAGTTGCTTGGCAGCAATACTCAAAACACCAGAGCCAGTCCCTATATCCAAAACTTTTTCATTACCTCGAACAATCATTTCCAAAGCTTGAAGCATTAATTTAGTTGTTGGATGTGTTCCTGTTCCAAATGCTAATCCCGGATTTAAAATAATTAACTTTTCCATCACATCTTTCGGAATATATTTTTCCCATTTTGGAACAATCGTTAATTGACGGGTCACACGAACTGGATGATAGTATTTTTGCCACTCCGTTTCCCAATCCTGGTCTAAAACAATATTAGACGAAACTGTTCCAGGCATAGCATCCAATCCAAAATCATTTAATTTTTGAACTTTGTTCGTAATCTCAAGCGTTTTTTCAGGCAAATGGAGTCCCACTGGAAAAAATCCAATCACTAATGCTCCATTTTCCCGATGCTTAACCTTATCCCAGTCCACAAACACCGTGGCGTCATTTGGTTCAAAATTATCAACATCTGCTGCATCTTCAATTTGTACACCCTCAGCCCCTGCTTCCATTAAGATGTTGCTAACTGCATCTACTGCTTCTGTTTGAGTTTCAACCTCTATCGTATGCCACCCCATCGTATTTTCCTCACTTAATCTAATATAATAATACTAAGAATATCATATCATTGTCCATAATACATTCCATATTTAAATTAGCAAACTTTATATTTATGATAAGGTAACAGTCCGCAAAAAGTTAAATAAACACGTTAATCAGTTAAGTTAAATTTCATTTTTAAAACCTGAATTAAAAAAGTTGGAATTTAGATAAATTCCAACTTTATAATGTTAAATTAGTATTCATTTCTTATTTCAAACCAACCTCACCCAGGTCAATTTCTTCTAACTTTCTTAACTTAGATTTATTTTTAATTTTATACCCAAAATACAAAATTAAGAATAATGGGATTGCCATATACGTAGTAATAATACCTTCCCAATTCCAGTCCAAAATGCTCCCCTTGAAAGCACTTAAATCTTGACCAATTACCACCACGACACTTAGGAATAATGCTAACAATGGGCCAAAAGGGAACCACTTAGCATGATACTTAAGTTCTTGGACCGTATGATTTTGACTATGCAAGGCCCGTCGGAAACGGTAATGTGAAATTGCGATCCCCATCCAAGCAATAAATCCTGATAGTCCCGATGCAGCCACAAGATAGTAATAGACATTTGGACCTAAAATAGCCGTCAAAAATGTCAACAACCCAACCAAAACAGTCGCCAAGACTGCAGGGACTGGGATACCTGTCTTTATATTAACTCGACTAAAAATTTTAGGTGCCAATTTATTTTCACCCATTGACCATAACATTCGAGATGATGCATAGACCCCCGAATTTGCTGCTGAAATCACGGCAGTTAAAATGACCGCATTCATAATCGAAGCAGCGGCAGCAAATCCAGCACGCTTGAAGACTAAAGTAAACGGCGACATTGCGATATTACTTTCCGATGATCGCAATAAATTAGGATCCTTATAATAAATAAGAGCCCCAATAACAAAAATGGCTAAAATATAGAACAATAAGATCCGCCAAAACACTTGTCGAATGGCTTTAGGAATCGATTTTGTAGGATTTTCAGATTCACCTGCGGTAATTCCAATCAATTCGGTCCCCTGAAATGAGAAACCTGCGACCATGAAAACCGCCAAAATCCCATTAATTCCACCGACAAATCCGTTTTTACCGCCTGCAGTTAAATTATGAACGATATCTGGCTTATAGGCAAATGCACCAAAAATCATTAATACCCCAATAATTAAGAAAGCAATCACGGCAATGACTTTTACCATTGACATCCAAAATTCAGTTTCGCCATATGTTTTAGCTGAAAGAAGGTTAATCGAAGTAATTAAAATTAACACCAAGGCCGACCAAATCCAAGATGGAATACTAGGCAGCCAAAATCCCATTACCACTCCAACCGTCGCCGCTTCAACTGCTACAGTAATCGCCCAATTAAACCAATAATTCCATCCCATTGCGAAGCCCAGTGCCGGTTCAACATATTGATCAGCATAAACCGAAAACGAACCTGATACTGGGTTATTTGTTGCCATTTCGCCTAACGAAGTCATCAGGAAAAACACCATAATTCCCATAACTCCATATGCAACTAACGATCCCATCGGTCCGGCCTGTGAAATCGTAGCTCCCGATGTCACAAATAACCCGGTTCCTAAAGTCCCCCCCAACGAAATCATCGATAGATGTCGTGTTTTCATCGTTCTCTTAAGCTTTTCCGGACTATTACCATTATCTGACATAAAAATCTCCCATCTTAATTTCCCCAACTAATATCTTTAAAACAAATAAAAAGCCCACGAAATAAATATGTAATGACATTACATAACAGTTCGCGGACTCATTTTCAGTCAATTCGATAGGAATCATCGATAAGCGCTCCGTAATGTAGCATTACGACAATCTAAATGGTATTAACATTTAGACCAACAGATAAATATGTCTATTATCCATTTCGGCAATTTCCCCTTTTTTTAGCTTCATAGCCTACCAGCTCCACTAAATAATTATGTCAATTGCGACCTCTAATCTTTATTCGTTTATAATATAAAAATTATACTTTATTACAGGAAATTAGTCAATTATTAAATAATGATTAGCTTTGATTAATTCCGAATGCCATTGCTAAAATTAATATTAATAGGACAATTATTGTAATCCATGTATATACCCAGTCTTTAACTTTGACAAAGGCAAAAATCGAGGTTATAACTCGTAAAACAGGCGTTAGAATCAAAGTAAACACCCCCCCCATTAACCAAGCATTTGGCTGTAAAACAACTATTCCTTGTAAAATTTCACTCAATTTCAGATAGGAATAATAAGGAACAACTTCCTTATTATTCCTTACAATTAGAAGAAAACAACCAAATACCATGAAGGTTATCGCAGTCGCAACGCCAAATCGCAAAATTTTCCCGATTATTAATTCTAAACGATTCATTTCATCCTTCATTAGTCCATCCCTAACCCCTTCAAAATTAATTGTATAGCCATCAATAATACAAATGGAATAAATATTTGGCGAATTAACTTAGATGGTAAATATTGCATCAATCTAGCCCCAAATGAATAACCAACAATAATGCCTAAAGCAATTGGGACCGCAATAACCGGCTGAATCATTCCACTAAAGAAATATATTACAGCTGAAGCAGCTGCCGTTACTCCCATCATCAAATTTGATGTTGATGTTGATGACTTTAATGGCATTTTCATTACTCCATCCATAGCCATGACCTTGAATGCCCCCGAGCCAATTCCCAACAATCCAGAAGCCACTCCGGCTCCAAACATGACTGCAGCCCCACCTGGTACATTTTTCAATGAATACCTTACTTCTTTTTTTGTGTTTTTATCATAATAAAAACCATTTAATTGTAACTTATTAGCCAATCGATCATGATTAATTTCCACTCGTTCATCAATCTTAACTCGTAGTTTTTTCCACATATTCCAGGCTTGGAAAATTAATAACGCGCCAAACAAGAAATATAAGACCGTTCCATCAAAGTATCCTGTTAATAGCGCTCCGATTAAAGCTCCCAGTGTAGTAAATATTTCTAAAAACATTGCTACTCTAAGATTTAAAACATCGTCCTTTAAAAATGCAATCGCAGAGCCCGATGAAGTCGCAATTACCGCAATAATCGATGCAGCAATCGCATATTTAATGTCCACTCCCATTAGAGTCAATGCTGGCGTAACTAGAATTCCGCCACCCAACCCTAAAATTGATCCCATTAATCCAGCAATTACGCCGATTATTAACATTATCATTGCCTGTGTGATCATTTTAATCTCCAATTTCTATATTTAAAAAATAAGAGGCTTGGAAAGATCCCAAACCTCTTGTGATTTATCCCAATAATCAAAATTTTTATTTCTGAATAGCAACAGAAACAACTGGAATATTATTGAAATCCATGGAAGGCTTAATATAGATTTTCTTTGATAATCCATAGTCATTTGCTTCCACCGAGCTAACAGTCCCTACAAACAACCCAGCCGGTGTCACTCCACCTAAACCGGATGTCGTAACTTTATCTCCAGGTTTAATTTCAACATCTGAAGTAACATATTCCATTAAAATTTTATTCTTGGTTTGATTAAAGCCAGTAATTAACCCATCAACCACTTGACCATCCCCGGCAGCGATCCTAATTGCAAAACGATTAGCTGTTTGACTATTATCAGATAATAGCTCTACTTTGGAACTCGTATTAGAAACTTGCGATACTCGACCTACAAGACCTCCTGATCCCATTACTGGCATATTTTTCTTGATGCCAGCATTTGAACCTTGATCAATTATAAGTTGTGTTTGCCAATTTACTGGTGAGCGAGAAATAACTGAAGCGTTAACCAAAGAATAATCAGTTAACGTATCTGTTAACTTTAATTGATCCTTCAGCGCCTTATTCTCTGAACGCATCACCTGTAGTTGAACCTTAGCCTGCGCTAGTTCATCCACTTTAGCGCTCATCTGTTGATTCTCTTGATAAGTACTAATCAAATTATCAATACTATTAAATCCATGCTGAACGCCCCCAATTGGAAGTGCCACAGTATTAGAAATCCAACTAGTAATATCATTTAACATTCGATTGGGCATTGAGGGCCCCTTATCAGAACGCAATGAATAGGAACTCAAAGTCAAAACACCTAATGTCAAAATAGTGACGATAACCCCAATTACTAGCCGCCGTGCTGTAAATATTTTTTTCATTACAATACCCTTTTTCAGTTTCACTTTCTTAAGCGAATCCGGCCCCTACAGGATTAATTGTTTTTCATTGCATCAATGGACTTCAATGCTTCCCCTGTTCCAATTGCAACTGCCTCTAGCGGATCATTTGCAATGAAAACCGGCACTTTGGTTTGCTCTGATATTGCCTCATCGATATTCTTAAGTAAGGCTCCACCACCAGTTAGTACAATACCATGGTCAATAATATCGGCTGCAATTTCAGGAGAAGTCTCCTCTAATGTTTCTTTAATTGCTACGATAATTTCAGAAATTACATCGCGCATTGCCGTTGCAATATCAACAGCCGTAATTTCAATGGTCTTTGGCAACCCTGTAACTAGATCACGTCCACGCGCACTGCTTGATGGCATTTCTTTAGCTGCTTCAATATCAGCAGATCCAATTTCCATCTTCAAACGTTCAGCAGTTTGCTCACCAATCAAAACCGAATATTTTTGTCGAATATATGAAGATATTGATTCATCTAAACGATCACCAGCTAAACGAATTGAACGTGAAGAAACAATCCCACCTAGTGAGATTGTAGCTACATCAGTAGTTCCACCACCCATATCAACAACCATTGATCCCGTAGGTTCTGAGACTGGTAGACCAGCACCAACAGCAGCCGCAAAAGGTTCCTCAATAACATAAGCATCTCTAGCTCCAGCAACGCGCGCTGCATCGATGACTGCCCGCTTCTCAACTGCCGTAACTCCTGAAGGCACACCAACAGTCACGTAAGGCTTTGAGCCATATCCTGAAAGTGCACTTCCCAAATAATGCTTCAACATTTCAACTGTTGTATCGTAATCGGCTATTACTCCATCACGCATTGGCCGGATTGCTCGGATTGAACCAGGAGTCCGCCCAAGCATGTCCTTCGCTGCAGATCCAACAGCAACCACTTTATTTGTTTTCTCGTTTCTTGCTACAACAGTGGGCTCTCGAAGTACAATACCCTTTCCCTCAATGTAGACAAGTGTATTCGCGGTTCCTAAATCAATTCCTACATTTCGAGTTCCAAATGAAAACACAACAATCACCCACTTTTCTTTATAATCTAATCTTACCCAATAATATGTTAAAGTTTATCACAAATACGGTTTAGCTTCCAATTAATTTACATAATAAATATCACATTTCCTTTTACCCATTTAATTAGGTCATCTTTAATTAAAAAGATTATTTTTAATTAAAAATAAGCGCTTAATTTCATTTCAGTTGGATCTTCTTTTCTGAGTTATTCATCATTAAAAATACGGCTTAGGTTTAATCTATAAATGTTCTTTAAACTTAATGTTTTTTTCAATAATAAATTACGAGTTATTTTGATAACTTTGTATCGAAATTCCATAATTCCATAATTCCATGATAGTTTTAACATCATAATGAAGGGTAAAATTATACTCTAAGAAGCTACAATAATGTAAATGGCTAATGATAATGAAATCTTGTAAATGGATTTGCATTAATGTCCCACAAATTGCCATTTGCCTTGCCGTATTAACATCCGCTGTTGAGGGTGCTAAATTCCCACTGGGATGATTATGAATTAATACTATTGCATAGGCATTTAAGGCAATTGCATAGGCATTTAAGGCAATTGAATTTCGAAAAACGTTCCTTGGATGTATTTGAACTTGAGCTAGACTACCTTTTGCCACACAAAAATCTCCAATAATTTGTGCTTGAGTATCTAAATAAACCGCCCAGCATTCTTCCTGAGGTCCCGTTCCTAACTTACGTTGATATTTCTGAATCAAATTATTAACAATAGTCATATTACACTTCCTTCCCAACTAAAGTTTATGCTGCTTTACCTAATAAGAATCATAAAACCCAATGTTTATTAAAAATAATTAATAAAATTATGCTATAATTAAATATGTATTTGCCGCTGTGGCGGAATTGGTAGACGCGCATCGTTCAGGTCGATGTGAGATTACTCTCATGCAGGTTCGATTCCTGTCAGCGGCATATATAATAAAAATAAACGACCAACAAATGGCTATTTAAACGCATTTGTTGGTCGTTTATTTTTGCGTTGTAGCACTTTTGTAGCACTTTTAACTTTGCCATAAAATTTATATACTGCCATATACCGTTCATTACTATAACTTACTGTTCAAAAGAAAAAAGCCTACCAACTAGAAATCTAGTCAGTAGGCTTTTAATCAGTTATTATATTCGTTAAGATACGTAATTTCATCATCGATAAATGAAATATTTTTTTTGAAATTTTTAATCATCTTTGGTAATGCAATTTTAATCTGATCATCACTGCCTGATAAAAAAACTCGTCCTTTACCTAATAATTCAATTATTGATTTAGACAAACTATCTCTACATTCTATACTAAAAAATAGTTTTTTAGTGAAACTATCATCATATTTTATTTTTAGCATATCATAATTACTGATTTCGTCTCTATTGAATAGTTCCAAAGTAGATAAATTTGATTCAAGCTCTATTTTTATTAATTTTAAATTTTTAATAGTTAATCTTTTTGACTGTATTTTTAAATTTTTTTGATCAATCCATAATTTTACAGAAGCACCTACATACCCAATAAATATCGTTACTAAAATTGTAAATATCTGTTTTATTAAAATAAAGCAAACTTCACTAATACTACTATATTTAGATTTCAAGTAGGGTAAAGAAATCAAAAATAAAATTAAAATTAAAATAGCTACTACGATTGATAATACACCACGTAAGCTTACAGTTATTTTCCTATCTAACATAATCTATTGGCCCTCTTGCTGATCCATAATCATCATAAATATATCAGTATTCATACTTGTTAATTTATTGTTTTTGGGGCCTCTAGGCTTTGGCCCGTTATCTAAAAAAGAAGTCTCTGGTTTTATTTTTAATTTGAAAAAAATATATACCATTTCATAATTAATCTCTACTTCTTCTTCAAAGTGAAATTTCTTTATAATTTTTCCATTTGATAAAATCTTATTATAATCTTCTAAGGTTATATTACCTAAATATTCAAAATTATCATAATCGCGAACTTCAAAGTAGTAATCAAAAATTTCTGATTCCAAACCGGCCATAAATAGTATCATAGATAATTCACTGGAAATTCCATTGTCAAATCCGAATTCATTAGAACTTAATCTGTGCCTTAAAAAATTAGGTTTTGAGATCAGCCAGTCGTCTAATTTTTCTATTAACGGAATAATTAACTCTTTATTTTGATTGTACTTACTTTTTGAGGTATTATTCAGGAATTTTTCTATACCACTCAAACTTTGGTAATACATATTCAGCCACCTCCTCTCGTACATTCATTTTTATAAAGTGAGTTATATAATATCGTTTATATGCAGTATACCGGACATTCAAATATTTCGTTCGATCATCTTTAGGAAGAATTTCATCTGGAATATCCCAACGTATTGTTATTGATTTTAAAGCCTTTTCTATATGAATACTATCCTTAGTATCAAAATAAACATCACTATCTTGAAGGTCCAATTCTTTATTTCCAAAAGTTCCACCAGATTTCGCGTCAACTGTCCCACCAAGAACATCCACAAATCTTATTTTTAGAACCTTACCAACACTAAAGGCCCTATTTAAAAAACTATCAAAATCTTGTCTTATTAGTCGCCTCGTAACTAAATTATTAACTCGAAGAGTCCATTCATTTATTTCATTATAATCTTTAAAATTATACTTAATATTTACTTCATTTATAAAATTATTTATTAAATTTTCAGATTCTAATGTTCTTTTACGATAAATATTTTCTTCCTCTTTTGTTAATTCATTAAACATTTTATACAAAGTATGTAATTCATTGTTTTCTTCTATTGAAAATTCATACTTATCAGAAATATTATTAACAATAAATCTCTCGAATAACGAATTGGAACTATGGTTTTCTTTTAACATATTATTGCTTTTTTCAGCAATTGACATAGTCAATATTTCATTTTCAACATCTACGTTTATATAAATATAATCAAATTTTTCAGTTATCTCATATCCTTCTAAATCTAATTCATTTACCTTGTATTTTTTCCCAAATATAAATTTTATATTAACTATTTTATTATCTGAATTAATATTAACATTTCTATACAGTTGACGATATTTAGTAGATATTTTCTCATAATCGAAAATTTCATTATTATCAATTAGAAGTTCATCTTCACCATTATACCTATTAAATAAAACAGATTTATTTTTTATATTAATACTGGAAATAAGAATTTCTCTATTTATTGTATACTGAACATTTTTTAAAATTAATCGTCGAAATTTATATTCTAATTCCTTTTTTTCAATATCACTTAAATTATCGTTATCCCCATAAATATCATTTTCTAGATCTATTAAAGCTGTCCTCTTAGTAGATGAAACCTTCCTTTTTTCAGACCTTAAAAAATCATTTAAATCTTTTGAATCAATATGTTCCTCAAATTGTTGAAATTTAATAGTCATTCTAAACATTTCCTATCTCAATTAAGTTATATATTAATATTAACATTAGTACATAACTTAGTGAAATATATAAATATCTATTAAATATATTAAAGTTTCAATAGTTCATCTGCATTGATCCAGATATCTCCATATTCACCCATATCAATTCGGCAACCATTGGTAGCTTCATCGTATTCATCAATAGTCCCATGATTATATCCATCATCAAACGCAACCATTGATCCAACTCCGACGTTGTTTTCGTCGCCACCATCAGTTCGATGCATAATCGCAAGTGGTAGCCCGTTGTATGTGTAATTATAATCATCACCACCGGCTAACTTCTTGTTAATTGCTTGCCAAAGCCCGTTTTCAAACTTAACTTCATCAACTCGAATTGAATTGTACAATGTATATTCATTTCCAGCTTGCTTAAAACGTTCAATTGCACTCACTGAATTAGTAGGTGGATCAAGTGGCGCTGGATTATCAGGTTGTTCGCCTTCATAACGCCACACTTCAATATACATCGGCACTGAACGGTTATAATAGTCGTTCCAGTTCCATGATGTAATGGCAGTATTATACTGTCCGCCAGTTGAATAGTCACACGAAATAAAATTTGATCCATCCATCATCACACCGGTATGACCACCAGCTCCACCAGAACCAGACATATCAGGCGACCATGACATTAGAATCACATCTCCACGTTCTGCATTCCAATCTTGATTAGCAGAAATACGAACAAACCCATTCGCTGCTAAATATCCACCAAGTGTGACAGTTGAAGATAAGTAGCTGGGCTTAGAAGCTCCAGCCTCATAGACTGCTTGCGTTACAGTTCCTGAACAATCACCCGTTCCATCTGACCCGTTATGTGATCCTTCCATAGAATAGGTAATAGTTCCACGTCGTTGTTCAAACCACGCTGGAATGGCATTTTTATCAATTGCCATAAATTTAATCCTCCAATTTTTTAGCTTTATGATTAATCTCTTTTGATAAAATTGAGAGATCAATTTTATCAAAAGACTTGTCCCCTAATAGATGCAAGTTTCCTCTCAACGAATTAAAATCGCCCCAAATAACTCCACCATAGACCGGTAAAACAACAGTTAGCGCAATCACACATAACGCTTTAGTTTCTGGCTTTATGATCATCAATGCATCAATTAAAAGAATGATGAATACTGGTAAGCCAATATGAATTGCATGTGTCATAATAACGCTCTTTAGCGTCTGGCTATTCCAATCACCAAATACGACCTTGTGTACTCTGTTCCCTAAATACACATCAATTCCCGCCACGCCAACACCTAACATAGTTGCAAGCCCCGTCCAAAACAAATCCCAATTTTCAATAATATTCATTACTCATCCGTTCCTTCTAATTATTATCGTCTTCAACTTCATAAACAAACTTATCAAACGCCGCTTTATCTTCTCGAACAATACTTTTATTCACTTCATATAGTTCTTGATCTGCCACATTCATACTTGTATTTGTGCCTGCACCATCACCTGAAATTGAAGCATAAAATGTTGCGATTGTCTTTCCGTCTTCCGTGGTCGATGTGGCATTAATAGTAATTGATTTCTTAATCTTAATCATTTGCTTCATCTCCTTCTAATTCGAGAGCATCAAAAAACACGTCATAAGCACTTGCGTTCTCAGCTGAAACATCGCCGTCCCAGTCTTTGAAATATGCTTTTAACGTGTTGATCTGTTCTTTGTATGTTGCTTGAATAATTGGCGTTTCGTTAGCTAAATCAATTAATTCTTTATCAGCTAATTCTTGCCCCCCCTCCGGATAAGTAACTTTTCCGGTTTTATCGTCAATTAATGCAGTATGGCTTTTAAAAATTTCTTGGCGAGATTCATTATATTCATTTACTCGCTCGGTCAATGCTTTGACAAATTTAGTTCGTGCTCGTGATACCTTAGCCGGTAAAGTTAATCCGACCAAAAAAATTCCAACTAACACCAATTCGCTATTCTTAATTTCCATCATTACAACTCCATTTCTTTTTTCAATAATCCAATAATATGATCTTTTAAGTTATTCATAACTAAGTCTTCTTTTGCTACATCAACCATAGCCGTTCCCCTAAAATTAATCACATCTTCATGGTTCAAAACAAACCGTACTTCCTTAATATTGTCATCTCGATTAATGATGGCCACAATTTCTAAATTATCCATGCTTCAACTCCTGTTCTACTAACCGACGGTTCATATCTGCTAATGCTGGCAATAATGCTACTGCCAATCGATCATAGTAAATTGATTTAACTTGACCGGTTTGTGGATCAACATACTCATCCAATCCAGCCTGCAATAAGTTTTCAGCAATCAACCCTACATATCGTCTAGGAACAGTATACTCGTCACTTTCGCCATTCCAAAATGCTTTTTCAGTAGCTAATTCTTGCTTATCAAGCCATGTTGTTGGCTTCATTTGCATTAATGAATAACCTAGCTCTGGATCATTCGTATACTTGATGTCCGTCTTATATCGCCTAGCACTAGAAGCTACGAAAAATACACCGCCGCTGGAAATAACCGTGTTTGCACTCATTGAAGTATGTGGTGCATCAACGCCTTATTCATCAATTTTAAAACGCTGTGGCGCATCATTGGTCTTCTCATAAAAACTAAAATGTAAACTCTTAGTAGCGTCCGATGGATCGTTACTTAACATCAATTTTTTACCTTGGACAAAACCGGTATCAGAATAAAGCCCAATCGTTGGACGGTTAACATTAGTACCCATTGCTAAAACATTAGGCGTAACAATCATGAAATTACTTACGTCTTTTCCAACTTGGCTCTTACTTGAAAATACTTCACTACGGAAACCCGCTTCAGAAATAGTTGTTCGACTATAAGCTTTATTACTACCCTTACCGCCCAAATCAGTATGATACCACATATAACCAGGTCCCGAACTGTCTGGGGCGGTTAGGTCACCCGCCAATTGAATGTTTCCAGTTGTGCTAAATGTAGCCGTTCCAACTTCCTTAATTGGAATGTTAGCCTGCCCTTTAGGCGTTCCACCCCAATACTTCTTATCTGATAAGAAAGAAGCGTACGTAGAATTAGATGCCCACGTTATTTTACCACCGGTCGCTACCGTGAGTGTCTTATTGACATTAATATTAACCCCAGTAAGCGTTCCGGCTCGTTTTTGTGAGTCGGTTAATAATTTCTTATTCAATTCAAATTCATACTGTTTTAAAATCGGCATCAATGTCATCTGCACAAAATACATCATATTATTTTCACTATCCACAGTAGCTTCCGTCGCATTCAAAAATGATAATGGCACATGGAATGCATTAGCAACTCGTCTGTAAAACGTATTATCATTTCTTGCTACATCTGTGGTAGCAATACTGCGTTGCATCAATTCAACTTCCGCACCAGGTTCATTAAACAAAACTCCACCATTATTTTTGACAAAGCTTTTTATACTTTCAACAACAGCATTACGTCTGTCATCATCTAAATTTTTATCATATGTAATAGAAAAACTATCACGCTTCATCATTTCGCTTAATGAAAATTGTTCAAATGCTTGATCGTATTTTAGTGAGTCAGATAAAACATTTAAGGGCGAAATTCCCATAAGTCTATTTGAACCCGTTATATTTTTTAAATGAATAACATTCGATGAATCAACAACAATTGAATTGCTTTTGACTCTAATTCTATAAAATAACGCATTAGTCTCTTGATCTTGTAGCACCACTACATCATTAGCATTAATATTCCATAACCTCATAGGCTGATAATATTCATCTCGCTCTATCAAAATAAATGCATTACCTAGTTCGTTTCTATCTGTTTCAGCTTTATTCCATAAATCAAATGAGCTAAAAATCGGATTCGGTTCTCGACCTACTAAAACAGAAACATCTTCGCTACTTACTGGCTGTCGCTCTGCATTAAATAGATTTAATGGTAATGTTGCAATAGTGTTTGAAAGCCTAGAAATAACGCCATATATTGCTGCATTAGAATTGACTGGATCATCCGAAAACTGAAAACCACTTCCTAATGACGGCTCGAATCCACTTTTATTACCAGTGTCTTTTCTGTTAAATAAATTGTTCCAAAATCCCATATTCTCCTCCTTTCATTAATTCATCAAATCATCAAACGACATAAACTTAACTTCAGGTATTTCTCCCTGATCAACTGACAACCTAGGCGCAATTTTAACGTGTGCATTTAACGCTGCTGCAAAACCGTCTATTTTTCTTTTCTTAGATGATTTTTCGGGCATCCAGTTATTATTTCGATCCGTTACTACAGCGGTATTGGATAAGTACCATTTAAAAATAGAACTATTATTGAATATAACTTTTTTATCAAGCATTAATTCCTTGAAATTTTGTAATGCAGGTCCTAAACTTCTAAAACCTTGCCTAGTTATTTCTGTATTAAATCCATAACTTATTAACATTTCATTTAATGTAATTGCTTTAGCTGGATCGTAATTAATTTGTTCAATTGGATATTTACTATCTTGTTCGATAAGCCAATCGTATACAGCACCATGGTCTACATGATATCCAGGCAATACAATCATTTCACCTGAATTAATCCAATCATCAAATCTACGTTTATACTGCTCTTCTCGATCATATCGAGCCTGAGGAATCCATGTTTGTTGTTTAATAAAAATACGACCATCCGGAAGTGAAAATTCCAACACCGCAGCCGTAAAGTCTTCTGTATCAGATAAATCAAATCCAGCTACAGGCGTAATGCCTGATAGCGTCGATTCATCAATAACATCGTTATTTTGTAAGATGGTTTCATTATCAAATAAAGAATTTGCACCAGATTCGCTAAAAATATTAAAACGTTTAGTAATCCAATCAGCCTTTAACTGTGGAGTGCGTCGATCTCTTCGATAATCTTCAACCATTGTTTTTACAGGCATCATTGGCATATTCGGATTGGCTTTAATCCACATTTCTGGATCGTTAGCTTCGATTTTATCATCTAGTTTAGCCATATAGTAAAAGGTACTCATATCGCTATCTGATTCATAATCATTCAATACTTGTTGACCCGCTTGAAAATAATCAACCATAGGACCGTCTAAGACATATCCAGCTGTAGAAATAAAGAAAGTTAAAGGTTGATCTCGCATACCCATAGAATTACGCATAACGTTAATCAGTTCATATGTTTTAAACTCATGAATTTCATCAAATACTGCAACAGACGCATTATATCCGTCCTTATTATGTTTTTCTCCACTTAACGCTACAATTTGACCATCTGATTCCTTATGAACAATATCATCACGCCTAACTTTGAAATCTTCTGCAATTGTTGATGATTGATTAATCATATTTTTAGTTTCTTTAAATAGAATTTTAGCTTGATCCTTAGAATTAGAAAGCGCATAAACTTCTGCCCCTTTTTCATCGTCATATCCAGCCATATAAGCCGCTAAACCACTAATCAGGGTAGTTTTACCATTCTTACGTCCTAAGTAGATATGCGCCGTTCTGTAACGCCTCAAATGTGTTCGTTTATCTTTCCAACCAAATATTGAGCCAAAAATAAAATGTTGCCATGGTTGCATATTCATTTGTCCGTTATTAGATTTACTTGGCTTAATGTGTTCCTCAATAAATTTAATCGGCTTCCACGCTGCTTCTTCATCAAAATAATAAGGAAAATCATCATCATCTTGTCGTTTTAGATCATTTAAATGACGTTGTGCTGATTGAATAACTTCCTTATTGGCGGGGGCTTCTCCATTCACTACAAGTTGAGCATAGTAGGTTGTCAGCAACATTTCCGATTGCCCTTCGATATAATACCAATCACGATATTTATTAACAAACTCTTGTGACCACTGATATAATTCATTTTCGTTGCATTCTAATGGGTTAATCATGTTTTATCCTTTCCGCTCTTATTGCTTTCTGCCATAATTGCCGTCCGAGCTTCAGGGGTAATTCCTAACTTATCTGCATACTTCATTGCTAAAGTATCTGCTGCCCTTGCTTCTTTTAATAATGGATGTGCAGATAACTTCCCGTTATTATCAGAAGGCGAATAACCTTCTTCAGAAATAATGTTATTAATTTCATTGGCCATATCAGAATATCGAGCGAAACCGGCCACAAGATAAATATCAGCAGAATTGAGTGTTCCCATTTTGTTTAAAAACCTTTTAACTGAATAAAATGTCTTTCGAGCTGATTCTGATATATCATCTGGAGCAACGAAATTTCTAAACTCGGTGGTATCTTCACCCGCTTCTAACGTTTCAGAAATTTTATCGTTTTTCTTTAATGGGATAACTTTATGCTGCTCCACTTTAATCACCTCCTTCCTTTATAAAATAAAAGAAGCCTCATTTTGAGGCTTCTTCATATAATTTTAATTTATTATCTAATTCTGTTTTCAACTTTAATACAGTTTTCTTTTGAATTACCTTAATATAATTTTCCATTAATTCGATGTTCAACAATTTATTTTCATCAATAGGTAATTTAATTTTTATATCTAATGATTTAGATGAACGTAGCTTTTTACCATAAGAATACTTGCCTAATAACGTTTTTTTAATAACTACAGATATATATTCCATAACAAATGGATTATATTTATTATCTTCATTCCAATACGCTCCAGTATCATCACCATAACCATATTCAAAATTACGATAAAAGGAATTCCCAAAAATATCTACTGTTATAGAATTTTTAGGCGCCACCTTATTTGGATTCGAAACATGGTCGACTATACCTAAATTTGTTGTTCCAGACATAATAAATGGTATATTCCCTTTAATTTGATCATCTTTCTTTAATCTTCGTCCTTGAACTATATGATCGAATAAATAACGTAATTCATATTTTTCAAAACCTGCACTTGCGTGCATAGATAATACCTCTTTGTCAGCCTGTGTCAGTCTAACTGATTCTACATCCGGATACCCTAAAACTGTCAAGTAGGCTTCGATGCGTTTTACGTATTCGGCTTCGATGCGTTTTACGTATTCGGCTTCGATGCGTTTTACGTATTCGGACATATACTCAAAATCAGGTTCTCCGTCTGATGTGACAGGTAATTCTAATTCTAAATTTTCTAGCCTCTTTTTTTGGACAGATGGCCTATCAGCGCCGCGCCATAACTCTCTTCGCTTCATAACGGAACTTGCTATATACAATTTCGCTTCATTAGAAATATAAAATTTGCCAAAAACACCTAAAACGTGACCACCCAAAATAAACGGCTTAGTTTGCAAAAAGACAGTCCCAGCATATTCTCCATCTTTCGAAATAGTAAGTTCATCAATATTATATTTTTCTGAATAAGAATAAAAGTTTACGCCATTATTAGTTGTTGCACCAGTAATAGTATTAACCATATTTTCTTTTTTTGTGTCAAATCTGTTATGAATATCAGGCTGCTTGCCGGAAAAAATTTTAAAAAAATCAGATAATTTAAATGTTTTAAATTTAACCATACTATTCACCAGCCTTTAATAATTGGCTAACTTCCCAACTCAGATAATCTCCTACTGTCTTCATAAAATCTTCTTCAGTTGGTGTAGTATCAATAACTTGATGTTGTTCAAAATTCCAATCATTCCCATTGATGTCAATTTGATCATCTAGAACTATATCTTCTAAATTCCACAATTCTGAGTGTTCACACAATTTAGCATTTTTTCCAGCTTTATAAATTTTAATAATATCCTGATATCGTTCTAACGGATGATCAATTTCAGTTATTCCCCGCTTAGTCCGTTTATAACCATCATTCCTAAAGTCAATAAATCTAACAGTATTATCATAATCATGTGGCTTACCCGCTTCAAAAACATATATAGATGTTTGAACTCCAGCGCTTGGCATAAATGTATCAGTAGGCATTTTAATACTTGCTAATAAAGTGTTACTTTTCAAAATATGTTTATTTGTTTTTGAAGCTTTACCACTACCTGCAGAATCTTGAATAATAATAGCCGCATATCCGCTTTCCATATGATCTAATCCATATGCTATAAAGGGCATCCCATTTTCGTCATAACTAAATGGCGGGTTTAAGAGAAGTCTATCTGCGCCAAAGTTAGTGTACAAACTTTCAGGACGGTCAAAAGAACTACCCTTTTGAATATTCGCAGAACCATCACCCCGTAGAATCATATTAGTAGCAGCTAACGTATACATCTTGGAATCTAACTCAACTCCTAATAATTGATTACGTTTGATATCTTCAATTTTATTAGCAGCATTTTCTGTCTTTTTACCAAATGAATTATTTGCGTCACTTATCATCCGTTCCATAGATGCAATTAAAAATCCAGCCGATCCAGTGGCTAGATCCATAACCTTTGAATCTTTATTGACATCTAAAATTTCAGCCATCATCTTTGTAATATATGGCGGAGTTAGAACAATTCCGATTTCTTTACCATCACCCAGTGCATACTTCAAAAATTCGGAATACATTTCTCCCATAATATCCAAAGAACTTGTACCATCAATTGATTTAAAAATATTTTCAAAAATATAGACAAATATTTGCTTGGTAATTGATGCTTTTGATTCTGTGATTAATTTCGAAACGTTTTTATCTAGTTCAATTAATTCATCACGCCCATCATCTAGTTGAATAACATTTTTAAATTGTCCTAACATGATCTTCAACTTGTCGTCAGGTATTCCTCTAGCTCTCAAAAATTCTTCAATTTGTTCATATACTTGTGATCCATCACGCTTACTATCTGTCTGTGCTCCAATAAGATCATCTGGAACTAATCCTCTTTGCAGAAATTTATCATTCTTATATATATCTTGCATAGAGAGTAACATTCCAGATACATAAACAACGCGTTGTTCGACATTAATTGCGTTATTATTCATTAATTTATTTAAATTTTTAGCGTGTTTTGCTAATTGTTCCTTCGTATTAATAAGGATTTGGTGCTTTTCTTCTTCGGTAACAGTCACATTCTTATAAAAATCGTCAAAAGATTCTTCAGATTGAAGGAAGTCCAATGTTTTATATTCAGTAAGATGTTTTGGTTCAATTTGATCAGAGAAAACAAAATAAGTATCAACCTCAACATTATCTTCTGAATCTCCAGCAACACCAACCACTACTACCTCATGGTATTTTTCCGACGAAATCATACTCTGTGCATAATATAATCCACCATTCACAGCGAAGTTAGCTATGGATGTATCATCCATCTTTATGCCATCTTTATTTTTTGCAATTAATTTGTTTAACTTAACCTTATCTTCAAAAATAACTGGTATTTTATATTTTTCAATATGAAAATCAGGTTTACCAAAATTAGTTTTACGTTTTGTTTTTGCGGATCCCTTGAGTGATTCTTTCAAATAATCACTCATACTAGATTCTTCGTTCCAATCAACATGTTTTTTTAATTTAATTGCTTTTAATTGATCTTTTACCCAATCATTAACGTCACTTTCAAGAGTCCATTTTACTGACATTTTTATACCCACATTCTAAACAAATTATATTTAATGACTTTGTTAGTTTAACCCAAAAATAATACAAAAAGAAACGTTTAAATACAATTTAATACAAAAATATACAATTTAAAACAATAAAAAACATCAATATTTGATTATTTTCAAGAGTATAACCCCGGCCCATAGCCATTAACGTATCTTTTAAAAGTAAATTGTTTTGAAATCGTTGTTTGTGTACGGTACGGGCTGACCCGTTCAATAGTAAAAAAATAAAACTTATCTGGAATTGATAGGGGGGGACTAGAAAATTTCATCCTGAACATCTCTAGATTTTACCGAATTTTTAACTTTAAAATTATCAATTTTATGACGACTTTTATTTAAATTTTTATTACCTTTTTCAATATGTTCACGATTATGATTACCTTTACTAATTGTTTCAAGGTTATCTATGTCATTGCGCAACTCCCAATGCTCTCGTATCTCCACTATGTGATGCACCGTGTCTCCCGGTATGAGTCTGCCACGCTCTGTTAATTCCCATTGATCTATACCGTGGTCACGTTCTAACACTGATTGGCGAATCCGTCTCCACTCCTTTGAATGATAGAACTGAATCACTTCATCTTCAGTTGGATATTGTTTGACATGGCTAACATTACTAAATGCTTTATGTCTACGATCGTTGGCAACTGTCTGCATATCTGTTATGAAATTACTAACCATTTATATTGTCATTCCTTGTATATTGTTTGCCACTTCCAGAAATTATTGATATAAATTCAATGTTAGATCCATACTCAAAAACGTAATCAGGACTATTAATATCATTTGCATTCATCATCTTGTTTAATAGATTCTGTTTCATCTTCCTGTTTCTCCTTATCTAATCTATTAATGATTTCATCTTCAAGCTTTCTATAATCAGCACTCATTCTTCATTACATTCCTCCTACAAAAAAACGCCTAACAAATGTTAGACGCTGTGATTTATAATCTATATTTTCTTTGCCGATATAATCAGCATCATTGGACGACGGAATTCGTCCTTCATGCCAGGAATATCTAACATTGAAACTGGTGGCGTAGGTTCTATTAAATGCTGTATTGAAAATCCGTGTCTAATCAAAGTTTCAATATATGTTTCTAATGTACGATGATACTTAGTTACTGGAGTATCCCAAAAATTAGTTTCCCTTACTGTTTCATCAAAGTACCTATCAACGGGGAAATATTTAATAGAACCATCGTCATTTAAAACCCATTGTTCCGTTCCCTCAGATGTAAATATTGGATGTTCGACTGAAAAAATAAACTCTCCCTTTGAATTTAGAAGAGAATTTACGCCGTCAACCACCTTCTCAAAATCCTCTATATAATGAAGAGCTAGCGAACTAAATACTAAATCAAACTTAGTGTCCAATGACTCTAAGTTATTAATATCGACATTCTTAAATTCAACATTATTATATTTATTTTTCTGCTTAGCAGTAGCTAACATTCTTTCAGAGCTATCAATACCTAACACGTATTTAGCTCCTTGCTCAGCAGCATAAATACTATGCCACCCGTAACCACTTCCTAAATCTAACATGGTTTTGTTTTGTAATTCGGACAGTATTTTTTTCAAAGCCTCCCATTCACCAGCCCCTTTTAAACCTTCTTTACTTCGGTTCATTTTTGAATATTCATCAAAGAATTTTTCATTATCATATATATTTGTCATAACCTACCTCCAAAAATAGATTATATCAAAAAAGCAACAACATAAGTCATTGCTTTCCATTATGGACGGCTGTCCGTTGACGCCGGAATCTTTTTAAAAAGAGAGTTATGCTTAATATAAAGAGATATGATATCCGACGTCTGCGCAAGCATAACACGTTTATCAATTTAAACCTAAACATATTAATTCCTCCTACAAAAAAACGCCTGAATTTAATCAGACGCTGTTATTTGTTTCATTTATCTCTAAAAATTATTATTACCCCAGCTATCAAACATAATATACCTGCTGAAGCAAACAAATTGGCTACCACTATATAGTTAAGAGATTCAAAAACACCTATCAATCCTTTAAACTCTTTATATATAATAAAGCATACTATGCTACTTATAAGCAACAAAGCCCCGATAAATTTATTCATTTTCATACTCTTAATTGTAATAGTGACAGCTTAAAACAAACAAAAAAAGCAACAACATAAGTCACTGCTTTCCATTATTATGGACGGCTGTCCGTTGACGCCGGAATCTTTTTAAAAAGAGAGTGCTTTTTAGGGGAATAAGATGCTATCCGACGTCACCGCAAGCATAACACTTATACTTACATAAACCTAATTATCCAATAAACAAAAAAGTGACAACCGAAGTTATCACTTTTGTGCCGGACGATAATTCAATGGCCACGCCAGATGCTATTTTGCGAGGTTGATTCTCGATGGATAATAACATCTGACGTTGGGGCAAGCATAACATTAATAATCATTTAAACCTAATTATTTTACAAACAAAAAGCGATAACCGAAGTTATCACTTGTGTCTAGAACAATTATAATGGCCACGCCAGATGAATTATTTCGATATGCCATACTTGCGATAAAACACCTCATCCGACGTTGGCGTAAGCATAACACGTTTATCTATTTAAACCTAAGCATATTAATTCCTCCTACAAAAAAACGCCCAACAAATGGTAGACGCTGTGATTTATAATATTAATTTAATTCTTCAATGCTATATCCAGAGAATGATAAATCATGTCCATTCGCCCCAGAAAAAGAAAGTGGCTCCTATGATGGAATTACGGACAAATTGTTCGATATAATACATCATAAAGGAGCTTTTTATTATGGTTATCAAATATTCAAATGACTTTAAAGAATCGATCGTAAGCTTGCATAAAGTTGGTCGTTCAGCTAATTCATTAGCAAAAGAATACAACGTTAGTGCTTCAACGGTTTCTAAATGGGTTAATCAAGCCGATCCTAACAATACGAAAGTATTGTCAGCAAATGAAAGGGCATTGATTAAAGAAAATAAACAACTAAAAGAAGAACTTAATATTTTAAAACGAGCAGCGGTGCTTATGGCGAAAAATTGATCATCAAAGGACGTATTCCTACCTTAAAAATTATTAATGACAATCTACAGGTTGGGCACCGCATTACTAAAATTTTGAACGTCCTCAGAATTCCACGATCGACTTATTATGGCTATATACATTGGAAGCCTGGTAACACCCTTCTTCGTCGCAATTTCATTAAGCAAAAGGTATTAGATGCATGGTTAAAATATCCTATGTATGGATACCCGCGATTAACAATTTTATTAAATCGTCAGTTAAAAATTAAAATTAGCCAGCGTATGGTTTATAAACAGATGTACGCTTTAAAAATTAGGTCTAGGATGACTAAACGAATTAATAAGCCTAAAACACATACTGAATATGATCAACGACCAAATCTAATTAAAGGATTACCTGATCAATCCAATATTCTTTTAACAGATATTACGTATATTCCCGTTAAAAATACTTGGGTTTATCTAGCTAGTATGTACAATCCCGTAACCCGGCGGGTTATTTCTTATAAAGTTGGAAGTCATATGACTAAGGAATTAGCAACCGACGTCATTAATCAAGTCGCAGTAAAGTCTGTTAAACCAAGCATTATTCATAGCGATATGGGGAGTCAGTATACAAGCGATTTATTTGAAAGTACTTTAACTCGTTTTGGGATTAAGCATTCTTATTCTCGTAAAGGACAACCTGGTGATAACGCAAGAATTGAGAGCTTTCACTCAATTTTGAAGCGTGAATACATTAATTTTCAAGAATTTAAGACAATTCATGAAGCAATAGCTGGCATTGATAGCTATATTCGCTGGTATAACAGTGATCGAATTTCCCTTGTAGCGTAGCTACAAATAAATCATATTAATATCCCGTTTAAAACGATAAGTATAGACGGGTTGTTTAGAATGGCATGGAAACATTAAAGGATGCACTTTTTTAGATAAATCACATACTTTACCAGTACGTTAAATAATTAAAACGTTTTTCAAAATTTATTCGTATTTTTATGTCCGAATTATTGACATAGGAGCCTTTAGTTAGGTAAACAAACTCACGTTTGAAAATTGAATGAAAGGCCTCAATTGGTCCATTGTCATAAGGATGACCTTTGAGAGAATACGAGTGTTGTATTTTAACTTTTTTGAGTAATTGTTCAAATTGGTTACTGGTATATTGACTTCCCATATCAGAATGAATAAATTGCGGCCTTTTATGATGTGATAATGCCATTTTCAATGTATCTGTTACTAAATTACTAGTCATCTGATTTGCTACTTTATAGGCAATAATTTTGTGGTTACTTTCACTATAAATACTACTTAAATAAACCCAATGACCTGGATATTCCTCTATATAAGTAATATAAGTTCTCCAGATTGAAACTTTTTTATCACAATTTTTTATTAAATTTGGTCGCTGATCATAATCAACATGCGTTCCAGTTTTTTTAAATCGGCGACACATAAGAGAACGAATATTAAATTGATGCATTAAACGAATTATACGAGACGTACCAATTCTAATCACAAATGACCGTAAGGCCATTTGTAAACATGGACGTCCATAGACTTTATAATTATCACGCCATATATTTAGCATTATTTTACCAATACGTTGATCATCTTGTTCACGTCGTGAAGGATGATGATTTATCCAATTATAATAAGTTTGTCGTGGAATTCTTAATTTATTTAAAATCATTGTTAAGCGGTATCCTCGTTGACATAACTTTTCTATAAGCACTAACCCATTTTTAAGTTTTATCTCTTTTCGAGTAATCCCGCCGCTAATTTTAAAATTTCATTTTCCTCTTTTAATCTTTTATTTTCTTTAATTAGGTCTTTAATTTCAGTCAGATTAGTTTGTTTCCCGTTTGATAACTTGATGGGTTCAATTGATTTAACCCATTTCGAAATAGACCAAGTCGTTACACCATATTCACGAGATAAAGAGGCCATCGATCGATGGCCTTCTAAATATAATTTTACTATTCGTTCTTTAAAATCTGCGTCTCTATTCTTTCAAAAAAAGGAACAACCATTTCTGGCTATTCCTTCGAATAATTAGTTTTTATTCCGTCCAAAGAACCATGATACTATTACTACCACGATAACTGCCCCAATAATCGATGGTACTAATGCCATTCCAGCCAAATGCGGTCCCCATGACCCTAATAATGTCTCACCAAGCCAAGAACCGACTAATCCAGCAATGATATTAGCTATCCAGCCCATTGAAGTTTTAGTGATAGCACCACCAATTGTACCAATAATTGCACCAATTATTAAAGTCCAAAGTAAACTCATAAAAGCCCCCCCTATTCTAAAAATCACTTATTAAATTTTTCTTTTACATCATCTACCATATCCGCAGCTGCATCTTTGGCATCTCCGAAAGCACCTTTAGCTTTTCCCACTAAACCTTCTGCCTTACCTTCAACTTCAGTCTTAGTATCACCGGATACTTTACCAGATACCTCTTTAACCTTACCTGTTGCCTGATCCTTCATTCCGTCTAATTTGTCGTCTAAAGCCATAATTATGCTCCTCCTTCTATATGTAGTGAATTACTCATGCATTAAGTAGTATATATAGCCTAACATAATAAATTAACCATTGCAAACGCTTCCATTGCTGAACTTCCCATCTTTTTGAAATTAAAATATTATTTATCTGTATTTTATAATGATGTCTATCCCATGTTTTAAACATTAATATTGGGTGCTAGTTTCCTTATTAAACATCAAAATTAATATATATTTATAACAATATTATTCAGCTAAAATTCCACTTATTTTATTTACCACAGAAGATTTTTAGTGAATCTTTTTTATTTTACAGTTAATTAACTTAAGTCTATGCATTTATCCTAAATTAACGGTATTTTAAATGTTTTTAAATAAAAAGTCAGAAATTTTTTTCAAAATTCCTGACATAATGACCTATTAAATGTTAGTTTATTAATTTAGCAAATTGAAATTCTTTTGATCGCAAATGCACCCCAGAATTGTACTGAAAAGATTTAAAAAAATCATCTCGTTTTGGCTGAAATTTTTGAAAATCTTTCTCTGTTTTCCAGGTCATCAAAATTGCATAATCAAATCCAGATGCCACTTGAACCAAACAAATATTTATCAATCCATTCAAACTATTTAATCCATCCATCCAAGCTTTAGTACGCAGAATAAAATACTCACGTTCTTCATCATTTAACGTTAGATAACTCCAAGCCATCATTCCTCTTAAATCGATGATTTTTTTCTGTGATAATAATATCTCATACTTTATACCAGAATTAAACGGACTATTAGCATTTTTTGAATACTCAATCAATTGAAAACGCTCATGATCATCTCGGTCAAAAGTTAAATAGATCGGACGGTCAGGATGTTGTTGTTGAATGGTTTGCAGAACCTCTTTAGTACCGAAAGTTGTATACAAGTATTCTTTTTCCATAATATAATCCCCCATCTACCTCTAAAATTAATCTTTATCAAGTTAATAAAATTAATATTGCTATCGAGTTATTAAGACAATGAGCAGCCATTGAATACTGTAGTCTTTGCGTTTTTTTATACACAATGGCTAGAACAACCCCAGTTAATGAATATTGAATTAACGCCATCAATTGAAATGGTTGTGCAATAACGTGGAATAATCCAAATGCGATTCCCGAAAGTAGAACATTTATCCACCAAGATAAGTTCTTAAAGAAATAATTCATCAATACCCCCCTAAAAATTGCTTCTTCCAATAGAGGAGCTAAGATTACTGATAAGCAAATTAAATATATTTTATATGCTATTCCTAATTTAGTCATTTGAACCAATGCTAACTGGTTAGCCGGCTCAACATTATGACCGACCGTGATCATTTTAATAACAGTGACTAACATCCCCGCTAAAATAATTAATCCATAGCCCTTAAAAATCCAACCCGTTTCTTTTCGTTTAAATGGTTCCATTTTATTATCCGGTGCCACTAATTGAATGAATTTTTTCATATATGTCAATGTTATATAGAGTAATCCACCTATCATCATCAACATTAGCAGAATAGGAGCCCATGTATTTTCATTTAGATTTAAAAATTTAGCTGATAAGTGTAGTGTCAATATGCCAAAATTTTGAATGATAATATCACACACTAATCCAAATAAAATGAAAATTATTCCCAATCCCGTTAATTTCCATGTTTGTTTATTTTGAGTCACGATGCTTATCCTCATTATTTTTGTTCTTTTGAGTATAGACCGTAAGCGCAGTCATACTTAATGTCGTTATAATTAATAAAATGAAATAACCTGTCATAGTGAGCAACGTTGATAAGCCCATTTTAGAGGATACATTTCCCCAAATTAAAAAGACAACTAAAATGGTCAATCCCATTAAAAATGATCCTGTTTTTTGCATTTTTTAGTCATCCCCCAAAACAAATTTTTCTAAAATTTCTGCGATTGCTCCCTCATTATTAGTTCGGTCAGTCACAACTTGAGCTACATCTTTAACGGGAGCGATTGCATTTTGTACTGCTACACCCACTCCTGCTGATTTAATCATTGCAATATCATTCGAATTATCACCTGCTGAGATAATTTCTTCAGGTTTGATTCCTAATTTTGCACCCAAAACATTTCCCGCTGAGCCCTTATCTACGCCAGCTGGATTGAATTCAACATAGCGTCCAGATGAATATGTTGCCTCTACTTGATCAACACCTACCTCACGTAATACGTCGGTCATAATTTTTTCACGAATATTTCGATTAGAATTCTCAAAAATAATCTTCATCAGTGGTTTCTCGTCCACTAGAAATGTTAAGTCAGGTGTTTCTAATAATTCAAAAGGAACACCACGTTCATTCATATATAACCGATCCGCTTCGGAAATATTAAAAATAAATAACTTATCAAGTGTATAGACATGCACATCCGTCAATTCATCACTCTGAAGTCCCGCTTTAAAAATTAAATTAGCTAAATTCAAATCCATGGCGCGTGCAATTAAAACCTCATTATTCAAGTTTTCAATGATTGCCCCGCCATTATATGAAATAACATATTGATCAGCCTTGTTTTTTAAGCCTAACTCTGTCAAGATTCCTTGAACTGAATTAAAAGACCGACCGGTATTGGGGACAAATTTAAAGCCCATTTGAACTGCTTCTTTAATAGCTTTAATATTTTTTTCATTTATCGTCCCATTATCATTTAGTAACGTTTCGTCCAGATCAGAAATTAACATTTTATATCGCATTTTGTTTACCACTTTCTCATTAATTGGTACTTTAATTATACCTTATATCCCTAAAAATTAACTCGCTTCTAAAAAGATTGAACATTATATGTTCTTTAAAAATTAAATAACGTCATCAAAAAAATAAAAATGACTAGCATAAAGTTAAAGCTGGCCATTTTTATTAATATAATACTTATAAATTAATTTACATCATTTGTTAATTGACTAGCAGACCCTGCATCCAAAATCACAATGACATTATCATGCTTTTGTAAAATTGAAGCTGGCACGTCTTCTGTCACCGGCCCCTCAATCATCGCTTTAACCGCAGCGGCTTTGTTTTCGCCATACGCTGCCATTAAGATTTGCTTAGCTCCCATAATTGACTTAATTCCCATTGAATAAGCTTGACGAGGTACATCATTCTTATCCGAAAAGAAGCGGGCGTTCGCTTCAATCGTTGATTCCGTTAAATCCACTTCATGTGTTGTTGACTGAAATGAGGTACCGGGTTCATTAAACCCAATATGACCGTTCTGCCCCAAACCTAAAATTTGTAAATCACGGGGATATTGTTCTAGAATCTTATCATAACGCCCAGACTCACTCATTCCATCGGGATTTAAACCATTGGGAACATAGCTAGTTGCAAATGGCTTAACATCGAACAAATGTTTCTGCATAAAGTAACGGTAACTTTGTTCATGCTCGCCCGAAATCCCCTTATATTCATCCAAATTAATTGAAATTTTATCTGAAAAATCCATATCACTTTTAACAATCGTGTCATAGATCGAAATCGGAGTTGATCCAGTTGCCAACCCAAAAACATGCGCCTGATTATTTAATGCATCTTGAAATACTTGAGCACCAACTTGCCCACCTTCAATTTGATCTTTTACTCTAATAATATTCATTCGTTTATCCCGACCCTTTCATTTATCAATGGTATATACCAATTATATGACACTTATTTTTAAAGCACAAGTTAAATCAAAAAACATATTTAATAATTACTCTTTTTGAGTTTTTTTAGACCACCTTCTAGCATGCTATAATGAAATTAATTATTATTTCCGAAAGGCCGCCCACTAATGGAAAAATCAATTTTTAACGTTGTAAATAATCACACCTTTGATGCTAGTGTCTACTATCTTTTTAGTGGCATTAGTCAAACTTTACCATTTCATACTTTTGGCCCAGCTAAACGTCGAGATTATATTATTCATTTTGTCTTGAGCGGGCAAGGGATTTTTTTTACTGAGAATGAACAATTTCATTTACAAGCGGGGGACGTCTTTTTAATTAGACCTGGTGAATCGTGCTTTTATCAGTCTGATATTAAAAAACCTTGGACCTATGCTTGGATCTCTTTTAATGGTAACCAAGCTCAGCAAATCATTGAACATTTTTCACCATTTAAAAACGGTCACCATGTCTTCAACTCCATAAATCAAAATAAATATCTGAATATCATCCAAAAAACTTTAAATTTATCAGATGCTTCGCCCCAAAGTGAACTTAAATTAAATCATCTAGTCCATGAATTTTTAATTGAGATTACTCAAGAATATCCATCACAAAAAGATTCCAAAAATAAATTCAAGGGATCCAACCTAGCACGTAAAGCCCGTGAATATATGGATGAATTTTTTGAAACAGGAATTAATGTTAATGATGTAGCTGAAGCATTAAATATTAACCGTTCTTACTTAACTCGAGTTTTTACAAACAACTTTGGCCTATCGCCAAAAGCCTGGTTGATTGGTGTCCGAATTAATAAAGCGAGTGAATTTCTTCAAATGCAAGATTTATCCATTGATAAAATTTCAGAAATTGTGGGATTTAATAACGTTTCTGTTTTTAGTCGTTCTTTTAATAAAATGGTTGGTGAGAGTCCTAGTCAATATCGGAAAAATCGTCAAGAAAAACGTACTACGAATTTAAATAATCAACATATAAAAGATTTACTTAATGCAGCCAAGCCTGTTCGTCAGACAACATAATCAATAAAAAACGATCACCTCATTTATAGAGGTCATCGTTTTTTTATTTTATTTTTTGTCAAAAGTTGAAATAAAATCATCAAAGCCATCAAAGCCTGAGATATCATTTTTAAAGACCCCTGCATCAGCTAAAACTCTAGTAAAGACATCTGCAACAGCTTGTTGCAAATATTTATCTACATCCGCAAAATGATGTCGCTTTAATTCTTGAGCCCATTCTTGATGAATCGTCTTTATCTGGTTTGGTTGATTCAATAAAAAGGCTTTCACTTCTGCTAGTTCATTCACTAAACGCGGTGGTAAAATGGCTAACCCCATGACTTCGATCAAGCCAATATTTTCCTGCTTAATATGTTGAACATCTGGATGCGGATGAAAAATTCCATCAGGATAACTTTCACTAGTATTATTATCTCTAAGTACTAAATCCAGTTCAAATGCTGCTCCATTTCTTCGCATAATTGGTGTAATTGTATGATGGCGAACTCCTTGTTTATCAATCGCCTGTATCATCAAGGCAGAATTATCGTATTGATTCCACTTAAGACGAATCATCTCTGCAGCTGCAATCAAACTTTCTTTATCCTGCGAATTTAATCGAATCACACTCATCGGCCATTTCACAATTCCTGCTTGAACCGTGGGAAAAGCATTTAACTTAATTTTTTTTCGTAAGTGAGCTTTTGCCATCGGAAAATCATGCTTTCCAGTTTGATAATGATCGTGCGTTAAAATAGAGCCCCCACGATTGGTAAATCTGCATTAGATCCAATCATATATTCAGGGAAAAGTTCCACAAAATTAGCCAATCTTTTAAAACTATCTTCATTGACAACCATTGGTTGGTGGACATCGTTTAATACAATCGCATGTTCATTAAAATATGCATATGGTGAGTATTGAAAACCCCATTTTTCGTCTGCCAATTCTAAATTAATAATCCGATGATTACTCCGTCCGGCTTGATTTAAACTACCAAAATAACCTTCATTCTCGATACAAAGTGGACATTCAGGATAATTATCGTGTGGTTTTTTTACAGCAGCTGCAATATCTTGAGGTTTTTTTTCAGGTTTAGATAAATTAATTGTAATTTCCAATTCGCCATACGGACTCTGCGCAAAATAATGAATATTTTTAGCAATGGCGCGCATTTTTATATAATTATTTTGTTGCGATAAATGATAAAAATAGTCAGTTGCGGCACTAGGCGCCTGCTGATAATAGTCCCAAAACTTATGGTTAATTTGACTCGGGAGGGGTGTAATTGTATCCATGATAAGGGCTTCCATCATATCTACGTTAACATGGGAATTAATCATCCCATTTTCTTTAGCGGCATCTAATAAAGTTAATATACTTTCAGCCAGATCATCGGGGGCATCTTGTACTTTAAAAATACCTAGATCTGTAACTCCTACCAAACGCAATAATTGATTTTGATGATAAATCCGATCTTCGTTCTCAATGCGTCCATTTTTAATTGCCACTGTCGTTAAGTCATATACCGCTTGACCAATGCTCATTTTATACTTCTCTCCCCATCGTAATTTAATATGTCAATTTTATTGCCCCATCCCCAATATGCGCAACATAAAATTCAGGTGTATATCCAACAATTTTTAAATAATCATCATAAACATTATTTTCAAAATTAGTAATTGCTGATTCCTTAACTAGGGCAATCGCACATCCACCAAAGCCAGCTCCCGTCATCCGAGCACCTAAAACACCTTGTTGACCTTGTGCTGATGATACTAATGTATCTAACTCTAAGCCGGTTACTTCGTAGTCATCACGTAATGAAGCATGTGATGCATCTAGCAACTTTCCAAAGGCTGCTAAATTACCTGCTGATAATTCACGTTTGGCATCAATCGTTCTTTGATTTTCATAAACAGCATGTCGAGCTCGTTTAATTAAAATTTCATCACCAATTAAATCTTGATACTTATCGAATTCTGAGTTACTTAACTGTCCCAGTGAATCAATTTCGACACCACCGTTTTGCAGGCGATGCAAAGCTTCTTCACATTCAGATCGACGTTCATTATATTTAGAATCACTTAATTCACGTCGCTTATTGGTATTCATAATGACAATTGCGTATTCACCAAGCTCAACGTGAACCATCTCATACTTCATTGTATTAACATCCAATAGTATCGCTTCGTCTGCTTTTCCAAAACCAATCGCAAATTGGTCCATAATTCCAGTATGTAACCCAAAGTATTCATTTTCAACTTTTTGACCCGTTTCAACTAAATCTAATCGATTGACTTCTAATTGATATAAGTCAGCTAACATGACTCCAACCAAGAGTTCTAAGGAAGCAGATGAAGATAATCCCGCTCCGTTCGGAATGTTTCCCTGCACTAAAAGATCAAATCCATTCTCAAAATAATAACCTTGTTCCTGTAATTTTTTGATCATTCCCTTAACATAATTGGCCCAACCATGATTAGGATTATACTCTAAATGATCCATATCAACTTGAATGACCCCTTCAGTAGAGAAGTTCATAGAATATAAAAATATTTTTGCATCATTTCGTTTCGCTGCAACTCCATATGTCCCATAAGTAATCGAAGCGGGGAAAACATGCCCTCCATTATAATCAGTATGTTCACCAATAAGATTAATACGCCCTGGTGCAAAGAATTGTTGGGTCGTTTTTGGTCCAAATTTTTCGGCAAAAGTTGTATTTAAATCCTTAATTCTTTTCATCATATTCACCTCAGTTATTTAAAATATTTATTTATTTATTTTCTTGTTGTCGATAACGATTTTCTAATTCAATCACAATTTCAGCATGTCGCTTTTCTGTTAATTTAATCTTCCATACAAAGATAATCATGGAAACCAACATCAAAATGCCAGGAATCACAAAAGCATACAGATGGTAAGTATGAATCCCACTAGCGGTAATATCCTTAGCAGTCGCACTTCCAGTCATTCCCGCTGCAATGGCTACGAACCCCACAATCGCATTTGAAAAGGCCCCTGCTAACTTATCGAGTAATGGTCGTAAAGAAAGTGTTACCGCTTCTTTTCGAACTCCATTCTTCCATTGTCCATATTCGACCGAGTCCGTAATTGTCATCAATACTGACAAAAAAATTAGTTGTTGTGGGAAATAAAATAATATCAAACCTAACGTTACAATTCCAATATTATTACCAGCAATAATAAATGATGCATAGCCTAACAACATCATGATAATTCCGATAATAAATACATAGCGCCGTGTAATTAAACGGGTCAAGACTGGGAAAAGTGGTACAGCAATGATTCCAGTAATCATTGAAACGACTCCTACCAAAGCAAATTCAGAAATTTGACCAATCACAAACTTAAAGTAAAACATCAAAACACCAGTTGTTGCAACGTTAGCAATAGCATAAAACATATATGAAATAGCTAACCACATTAATTGATCATTCATGAAAATTGCCTTAAAGACATCAATAATACTGTATTTTTCATTTTGCTCTTGTCGTCGTAAAATTGTATTGTTTTCTTTTGAAAACTTTGCTGTAATGATTGCTGAACCACCGGAAATAACTGCAATTACAATTGCAAACCAGAACCAACCAGCTGCGCTTTCATTACCTTTGCCACCAAACATAGAGGTAAAAAAAGCCACGATAGGTACGACTAATGCGGTGGTACCGTTCGCACCTAGAGAAGAACCAAAACGCGCAAATGTTGCCAAGGTTCCTCGTTCAGCAGTGTCATTTGAAAGTGCCGGGATCATAGACCAAAAGGCAATGTCTTTGAATGAATAAAAACTATCCAAAATTATGAAAACGACCGCAAATAGACCTAAATATAGCGAAGGTTGACTAACCGCCAATCCGAAAAAATTAGTATAAATAATTACCAATGCAACTGCGGAAACCAATCCACCAATCACTAACCACGGTTTAAATTTACCGTATTTTGTCTTTGTATTATCAATTATACTTCCAATAATAGGGTCAAAAATAATTTCTACCAGACGAATTCCAACTACTAACGAAGTTACTAAACCAATATATTTAGCTTCAGTCGCCTTGTCTGCACCGGTAAATAGGGTACTAGTTACAAAAATCATAAAATAAGTTGATAGTGTTACATAATATGCATCATGTCCAAATGCACCAAAGGCATAGGCAAAACGCTGTTTCATTTTATCAGACATAGTATACTCCTTAAAGTTTACTGCTTAATATTTTAATACTCTTCCACTATAAGTTGAAAGCGCTTTCGATTACAAGGCGTTTTGTCACTCCTATTTTACTTTTTGTGACCTTCGTTTGTGCTATATTTAGTATTTATTTCTTAAAATTTATCTTATTCTTTTCTTTTTACCTAAAAATTATTACAATATAAAAATTATAAATTCGGACCATTACTTTTAATAAATATATTAATAAAATTATATTTTTTAATATCATTTAAATGAAATTGTTTCTTTAATGAATTTAATTAATATGACTAATTTAACGTTGATTAATTTATAAATTGTTAAAAAAAAGCAATCAAATGATTGCTTTCATCTTTGTTACTTCAGACCACCATCAATTACGGTATATGTTACCGTTCCGTTAAATACTCCAGCTTTATCACTTTTTGAACTCTGGACTAATAGACCGTGTGATGCATCTGTGTTATAAGTTAATGTTCCTGCTGTATTAGGATCACCGTTAACACCTACATTAAAATCACTGCCTTGCAAAATATTCTGTGAACTGGCGCCTAAAATAATTGGCGAAGTACTGCCATTCTTTTTAAATCCATACTGATGATCTAAATCACCAGTTACTGATGCTTGAAGTGTAAAGTTATTTTGCTGTTTTCTGGAATCAAAAACTGAAAATGTTTGTTGATTATCCGATGCACCATTTCGTGGTAACCAAACTTTACTTTTATCATTTGGGAAAATACTGTCCGCAAGTTGATAGATCCAACTAGATGCCTTAACTTGATTAGTATTTATAATTTCACCAGGTTGAATATCGACTCTGGTTGCATTCTGTAATACACTTTGATGCGTGTTACCACTAATTTTGGGATTCAATTGATCATTTGTTTGCCAATCACCAGCGATACTTCCAAGTTCAGCAACAAATAAACTATTTAATATATTATTCTGAAATACCTTAATCGTTAATGGAGCAGTAGCCCTCAAATCAAATGTCAATATATTTGATTTAATCGGTGGTAGTTTTTGGGCTTGCATCGAAAACAACTTTACTGCATTTAGATTAATTTTTGATCCACTAACAGCTGTACCATTAATCAAGCGTTGATTCACGTTCGTAGTCGTATTATTAGTTTTTATTATTGTTTGGCTGCCACTTTGTGCTGTCAAAGTGAGTTTACTCATCGCTTGCGGATTCAATGCTGAAATATTTGAAATAAAGTTCGTTGTAGCATCAGATCCGAAATTAATATTGGTGGTAGTTGGTAAGATCGATCCTCCCCACACTGCATTATTAGCTGCCGAACCATCAGTACTTAAATACCCCAAATTATTCCAATTCATGGTTCCATTATTTGTAATATTAACTGTTATCGTGATTGAACCACGGCCATAAAAAACATATTTTTTTGGCATTATTATTAACTTCCCAAGTTGCATCGCGATTCACTGTGGTATTTGAAGTATTTCGCCCCGAGTAAGAAATACTAAACATACCATCTAAACCACCACCGCTACCCCACGTCATAACGGTTTTACCATTCACTACGGTGAGATCCGAAATCTCAGCAAACTCTTGGCCTGTTACCCCTTTAATATTAAAATTATTTTGCCCGGTAAACCGTAATGGAACATAATAAGCTGAGAACATTTGAGTTCCCGCATCTGACAAATTTGGATAATTAATACTGACATTATCATACGTCAGACTACCAGGACAACTAATGGGTACCCCCGCCCAATCTCCTCGAAACAATGAATAATATGATAATAAATAACCGCTGGTTGTGCCTGATTCATTCGTAGGGTCCGGTACAGTAGCAGCTCCGTCGGTTGCATTAGTATAGGCGCTCGAAGATTGAATATTATGCAACGTAACATTTCGATTTGGTTGTAACTGCGACATAACAAAGACTGAATTAAGTCTATTTTTTACATAATAAATATGATTATTAAAATTAATATCTAAGTTAGTAATTTTACTATTAACTAAATTACTCATATTTGAAATTGTAATATCTTTATCAACTGATATTGATAAAGAACTAGGTGCTGGATTGGTAAGACTCCAATAGCCGCCGGCATCCCCCGCCCCAATTAAGTTAACTAAATCTGTTACGGTTGTAATATGATAAACATTATTATTGTTAGTAATACTTGCTTCAATTTTATGATTATCCAAAAGAGTTGTTCCAAAACATACCCCTAAAATAATCAAAATTATTCTGAAATTATTTCGCATCTTCCTGCTCCTTCTTTCGCTTTAGCAAAATATATAGCCATATAAGCGCCATAATTAGTATTAGAATAATTATCCCAAGTAGAATTATAAGCCAAGGATTATAGGCTTTAATATTAAAATCATTTTGTTTTTTTATTGCTTCCTTAACTTCAAAATCCTGATACCAATACCACCGGTTTCCATATTTATCCTTTGCTATTTCTTTAAAAGGATACTTACCTGCCGGAATTTTACCATCATGACGAATTACATAATTAAATTGAGAATTTGGAGCAACCGAACCTTGATCGATTTTTTTCTTACTTAACACCTTGTCTGTTTTATCATTCACAATCTTTGTGTCAATTTCTAACTCCGTTATATTAATGTTTGTTGGATTACTCATTTTCACAATGATACCAGGCAAGTATTGATATTGACCGGCTTTGATTGATTTAACCACTAAGTCGGGCTTAACAACCTGATCATTTTGTTGAATAACTAGTCCTTTGACGAAGGTAAATTTATTAGTAATTCCTTTTTTACTATTTTCGGTTATTTTTTCAACACGAATCCCACCCGCAACTATACCGTTATATTTTTTTGAGGCATTTTAATTTTGACTGAAAAAGCTTTATTTTGATGCCCTGGGACGCTAACTTTAGTATCACTGAGTTCAGTAATTTGGCGAATTTGAATGTTTGGATCAGCACCCACACCCTTTGAGTTACCACGTTTCCCGTATTCAATAATAACATTATCAGAAGTTTGAACCGGATTAACCGCGATTCGATATGCTGCCTTTTCATCTGAAAGAGTTTGAATTGTCAAATTTAAAGTCGTTTCATCACCCGGCTGCATCTTTAAATCATAATTTGAAGCTTTATTGGTTTGAAATTCATTTGATTGACCATCTATGGTAAATTCAGCCTGTGGATTATCGTCGTTCGCATGGACTGAAATTTCACCAGCGCCACCGATTACTAAAAATGTCACAATCGCAAATAATATTTTTTCATATCCATAATTTAGTACCTACCTATGTAAAAAGCAGGCCCTTCGGCCTGCTTTGATTTGATCTAATTAGATGTGAAGCAGGTCTTCACCTAAAAAGTATTTTATCTTAATGCTCCATCCTGAATGATATATACAATAGTTCCAGTATATGTTCCAACTTTAGCATTATTCATAATTTTAATTTTTCCATTGGTACTTTGCGTTTGCTTAGTTCCGTTAGTGTTAGCATTTCCAGACAAGACTAATGCCTCACCTGATTTAATATCCGCATTAGTTGCTCTAGTTAAGGAGGCATCGTTAACGACAGTATCTAAAGTCATCGAAACAATCGGTAAGTTGACTGCCCCTGCTTTCATGTCTGATGCCTTAGCTGTAACTTGATACCCGGTGTCAGTTCCGCGACTATCTGTAACTTGAAGCGCAGGCGCTCCCGGTGTTCCATGCTCAGAAACAGCCTCCTTGGTTGTTAGGCTTCCCCAATCGAAACTAGGAACGCTATCCAAGGTAATTGCAGTTGGATCACTAGTTAAGCTTAACGTAGTTGACCCACTCGCTGAACCTAGAGGTGCAGCATTAACAAAAACTGGAGCTATGAATAAGCCTGCAACTAAAGCGGTAGTACCCAATAATGCGCGCATACGGTTTGCATATAAATTAAACATATTATCGCCTCCTTTGATTTACAATAAGTTATATTTCATTATTTATAGAATAACAGAAATGCATTTAAAATGAAGGCACATTCATTTTGAAGTAGATATTATTATTTATTTTTAATAAAAGCACATTTAGATCGCCTTATAATTCAATTTTAATGGAAACAAAAAACACAAATCAAATTATGATATGTGTTTTTTTAATACTTAATTCTTTCCAAAGAGCCCCTTAACCTTATCAACAGCGCCCTCAAGGTTTTCTTTGTTGTCTTCCATGAATTGCCCTGCTTGTTCTTGCACGTCCTTCATATCAACATCTTTCATAACATCTTGTGCTTTTTCCTTAATATCATTAAAATCCATGTTATTTTCTCCTAAATTAAATTTTACATTCTAATTATATAAAATACAGATGAAATGCTCAATTAATTTATCAATCTAAAAATGTAACTTTTGTGACATTAATCGGTGACTTCTATTTGCAAAGTTTTCAACACTTCCAGAGCATTTATGTGATTTTCCGGGGTCGTTCCTGCAGTTGCTTGCGCACTGACTATAATTTTAACTTCAGGTGCCATGCTTCTAATTAATGCTGCATTTGAAATAACACAAATATCAGAATCTAACCCAATTAATTCAACTTCATCTACCCGTTCATCTATTAATAATTGAGCCAATTCCACCGAACCGAAAGTGTTTTTATAAATAATGTGTTTAAACCCCACTTGAGCATCAGAATATATTTCCCATCCCTTCGTTTCAAATTGCGTATGTATGATTGGAAGTTTCAGCCCTTCCTGCGTTAATAAGTAATTTTGATCATGCGTATCCATGGTGGCTACGCGTTCATTTTCAGAATATTCACTCAATTTTTGTAAAACCGCGGGAATAATACTTTGTGCTTCTGGAGTCCCCAGAGAACCGTTAATGAAATCATTTTGAAAATCAATTAAAACTAGCATTTTTTTAGGCATGACCTACTCCTTTAAAATATAAACATAGCAGCCAATCTAATTTCATCTATAAAATTTATTAAATCTTTCATTTTATACTTTCTTTTGAACAGCTACTTCTAGAATGGTTTTTAATTTATCTGGTGCTGTCCTTCGAGCATCACTTAAATAAATTTCTCGATGATTCTTACTAGTTCTAATCAAATCATTTAGATCTAAATAATCTTGTATTATTTGAAATGATGTGTGCTCATCATCATATGAACCCACATGCATAACATGTACCACTGGTACCGAATCCACTACATGCAATTTCACATCATTTAAGCGGGGAATATCACTTTTATTTTCTTTTACATCATCTAATTGATCATTGATGAAAGTATCTGAAACAAAATCAGGAACTTGAAGTTCTAGTCGATAGATTAAATCACTTTTACTCCATTGACTTTTTTGCTGTGCCTGTTTTGAAATACTCCAATAACCTTGTAGTGGGGGGACAACATAATCATCATACTCATTACCATGTTTACTCTGTTTATATTTCATTTTTACGGCGTAAGCGGCAGCATACAAGGCCTTTACATCAACAGCAAATCCTGGTTGGTTTGGGTCGCCTTGACCTATCAAGCTTAATACTTTCACACTTGGCCGTAATAAAGCCGCCGGTTTACGCGTTGCCTTGAAAATATTTTCCTTCTTTAAATCGTACTTCATACTTACGGTTTTATATAACTATATCCAGCTCGCTGCTGCAAAGTAAGTTCTACAACGCCCGATGGTACTATCTTTACAGAATCTTGAAGCTCACTTAATGAAATGTTTCTTTGCTGCAGTGAGTTTTCACAAACCATCACATCAACTCCCAATGTAACAAGCTTTTGTAAATTGATTGGTGAAACATCTTTTACCATCTCAACCGCTTCACCATTAATTAATAATTCAACGCTTCCTACCTCTTCATAATCTTTCATCCATTCTAGTAAGTGGTAAAGATTTGAATTGACAGTAGACCATTTAAAGTTTTCATCAATATGAATAATTGTATTTAGCATGCAGATAGTCTCCTCTTTGCTTGGATTTAATGAGAGACAAAAAAATATGCTAACTCAACGTTAGCATATTTTTTATCGGTAAAATATTTTCTACCTTAATTTTTTAACAAATGTATCTGACGAGTTTCGAGCTCATATCTTACTAAATCAGAATCTTAACATCTCGCTGTATGGAAATAAAGAGTTAATTGCATTACCATTTATGCTACAAATACATATTTATAAAATTATTTAGAACTTTTCTAAAAGGATCATTTTATAGTAAAAACTAGTGATCTCACAAATTTATAAATTTTTGTTAGGTGCTTATCAGCACCAATATATATATATTAACATCTATCCTAATAAAACGCAACTTTATCCGGTTAAACTGTATTCAATCTGTTTTTCTGCTCTTATCAAGTGATATTTACACTAAAAATTTAGTGATCCTTTTCATATTACAAAAAATCAATCAAATCTAGTGGCGGCTGCATATATTACAATAAAAATTATTTTTTCTACAGATATAAATCATATCCAATTGACGCCAAATTTGATCATTTACTAACAATAAAAAAGACAACTAATTGTAATAGTTGTCCTCAAATTCAGATTAAAATATAAGTTTTATTTTTAAAACGTCCAAAGATTGCCGTTACAATTATTACAACTAAAGCGGATCCAATAATGGATGGAATTAATGTGATCCCTGCTAATTGTTGTCCCCATGTACCCAGTAACGATCCAAATAAACCAGCTAAAATATTAGCAATCCACCCCCCTGGATGTCATAGTCAAAGCACCACACATTGCTCCAATAATGGCTCCTATGATTAGTGTCCAAATAACTCCCCTCGTAACCCCTCTCTATGAATCTTTTGACTGATTATGGATGTATGTTATTAAAGTGGACAGTTTTTAATGTACACTATCCATATAAATAGACACTCATTTAAGAAAGGATTTTAAAATGACAACTTCAAGAAAAAAGCCTCGAAATTTTGATGAACAATTTAAAAAACAAATCGTCAAACTTCATGAATCTGGAAAATCTCAAAATTATTTGGCTAAAGAATATGGCATTGACGTATCTTCTATAACCCGTTGGATTAAACAATACTCTCAGGTTCGCATTGATTCGGACACAATTTTAACAGCTCAACATAATAACTATGTTTTATATCAAAATAAATTAAATCAATCATTTAACCCTCCGGCACCTAATCAGGCTTGGACTAGCGATTTCACTTATATTCCAATCGGTAATAATCGATCGGTTTATTTATGTATAGTTTTAGATTTATTTTCTCGCAAAGTTATTGCCTGGCACGTAAGTGCCCATATAAATACCAATCTAGCAATCAAAACTTTAGAAACTGCGTATACGATAAAAAAACCAAATAACCATGTTTTAATTCATACAGACCAAGGATCTCAATTTACAGCAACTAAATACCATCGATTATTGGATCAATACAATCTAGTTCATTCATGGTCTAAGCCAGGTTATCCTTGGGATAACGCCGTGACAGAATCATTCTTTAAATATATGAAAAAAGAAAAACTTAATCGAAAAAAATTTACTAATATTGAATCAGTTAAACTAGCTTATTTTGAATATATTGAAGGTAGTTATAATTCACAACGGCCTCATAGTGCATTAAATATGTTGACGCCAAATGAAAAAGAATCCGAATATTTTCTAAATAACTAATTTTTTTATACTTATTCTGTCTACTTTATTGACTATCGTCCATACATTGTATTTATACTTAAATTATAACAATGGCAATAAAAGAGTTGTGTTTTTAATTTTAATTTAATCAAACTATTTTTAGATCATTCAATTAGTAGATATGCAATTCAATTTCATTCAATCTAGTTATTATATATTAACCATTCCAAAAGCTGTGAAAATGACTGTTATGAACGCAAGAAATGCTGCCACCATGTAAGCGGTATAACCTTCTGTCTTATAACGCCATGCTCCCCAAGCAAATACTAATGAATACGCGATCAACATCAGTCGATCTGTATTAACAAACATATTTAAAACTACAGTTGTAATAACTAGCATCATTAACGCAAAATCTAATTTTTTCATTTTCTATTTCATACGAGCTTAACACAGTAAAAATTTATCATTCTACAAATGTTTGTACTTAATCAGGTTAAAATTTTTTTGTACACATAAACAAGTTGTAACTGACAAAATCCAGTTGATTTCAAGTTTATTTACCCATATATCCCCCAACATTCATATTACACTATCTCACTGGGAATAAATAATGATTTAAGCAAAAACTACTACTCACAATAAATTGACTAGTAAATCAATTTAATAAACAGGTTTCCGCTCCTAGAACTAATATTTAGATTACATCTTAAAATTATTAGCTAACCTAACAGCCGATAATCATCTATCTTCTTTTTAATATATTACTTTTCTAACCCGTTGAGATTGGGATAAATTAACAATTACACATCATTAATACTTGTAACCATAAATTTACTGCACCTTTTTAAAGCTTAAGCGCGTTTTGGGCATAATAAAAGAACTTAGCCAATTTGAATAAACGCTTATTTTTCTAAAATTTTTAACTATATCACCAATGTTTACTTTACCTGAAACAAGAAAATCAGTTAATTTTAAGTTATCTAATGTAAATCCTTTTAATTTATGAATTTCATCACCATTCTATAACTTATCTCCAATTTCTACATTTTCAAAAGAATCAGATGCAATCACCACTCTATTTTAATACATTTTTATTTCGAAACTCATTCAGCTCGGCCTGCCAATCAGATAAATTACTTTTATATAAATCAATCTCGTACTTAGACAATTCAAGAGCATCAGCATTATTAACCTGATTGTTAGTCTACAATTTTGACATTTGATACTTCATGAATGTTTTCCTCAATGCTTTTACTATTATTGGATAAGAAATAAAGATAGATAAAAAATAAAGAACCGTTATATATTGAAGTAACAACAACTAATTATAAATTTAATCCAAACTAAAAGACAAGATATTGCGGCTTACTTTTTATAACTTATTTATCTCTACCATGTTGTTAATTTCACCAAACGGGCTACGGCACACTCATGCTTCTACTTTAATCAACCATGATGTCGACATAAAATATGTTTCTGCTCGTCTAGGACACTCAAGTATATCCGTAACTCAAAATGTTTATACTCATCTTTTAAGTAGTAAAATAAATTTAGAGGCCGGAAAAACGTTAGATATCTTAGGCCAATAATAACGAGGTATCCAGTGCCTAATTAATTTTTGAAAATGTGTCTAGATATTTTTTTAATGGTGCCCAAAAGGTGTCTATTTTTCAAATTAGTACCCCAAAGTGCCTAAAAGGTGCCAAAATTTCACATATAACAATAGCTTATCATATATCATCACAACCGTTTTTTATAAATAAAAAACCTGATACACCAACATATTGACCAGTATATAAGGATTATCATAGTCTTAATTTATTCTTAAGACCATATTTCTTATTAAACGTAATAAACGCTTTAATACCAATACATAAGCCGATACTGGTGCAAATTAGTATTCTACTATAAACCAAAACAAAAAAGCCTACCAACTAGAAATCTAGTCAGTAGGCTTTTAATTTATTCTATTTACGTTTATTCAAAATAATTATTCCAGCTAGTGAAACCACTACCGCGATCAAAACTCCGGTAAGAGTTAACTTATCTGCTGCCGTCTTAGGTAACAACGTTTGTGCTCCTTCAACTACGTTATTTACAACATTTTTAATTGTTGAATTACTATCTGTAGTCTTATCAGCATTATTTGAGTCATTGTTATTTACTGGATTATCAGTATCTCCAGAATTATCTGGTGTATCTGGCTTAGCTGGTTCACTAGGATCAGTTTGGTTTTCTGAATCATCATTCTTGGCATAGATATAGGTTACAGTTTGAGCTTTATCACTCAATGTTCCCGTGATACTTCCCTTGACTTTTTTGAAAGTGTATCCTTTGATGTCTTTCTTTTCAGTTGTGTACTTATCCCCAATGTTTCCACTTTTTACTTCTGACTGGGCAATTTCTTTACCATTTTCATCAACATACTCGGCCTTTACATCAGCTGCTTTAATTGGATTTTTGGTATAAACATACGTCACCGTCTGGCTCTTATCTGTGAATTCACCTGACTCACTTCCTCTTACTTCTTTGAAAGTGTATCCTTTGATGTCTTTCTTTTCAGTTGTGTACTTATCCCCAATGTTTCCACTTTTTACTTCTGACTGGGCAATTTCTTTACCATTTTCATCAACATACTCGGCCTTTACATCAGCTGCTTTAATTGGATTTTTGGTATAAACATACGTCACCGTCTGGCTCTTATCTGTGAATTCACCTGACTCACTTCCTTTTACTTCTTTGAAAGTGTATCCTTTGATGTCTTTCTTTTCAGTTGTGTACTTATCCCCAATGTTTCCACTTTTTACTTCTGACTGGGCAATTTCTTTACCATTTTCATCAACATATTTAACTGTAACATCCGCACCTAGTAAATCGTTATCTACAAAGGCAAATGGTATAGCACCAGTATCATCGGTGGAAGCTACAATAACACTAACATCAATAAGCTTATTTCCGTTATCGTCGACAAAGTTAACAATATCCTTAACTTTTGAATTTAAAAAATATTCATCTTTTATTTTAGTTTCTTCAGGACTAATATTACAAAACATCTCTTCTGATAATCCTAAAACTCTTGTATATTGAGGAATCATAGAATCAGCCATCATTTTTAAAATGCCTTCATCTTCAGAATCAAATATCTGATCAGCTTGATCCCCCAGTTCAGAATCATAATCATGGATATCTTGTTTATATTTACTGTCATACTCTTTTTTGATTTCTTCAGCACTCATACCATGTGTTTTAAAATTCGCCAAAAATTTTAATATCATAGCTTGAAAAGAATTCTTAGAACTTAACGACTCCACTGTCTCATCGGAATCCTCACCTTCAGATATCATTAAATCATAAACCGTTTTATTACCATCATTTTCCAAAAACGATTGAGGATCATCTAATATAGTTAATAGATATTCTTTATCACTTAAGTCAAAGTCGGCTCCTATGATGGAATTACGGACAAATTGTTCGATATAATACATCATAAAGGAGCTTTTTATTATGGTTATCAAATATTCAAATGACTTTAAAGAATCGATCGTAAGCTTGCATAAAGTTGGTCGTTCAGCTAATTCATTAGCAAAAGAATACAACGTTAGTGTTTCAACGGTTTCTAAATGGGTTAATCAAGCCGATCCTAACAATACGAAAGTATTGTCAGCAAATGAAAGGGCATTGATTAAAGAAAATAAACAACTAAAAGAAGAACTTGATATTTTAAAACGAGCAGCGGTGCTTATGGCGAAAAATTGATCATCAAAGGACGTATTCCTACCTTAAAAATTATTAATGACAATCTACAGGTTGGGCACCGCATTACTAAAATTTTGAACGTCCTCAGAATTCCACGATCGACTTATTATGGCTATATACATTGGAAGCCTGGTAAAACACTTCTTCGTCGCAATTTCATTAAGCAAAAGGTATTAGATGCATGGTTAAAATATCCTATGTATGGATACCCGCGATTAACAATTTTATTAAATCGTCAGTTAAAAATTAAAATTAGCCAGCGTATGGTTTATAAACAGATGTACGCTTTAAAAATTAGGTCTAGGATGACTAAACGAATTAATAAGCCTAAAACACATACTGAATATGATCAACGACCAAATCTAATTAAAGGATTACCTGATCAATCCAATATTCTTTTAACAGATATTACGTATATTCCCGTTAAAAATACTTGGGTTTATCTAGCTAGTATGTACAATCCCGTAACCCGGCGGGTTATTTCTTATAAAGTTGGAAGTCATATGACTAAGGAATTAGCAACCGACGTCATTAATCAAGTCGCAGTAAAGTCTGTTAAACCAAGCATTATTCATAGCGATATGGGGAGTCAGTATACAAGCGATTTATTTGAAAGTACTTTAACTCGTTTTGGGATTAAGCATTCTTATTCTCGTAAAGGACAACCTGGTGATAACGCAAGAATTGAGAGCTTTCACTCAATTTTGAAGCGTGAATACATTAATTTTCAAGAATTTAAGACAATTCATGAAGCAATAGCTGGCATTGATAGCTATATTCGCTGGTATAACAGTGATCGAATTTCCCTTGTAGCGTAGCTACAAATAAATCATATTAATATCCCGTTTAAAACGATAAGTATAGACGGGTTGTTTAGAATGGCATGGAAACATTAAAGGATGCACTTTTTTAGATAAATCACATACTTTACCAGTACGTTAAATAATTAAAACGTTTTTCAAAATTTATTCGTATTTTTATGTCCGAATTATTGACATAGGAGCCGTCATCCATATTGTCCTTAGTAATTATATGTCCAAGCCCATTTATATTAATAGGTGATTTAACTAATTTATTGTTAATATAGTAATTTGATACTATACCAAGACCATCAATCTGTTGATTAGTACTATCAATTTTATTACGATTGTTATAAATATTATTATTTACATCCAATCGAACATCGGCAAACGCAGATGTTGGTACTATCATTATAAGAATTGTAGTACTAGCTAATACGTGTTTCCATAATTTCATTATATATTTCTCCCATATTGAAGATAACTTTGTACGATTAAATAATAACATATTAAATGAATCTTATGTCAAGAATTCGAACATAAAAATATGAATGAATTTTGAAAAAATTTTTAATTATTTAACTGCTCCTATACTGATAAATGGTACAAGAAAAGAGAAAATGCTTGTACGATAATTTAATCAGAACAGGAGCTATTGTTATGAAAAATAATTCAAGTAAACGTTATTCAACTGATTTTAAAGAACGAATAGTAAAATTATATTTAGAAGGCCATCGATCGATGGCTTCTTTATCTCGTGAATACGGTGTAACGACTGGTTCTATTTCAAAATAGGTTAAATCAATTGAACCCATCAAGTTATCAAACGGGAAACAAACTAATCTGACTGAAATTAAAGACCTAATTAAATAAAATAAAAGATTAAAAGAGGAAAATGAAATTTTAAAATTAGCGGCGGGATTACTCGGAAAGAGATAAAACTTAAAATGGGTTAGTGCTTATAGAAAAGTTATGTCAACGAGGATACCGCTTAACAATGATTTTAAATAAATTAAGAATTCCACGACAAACTTATTATAATTGGATAAATCATCATCCTTCACGACGTGAACAAGATGATCAACATATTGGTAAAATAATGCTAAATATATGGCGTGATAATTATAAAGTCTATGGACGTCCATGTTTACAAATGGCCTTACGGTCATTTGTGATTAGAATTGGTACGTCTCGTATAATTCGTTTAATGCATCAATTTAATATTCGTTCTCTTATGTGTCGCCGATTTAAAAAAACTGGAACGCATGTTGATTATGATCAGCGACCAAATTTAATAAAACATTGTGATAAAAATGCGTCAATCTGGCGAACTGATATTACTTATATAGAGGAATATCCAGGTCATTGGGTTTATTTAAGTAGTGTTTATAGTGAAAGTAATCATAAAATTATTGCCTATAAAGTAGCAAATCAGATGACTAGTAATTTAGTAACAGATACATTGAAAATGGCATTATCACATCATAAAAGGTCACAATTTATTCATTCTGATATGGGAAGTCAATATACCAGTAACCAATTTGAACAATTACTCAAAAAAGTTAAAATACAACACTCGTATTCTCTCAAAGGTCATCCTTATGACAATGGACCAATTGAGGCCTTTCATTCAATTTTCAAACGTGAGTTTGTTTACCTAACTAAATTCCAAAGTTATGATGATTTAATTTTGAAAATTATATGTATTGGTACAATCACAATAGAATACGGACAACCGTTTAACTATTTCTGTACCATTTATTGACACAGGAGCAATATATAATATGGCAATAAAGTAGATATATAAGTCACTCATTGATAACTTATTCATAGAATAACATTGATTTTTATGAAAGCGCAATCATTTTATAATGTAAAACTCATTAAAATGTTGACATGCCACTTAAATTACAAACAAAAAGCAACAACCTAAGTCATTGCTTTCCATTATGGACGGCTGTCCGTTGACGCCGGAATCTTTTTAAAAAGAGAGTGCTTTTTAAGGGAATAAGATGCTATCCGACGTCAACGCAAGCATAACACTTATACTTACATAAACCTAATTATCAAATAAACAAAAAAGTGACAACCAAAGTTATCGCTCGTGTCTAGAACAATTATAATGGCCACGCCAGATGAATTATTTCGATATGCCATACTTGCGATAAAGCACACCTCATCCGACGTTGGTGTAAGCATAACACGTTCACCCACTTATACCTATTTATATTTGGCAGATTGCAACTTTAATCCGAATACCTATCAAAATATTTCCTAAATGTAGACATAGCAGTATTTCCGCTCAATATTTTTAATGGCCTATTATTAATTAATTCAAGTGCTTCAAATATTTCGTCCTAGGATACAAGATTAAAATTAGTTTTTTTAGGAAAAAACCAACGCAATTTTCGATTAAAGTATTCATTTGATCCTCGTGCCCATGGGGAATAAGGATGGCAAAAATATACAGGTAAATTGTAGTTTTTATTCAACTCTTGATAGCCTGAAAATTCTTTCCCATGATCAACCGTAATAAATTTAACACTTGAACTAAATTGATTCATAAAGGTTGAAAAAACTTTATTCATAGACTTCTTGGTACGATCTGAAATTTTAATTGCCCAAATAAATCTACTACGTCGTTCCACAAAGGTAGCTAGACATTGTTTTGATTGACCACGAGATGACAGAATAGTATCTATCTCCCAGTGCCCAAATTCATTTCTCTTATTAACTTTATCTGGTCTTTGATCAATTGTATATTGTATCCTCAATCTTAAAGGTTCCACGTTTTTCATGCTTACGTTTACGTCGTCGAGCCTTATCAGGTAATAATTCTGAACTAAAATCGATAATTTCACGATAAATCCAATTATAAATTGATTTAGTACATAGATTGAAATGTATAGCGATCTGTTCAGAAGACCAAGTCAATCGAAGATGATTACTAATAATTATGGCGTATTTGGGGGTGAGTGCTGTTTTTCGGCCGCACATAGTGCGTTTATAATTAGCATCCCTTTGAACCAAAATAGGGTCATATTTATTCATTCGGTGTAATTCATAACTAATTGTAGATTTAGAACAATTAAGTTTCTTAGCGATTGAATTTTGAGAATGGCCATCTTTTAACAACTGATCTATGGCTCCACGCTAAAATTGTGATAAAGTAGATGTACTCATAGTAAATGTTTCCTTTCATGGTTTGTGTCGTTACAACCATTCTACATTTACTATGGGTATTTTTTTATCTAGGTGTTCGGATTAATTTTACAATCTGCCTTTTTTTAATGAATCAATTTGTTTTTTTAATCCTACGGCCTCTATACCTTTAGTTCTAAATTTTGAATTAAGTTCATCGTAAGAAATCCAGTCAATATCTTCTTTATGAAAATCTATTTCTTGTTGATATAGCACTCCTTTTAATAGGTTATACCCATTCAATTCTTTTTCATTATTTTTCAGCTTCTCTTTTAGTTCATACTGTCCATCCCACATCATCCCTTGGTTCCTATGATGGAATTACGGACAAATTGTTCGATATAATACATCATAAAGGAGCCCTATCTGATATGCGCATAAGTGAAACATTGTCAGTAACTCTAAATGATATGGATGAGCATAATAAATTAATAAACGTTACGAAATCTAAAACTGCTCATCGTCCTTTTGAATTAGTTAAACCTAAAACGAGTTCATCTGTACGTCAAATTGAAATGCCCCATAAATGGTTTAATCAGTTAGATCAGTATAAGCAAGAATGCTCACAATTAGATGAACATATTTTTGGAGAGTCAACAGATACAAAAATAATTAGTAAACAATTACAATCATTATTAGAAGCGATTGGATCATCAAAAATAATTTCACCACATGGGCTAAGACATACTCATGCTTCTGTCTTAATTAGTAATGGCATAGATATTAACTATACTTCAGCTCGTCTAGGTCATTCTAATGTTACGATAACACAAAATGTTTATAGTCACTTACTAGATTCACATAGAAAGATCGAATCAGAAAAAACAATAAATATTTTTGATAAATAATAATTCAATACTATCGTGCAAATAACGTGCAAAAATTATTATTGGAGATATAAAAATGGCTAAAACACTTGCATTAAACGTGCATGACAATTTAGAAAACGTTGAAATTTTTACCACATTTTTTTACAATATTTTCACTATTTAAACAAAACAAAACCCAGCTATCAAGGCGTTTATACCGTAACAGCGGGATTATCATAGGCTTAATTAGTTCTTAAGACCATATTTCTTATTAAACGTAATAAACGCTTTAATACCAATACATAAGCCGATACTGGTGCAAATTAGTATTCTACTATAAACCAAAACAAAAAAGCCTACCAACTAGAAATCTAGTCAGTAGGCTTTTAATTTATTCTATTTACGTTTATTCAAAATAATTATTCCAGCTAGTGAAACCACTACCGCGATCAAAACTCCGGTAAGAGTTAACTTCTCTGCTGCCGTCTTAGGTAACAACGTTTGTGCTCCTTCAACTACGTCATTTACAACATTTTTAATTGTTGAATTACTATCTGTAGTCTTATCAGCATCATTTGATTCATTGTTATTTACTGGATTATCAGTATCTCCAGAATTATCTGGTGTATCTGGCTTAGCTGGTTCACTAGGATCAGTTTGGTTTTCTGAATCATCATTCTTGACATAGATATAGGTCACAGTTTGAGCTTTATCACTCAATGTTCCCGTGATACTTCCCTCGACTTCTTTGAAAGTGTATCCTTTGATGTCTTTCTTTTCAGTTGTGTACTTATCCCCAATGTTTCCACTTTTTACTTCTGACTGGGCAATTTCTTTGCCTGATTCATCAACATACTTAGCTGTTACATCTGCTCCTTTAACCGGATCCTTCGTATATACATAAGTTACCGTTTGGGCTTTATCTGTAAACTTGCCTGATTCGTTACCCTGAACTTCCTTGAAAGTATATCCTTCAATATCTTTCTGTTCAGTTTTGTAGGTATCTTCAATGTTTCCACTTTTCACTTCTGATTTGGCAATTTCTTTACCTGATTCATCAATATACTTTGCAGTTACCTTAGCTGCTTTTATTTTATAAATAATTGGTTGTATAATTTTACCATTAAATGGAGTATCATTGTTAATTCCCAGTTCAGGAACTATTTCTTGCCAACAACTTATTAAATTGGTCGTATTAGGCTTAATGTCGCTCCAAAACATTTGATGATTTTGCTTATGCCAAATACCTGATGCGTTGCTTAAACTTCCATTATGAACTTCGACATAACTATCTAAATCATAAATTAAACTATCCTGAGAAAAAGAATTTTTAGTTAATTCTTTTTTAGGTAATATTTTTGTTTCATTATTAAATTCAAAGTCAGCAAAATATGGGGCATGTTCTCGCAACGGTTCTAATGTAATAATATGATTTTCATTTAATTGTAATTTGGAACCACCACCAATTCTTGATGGATTTAGTTTTTGGATACCTTCAATATCATTGATATTATCATTATTCATCGATATCTGCCACGAACCAATATTATGTAGGTTTACCAAAATATGGTCAAAGTTATCTCCAATGTTATGATTATCATCTAGGTCTATCGTTGCTAACCGGCGTCCATTAGAAGTTATTTTTATATCCTCTAATGCATCTAAATTTGTTATCTCAGTACCAGATAGGCCTAAATGACTTAATCTATTAAACGTTTTATTTTTAAATACATTCATTGTTTCATCTGTTATAGGATTATCATTTAATGCCAAATAATCATAATACCGCAAATCATTATTACTTGGCATTAAAGGAGAAATATCAGAAATATTATTATCAGATAAATCTATTTGATCCCAAAATGTTGATTTTTTTAAAGGAGAAATATCAGAAATATTATTATGACTTAAAATTAGTTTAGTTGGCCCTTGATTAGTAAATAAATATTGTAAGCCATCTATATTTTCAATATTGGAATTTGATAAATCAGCCACTGTCGGTGTATCTGCTAATTGCCCCCATGCACTTAGCATACTTGGAGTTAATTTATCAGGTGTTGTATGTAATTTGTCTGATATAATTTTTTGAAGATTTTTATCAGGCATCCAAGAGTCAATGGGTTCATCTGCATTTACCTTATCGATAACAAATAAGTCATTTAATTTATTTTCCTCATTCTTAGTTAGATTACCTGTATTTTTTGAACTATTTTCATCAGATAAAGCTACTAGAGGATTCGTTAACCCTAAAATAGTTGTTCCTAATAGGATATACTTACTCATTTTCATATCATTTTTCTCCTAAAAAATTCATACAATAACTACTTGCTCAGTATAGCACATTTAATTCGTGTGAAAAAACATGTTATATGTTAAGACAAACAAAAAAAGAAGCAGAAATATTTGAAATTAATTTTAAGTCATCACACAATAACAATGAATTGAATGGCTATCGTTCTTCTCTATTTATTGACTATTTCGATAACTGGATGGAAAAATACGAAATTTCGGGTGTGGACAGACAAACATTAATTTCTCACTATACGGCTCAGAAAATCGTTCACGAAAGATTAAGTGTTTATACCGTAGAAGAAATGACAAAAATGTATTTCAACGATTTTTAAATGACTATGCTAAAACAACAGTTAGGAGTCCATCTATAAAAGCAAATCTGCTCATAGACCATTTGCATATTCAGATCCAAAAACAAAGTCATCTATCAGAAAAATAGAAATGTCTGATAAATTTTTCAAACAATTAAGTAGATATATAAATGAATGTTCACTATTGGATGAACATATCTTTGGTGAAACAAATGGCACGAGGGCCATCGGGAAAAAATTACGATCATTATTAGAAGCTATTGGTAGTGATAAAGGCTCCTATGTCAATAATTCGGACATAAAAATACGAATAAATTTTGAAAAACGTTTTAATTATTTAACGTACTGGTAAAGTATGTGATTTATCTAAAAAAGTGCATCCTTTAATGTTTCCATGCCATTCTAAACAACCCGTCTATACTTATCGTTTTAAACGGGATATTAATATGATTTATTTGTAGCTACGCTACAAGGGAAATTCGATCACTGTTATACCAGCGAATATAGCTATCAATGCCAGCTATTGCTTCATGAATTGTCTTAAATTCTTGAAAATTAATGTATTCACGCTTCAAAATTGAGTGAAAGCTCTCAATTCTTGCGTTATCACCAGGTTGTCCTTTACGAGAATAAGAATGCTTAATCCCAAAACGAGTTAAAGTACTTTCAAATAAATCGCTTGTATACCGACTCCCCATATCGCTATGAATAATGCTTGGTTTAACAGACTTTACTGCGACTTGATTAATGACGTCGGTTGCTAATTCCTTAGTCATATGACTTCCAACTTTATAAGAAATAACCCGCCGGGTTACGGGATTGTACATACTAGCTAGATAAACCCAAGTATTTTTAACGGGAATATACGTAATATCTGTTAAAAGAATATTGGATTGATCAGGTAATCCTTTAATTAGATTTGGTCGTTGATCATATTCAGTATGTGTTTTAGGCTTATTAATTCGTTTAGTCATCCTAGACCTAATTTTTAAAGCGTACATCTGTTTATAAACCATACGCTGGCTAATTTTAATTTTTAACTGACGATTTAATAAAATTGTTAATCGCGGGTATCCATACATAGGATATTTTAACCATGCATCTAATACCTTTTGCTTAATGAAATTGCGACGAAGAAGTGTTTTACCAGGCTTCCAATGTATATAGCCATAATAAGTCGATCGTGGAATTCTGAGGACGTTCAAAATTTTAGTAATGCGGTGCCCAACCTGTAGATTGTCATTAATAATTTTTAAGGTAGGAATACGTCCTTTGATGATCAATTTTTCGCCATAAGCACCGCTGCTCGTTTTAAAATATCAAGTTCTTCTTTTAGTTGTTTATTTTCTTTAATCAATGCCCTTTCATTTGCTGACAATACTTTCGTATTGTTAGGATCGGCTTGATTAACCCATTTAGAAACCGTTGAAACACTAACGTTGTATTCTTTTGCTAATGAATTAGCTGAACGACCAACTTTATGCAAGCTTACGATCGATTCTTTAAAGTCATTTGAATATTTGATAACCATAATAAAAAGCTCCTTTATGATGTATTATATCGAACAATTTGTCCGTAATTCCATCATAGGAGCCAAAATTATCTCTCCACATAGACAAGACATACTCACGCTTCCATATTATTGAGTAAATAAGTTGATATAAATTATATATCTGCCCGACTAGGACATTCAAACGTCACTATTACTAAAAATGCATATGGTCACTTATTATAAAATCATAGAAAAACAGAAGCAGAAAAAGCTAGAAATACATTCTAAGTAATCAAAATATCCCTGTTTCATCAATCAAGTAGCATATATCTTTATGTTGCTTTTTTGTTGTACAATTTGTTTTTAGTATATATTAAACGGCTATATATATTGCTTCTTGTTGCTTTTGCTTTTTGAAAACTTAATACATTTTCTTATCATTTTAGAATTATTTTCAATTTTTCAACAAAGAAAAACCCCGCTATCACGGTATTTATACCGTAACAGCGGGGTTATCATAGGCTTAATTAGTTCTTAAGACCATATTTCTTATTAAACTTGTCAACAGCTCCATCGGCTTGAGTAAACTTAGCCTTACCAGTGTAAAATGGGTGTGAGTCTGATGAAGTTTCGATACGAACCATTGGGTAAGTTTTCCCCTCAAATTCAACAGTTGCATCAGTCTTAACAGTTGAACCTTCTAAGAACTGTGCACCAGTAGTGGTATCAACGAATACAACGTCGCGGTATTCTGGGTGAATTCCTTCTTGCATAATGTTTCTCCTTATAGCCCTGGTCCATCTGGGGAACAGAGTCAGATTTATTAACCAAATTATTATAACACATCATTTAATCGTACAAAAGGCTTATTTACAAGTAGATGTGCATTATCTTTGCTGATGCTTCACGCAAGCAATAAGCCTAACTTTTAGGTCCATCATCATCAGTCTTCAAAACCGCCATGAAAGCTTCTTGTGGTACGTCTACCGTTCCAACTGACTTCATACGAGCCTTACCTTTTTTCTGCTTATCTAACAACTTAGCCCGTCGATCAGGGTCACCCGTATGAATTTTAGAGGTAACATCTTTTCGGTATGCTTTAATAGTAGAACGAGCAATAATTTTAGAACCAATTGCAGCTTGCACGGGAATTTCAAAGTTTCGCCGAGGTATCAAATCTTTTAACTTAATCGTAATTAACCGCCCTCTTTCTTGCGCAAACTCACGATGTACAATGAAACTCAAAGCATCTACTTTATCCCCATTTAATAAGATATCGATCTTTACCAAATCAGACTTACGATAACCAGCTAATTCATAGTCTAGGGAAGCATATCCTCGAGTCGTTGACTTTAATGTATCAAAAAATTCAAAAATCACTTCTGAGAGTGGCAAAAAATACTTCACGTTAACTCGATTTTCGTCTAGATAGTCCATTGTATCGAATTCGCCTCGCTTACGCTGTGCCAATTCCATCACTGCCCCAACATATTCATTTGGCACCATGATCTGGGCATGAACAAAGGGTTCTTCAATTGACTCTATCTCACCTGCATCTGGTAATTCGGATGGGTTGGCTACTTCTACCATAGCACCATCCTTCAGATAAGCATGATAGGTAACAGCGGGTGCTGTGGTGATCAAATCTAAATCGAATTCACGTTCCAAACGTTCTTGAATGACATCCATATGAAGCATTCCCAAAAATCCCGTTCGAAAACCAAACCCTAATGCTTGCGAAGTTTCTGGCTCAAATTCCAGAGAAGCATCATTCAATTGTAATTTTTCTAAAGCTTCGCGCAAATAATTATATTTAGAGTTGTCTGATGGATACAAACCAGAATAAACCATCGGTGTCATTGGCTTATATCCATCCAACGGTTCGTCAGCTCCATTAACGACAGTAGTGATCGTATCACCAGGTCGTGCATCTCGAATATTTTTGATAGATGCAGCGATATACCCAATGTCTCCCGCCATCAATAAATCACGCTTAATCGCATGGGGAGAGTTTACACCAACTTCTGTGACTTCGTATTCCGCCCCAGAATTCATAAACTTAATTTTATCACCAGGCTTTACTACTCCATCTTTAATCCGGATTGTTAAGATTACCCCTTTATAGGCGTCATATGATGAATCAAAAATTAACGCTTTTAAGGGGGCTTCGATTTCCCCACTAGGTGCAGGCAATTCATTCACAATCTGCTCCAGTAATTCTGGAATTCCAATCCCCTTTTTTGCTGAAGCCAAGACTGCATCAAATGCATCTAAACCGATAACATCTTCAATCTCCTGACGAACGCGCTCTGGGTCAGCCGCTGGCAGATCAATCTTATTAATCAATGGCAAAACTTCTAAGTTATTATCTAATGCCAGGTAGACGTTTGCTAACGTCTGCGCTTCAACACCTTGTGCTGCGTCCACCACTAAAATGGCTCCATCAGCTGCTGCCAATGACCGAGAAACTTCGTACGAAAAGTCAACATGCCCCGGTGTATCAACTAGATGAAAAATATACGTTTCACCATCATTAGCTTGATAATGCACTTCAACTGCATTCATTTTAATCGTAATTCCACGTTCACGTTCTAAATCCATGGTATCTAATAATTGTGATTGCATATCACGAGATGCCACGGTATGGGTTGCTTCTAGAATCCGATCGGATATGGTTGATTTTCCGTGGTCAATATGCGCAACAATACTAAAATTACGAATATGACTTTGGCGCGCTTGCATTTCTTCTAAATCCATTCTGTTCATGCGCTCCTTTATGTTTTAATGTTTCTCTTATTATACTAAACCATTGATCAAACTGCACTGCTCTTTCAGTTATTATCTTGAAAAGATCTATCTAGCCACTTTTAAAAGCTCAATGAACATCATTCAAAAAATAAAAGCCATCCAAAAATGGATGGCTTTTATTGAGCTGCTGTCTCAAATTAACCGCGACGGGCTTCCTTGATACGAGCTGCTTTACCGTGCAAAGCACGCAAGTAGTACAACTTGGCACGACGAACGCGACCATGACGTACAACTTCAATCTTATCAACACGAGGTGAGTGTAATGGGAAAGTACGTTCCACACCAACACCACTTGAAATCTTACGAACAGTATAAGTCGCTTGGATTCCAGCTCCCTTACGCTTGATTACAACACCTTCGAATAATTGGATACGCTCGCGTGATCCTTCGACGATACGTGCGTAAACCTTAACAGTATCTCCGGCACGGAAATCAGGCAAGTCTGAACGTAATTGTGACTCAGTTAACTTTTCTAACAATGCATTTTGACGCATATCAAATCTCCTAATCGACATTCATTAATCATCCGACCAGCGGAATATCGTTAATATGGTTTTTTAACCATTGATAACTATACCAATAACTAACAAACATTTCAAGTAAATCATAATTTAATTTTCATTCATTGAATAAATCATTACTTATGTATGCCATTATTCCATTTTAATGGTTTTTAACAAATGCATCAAATTGTTTTACAACACCCGCCAAGAATTTATTTGTATCTTCATTCGTAATATTTCCCTGATCATCACTCAAATTTGGAGTATTTCCAATATAAAGTTCTGGTTGTGTCATAATTTTCATATTTAGGAACTCTAAAGTTTGTCGCAAGGTATGGTTAGCTAGCATTCCACCCATTCCAGAAGTTGATTGTGACGCTGGCAAAACAGGCTTACCATCCCAAACACTTTCGCCCCAAGGACGTGAAGCAATATCTAATGCATTTTTCAAAACGGCTGGTATACTTCGATTATATTCAGGCGTTGCAATGATAAACGCATCTTGAGCGGCCACTAACTCACGAAAAGCTTTATAACTAGCTGGTGAATCTGCATCGAAATCTTGGTTATAAAATGGTAAGTTTGCGATTTCTAGATAAGTTACTTCAGCATCAGCTGGTAACCCCTTGACCAAACTATGCGCCACCCCTGCGGTAAATGAATTTTCTCGTAACGATCCAATTAATACTCCATATTTAGTCATGTTTAAAAATCTCCATTCGAATTCTATTTTAAAGTTAATTGTCCTTGAATACTGACTTCCATAAATCTTTGGAAGGGATTAACCCTATACAAAAAGAATATCATTTAACTTACAAAAAGTAAATAAAAGTTCTCTAATTTTCAGATGGTCGATAAATTGATCGATTATCTAACGCCCAACTACGATTTGAAAATTCACCCGGTTCAGTTTCATTCAATACGTTGTCAAAACTTTGTAAATTGGCATCTAACTCATCTAATTGGTGTAAAACATTCGCCTCTTGAACTAATGGTCGTACAGGAGAACCATATTCCAACTGACCATGATGTGCCAAGATAACATGCCGCAGTAAAATTAGATCTTCACTAAACAGGTCTAATTTCAATTCTTGAGCAGCCAAGACAATTTGTTCATCTATCAGTACAATATGGCCAATTAAGTTCCCCGGAATCGTATAAGTTGTTGCAATCGGTCCTGATAATTCAATAACTTTCCCTAAATCATGTAGTAGCGCTCCAGCCAATAACAAACTTTCATCCAATTGTTCATATTGCTGCGCCACACTTTGTGCTAGACGAGCAATAGAAAGGGAATGATACCCTAACCCACCTGCAAAAGCATGATGATTTGATTTGGCAGCTGGATAGGTAAAAAATTGGTCACGATATTGGTTAAATAAGAATCGAACAATCCGCTGCCAAGTCGGATTAATAATTTTAAAAATCAGAGTGTTAACTTCTTCTTCCATCTCCAACGCCTTCATCGGTCCACTAGGTACAAAATCGGCCACATTTTGTGGTTCTCCTTCATGCGCTGGCCGGATTTCTAAAAATTTCAACTGTGGCTTGTCTCGATAAGATTGGCGGACAGCTTTAATAAAGACTACTTTTCCTACTTCTAAGACTTTGAATTCTTCATCGCTAGCATCCCATTTCATACCGGAAATTTCCATTGAGCGATCTGCAATCGTTATCGCGATATAGGGTTTACCACTATTAGTCACACGTATATCTGCTTGTTTTAACAAAGCAAACATCTGAATATTTTCATCTAGTTGGTAATCTTTTAATTGTTTTTGTTCACTCATAAGCTCACTCCCATTCGGAATTTGATAAATTAATGACATTGGTTTGATTGATTTGGTGTGCAGTAAAGTAGATCACTTGATGTCCATCGGCGACAAATTGTTCGAGAATGGTAATTAAGTTTCTCCGGCGATCTGCATCAAAATCAACGAAAGCATCATCTATCAACAATGGTAATTTGGCTGTTTGATCCATTTGTTTGATAAATGCCAATCGTAATGCAACATAAATTTGTTCAGCTGTCCCCTTAGACAGATCAATTAAATTGAGTAACTCGCCTTGCTTATTTTTAGCCTTTAATAACGTCTTGGTATATTTTATTTCAACGTATCGTCCATTCGTTAAAATATTTAAATATTCACCTGCCGTTTCCACTAATTTAGGCAGTCGCTTACCGATCGTTTGGTTTAATGTTAACTGAATCCACTGACTTAATAATTTATCGACAAAATACTGTTTTAAGTCCTCAAATACTTGCGTCCGTTCATCTGCCAACTGCTGATTCAAATACGCTAAACTATCATCTTGTTTAATCTGTTGCCATTGATACTCTAACTTTGTCAGCTTTGTTTGTTGTTGATTAATCTCTTGTAATAAGATTTGTTGATCTTGAATTTGACGATCATCAGTAGGTAAATTCTCCAAAGCTTTTATATCAACATTTTTTAATTGTTCATTCAGTAAACGCTCTTTTTCCAACATTTCGTTCGTTCTGCGATCGTCTAAGAGTCTTTTTTGGAACGCATCCCAATCAATTAATCCTAATTGATTTAACAAGGATTGGATCTTTGTCTGCATTTTTAACAATTGTGCCTGCTGTCTTTGATATTGTTGTCTTCCAACCTTTAATTCAGTCAAATTTGTTTTCCATTGTCCGGATTCAACATTTGTGCCGAGCCAAGCTAATTGACGTTCAAGTAAATCAACCTGTTGTAAGGCATCGTGTAATTGCTCTTGATCAGTAGCCATTTTAGTCTTTAAAACCAATTGCTGCCGTGCATCAGCTTGAACTAAGTCGACCATGTCTAATGTTAGCTTTTTATATACCGGATCAATCGTCGTCAAGTCCATTGAATCATTCGGTTGTTGCCCTTTACCAAAAAATTGCCAACCAATTAGTCCTAAACCAATTAATAATAATCCAATAGACCCACCAATTTGTTTAAATAACAAGAATAGTAGCCCAAAAACAATCAATCCCCCACCAATCAACGTTGTCGGTTCAGAAAAATTAATTGCCTTGTCAGACTGCTTTTTGGATTGATGAAAGGCGTTTAATTGTTCCCCATTAAGCGGTCGTGGTAATACATCTAATTGCCACTTGCTTTGTAACATGTGAAGCTGTACTTCATCATCCTTTAAATCTTTTTGAATTTGTTGAATAAGAAGATTCTTTTGATCTAATTGCGTCAGACCTTGCTCTGCTTTTTCAATTTGGACTTGTGAATGATTTAAATCGGCGGGCTGATGAGTTTCGATTGCTTGCACTTGTGTATCTAAAGTTTGCAACTGTTCCACTATTTTTTCCGGTAGAATTGCCGGCCTAGCATTTAAATCCAACTGTAGCACTTTGAGTTGTTGAAATGCAGGTCGATATGCCGCCAAATTACTATGCTTTGTGGATTGCTTTTGTTGCACTTGTTGTCGCTCTTTTAACGTCATCAAGTTTTCATTAGATTGTTTTATCTGAAGTTCTAATTCAGTTAAGTTGGGACTAAGTTTCAGACGCTGTTTGTATTGCGTTTCTAGTTGATTCAACTGATTCAACGCTTGATTTAAAGGACGCTTAGCCGTTTTTGTCCGTCCCATATTCATAGCCGCTTTTTTGTCCAAGTCAGTCGCTACCTGCATCCACTCTTCTGCACCAGGTGTAGCAATACTTCGTAAATAGTCATTAAATGAATCTGGTCGTAAATTGAATATTTTTAAGAGTGCTTCTTGGTCAAAACTATAAATCGCGTTAAACAGATCCAAGTTTAGGGGCGCAATAATCGCTTGGAGTTGTGTTTCTGGATTGGCATATTCCTGATCATTTTGTAAATCAACCAATTTAAGATGCGATTCCGTTCGTCCTAATCGAGTTACTAAATAATCACGATTATGGTGATTTAAGATGATGCTACCACCGTACGTACCACCAGCTTGATTTTCAAATGTTTTCTTTTTAGTCCCCCGAGCCGTTGGAAAACCAAATAATACGCCACCAATAAATTGATGGAGTGTCGTTTTTCCGGCTTCATTAAGGCCAAAAACAACTTGAAAATTATCCTCAAATACGAATTCCATCTGCTGAAACTGTCCAAAACTATTAATTTCAGCCTTTTTAATCCACATTTTTAGCCCCTCCTTGAATATTTTTTAGTTCCACTTGAATTTGTTGTTTTAATTCAGCCAAATTATCGGAACTAGTTAGCATTTCGAAGATAGTCGAATTATCGACTAAATTTAGTCCTAATTCATTCAAATTATCCAATGTTACTAACTGATCTAGAAGCTTCTCATTGGGTTGGATGGGTAATTCTGGCACCACGGTCTCTAAGACTTGCATCTGTGCATCAATTCGATAAATAAAAATTTGATCATCCGGCTGGATTTGATTTTTCAACTGCTGATAAAATGCTTCTGAATTTAAAATCTGCATCTGTTGGCGATCCGCCGTCTCAATTTTTAATTGAATTAATAAAAAGGTTTCTTCATCCGCACTATTAATATGTTTAACCCGTTCAATTAAATCTTGAATTTTTACTTCTTCATCATGTTGAAAAGTTAGAATTTCAGTTTTCCATACGAGTGGTGCACTTGCTCGAAAGGTTGGAACTAATTGTTGATTTTCATCACTTTGGACTAAATAAAAACCTTTTGGCCCCACTTCTTTGTGATTTAGGCCCTGCAAACTTCCTGAGTAGCCAATAAATGGTTGTTCTTGCAATATCTGACGAACATGAATATGTCCTAACGCCCAATATTGATAACGTTTTGCATTCATATCATTTAAATTAAATGGAGCATAATCACCAACTCCAGCAGCGCCCAAAGCACCATGATACATTCCAATATGATAGGTCTCATCGACCTGCTTAGATGGAAATTCTTTTACCCTGTTTTCTGTAATATGTCTTGTTGGGTAACTAAATCCTGATACTGCGACCTTGTCACCATGGTCGGTTACCAGATAGAATGTTTCAACATTTGGTCCAAATACATGAACATTTTTAGGAAATACTGGCAGCTGCTCCACTGAGCTCATAAAATCATGATTTCCATAACTTAAAATAACTGGAATATTATTTTGCTTTAATCTTTCCAACTGCTCCATTAAAAATAATTGAATGCGTGGATTTAATTCATTTGTATTATAAACATCACCTGGTAATAATACGATATCAACATCTTCATTTAAAGCCGTTTCAATCAATTCTTTAAAGGCCTCTAATGTCGCTTTTTGTAACTTTTCAATTAACCAATCAGGGACGTCACGCAATCCGACGAATGCATTCCCTAAATGAGCATCCCCAGCATGAATAAATTTCAGCATAATTCCTACTTCCTAAACGATTTTTGCTAATAAAAAGGGGGACTGTTATCACAACCTCCCCCCTTCAAATTATATGATTTACTTGTATAACTCTGCAATTGGCTTAGTAACAATTTCGTTAACTTCTTGAAGCAAGGTGTTCATTGCCCCTTCAGCAGCCATTAATTTTTTAAGAATTTCAGACTTATCCATATCAGCAGCTACTGCCTGCCAGTTTTTAATTTGTTCTTCACTCGGCTCTGCTCCACCTTGAATGGCAGCTTGCATTGTTTGTTGTTCTGCTTGGAAACGCTTAAAAATAGCTTCTGCTTCTGCATCTGCGTGCATTTCTTTTAATGCCGTCTCTAGTGCTGTATATTGTTCGGTCTTGACCAAATCACCGGCAACTGCATTGATATTATCATAAATATTAATCATTATTAATCTCCTCTAAAATCCCAAATTATTTCTTAATCCGTTCCAAACCGTTTCAGCACCTTTTTTGATTGTCTCTCCAGTGTCTTTCAACCCCGATGCAATGTTATCGGTAATACCATTAATATTATCAGAAATTTGACTATTTGTATCATCAAAATTCAAACTATTGTTGGCAATTTGCGTTCGGATACTTTTAACTTTAAAAGCAGTTTGTGCAGTATTTGGAATCACCTGTTCCAAGGAACGTTTCATTAATGGTCCCGTTGTCTGTGAAAGGCTTGAAGGGATGACTGATCCATCATCATTTCCAGTCCAAGTCACGTTGACAATGTCCGGCGTATAGGCAACCGCCCAAGAATCCGTCGCTTCGTTCGTAGTATTCCCGCTATCGGTTTTACTACTAAATTCGGTTGTTCCCGTCTTACCTGCAACTTGATAGCCACTTGGATCCGCAGATGCCCCTGTCCCGTTCGTATAAACTCCCATTAACATACTAGTCATTTCATTAGTCACCTTAGATGACCACAAACGAGTCTGCTTAGGTTTGACGGTATCTACTAATACACGTCCACTGGCATCCTCAATTTTAGTAATAAAATGGGCATCTGACATGTTTCCACCATTAGCAAAACTTGTATATGCCTGAGCCAGTTGTAATGGCGATACTCCCTTACTTAGCCCACCAATTGTCATCGCATAATTTTTATCGCTCTTTGTCAATGGCAGACCAGCTTTGATTCCTGCATTATACGATGCATCAATGCCAATTTTTTCACTCAACCAAACAGCCGGAATATTATATGACTTCTCCAAAGCTTGATACATTGGAACGTCTTCCGTTGTAATATCTGACGCGTTATGTGGTGCATACTTATTAGTACCAAATGTCATTTCTCGATTAGGCAACATCGAATCATAAGAATATCCCCTGCTCAATGCTGGAGCATAATCAACAATCGGCTTGATTGTTGAACCCGGCTGACGTTTCATCTGCGTAGCACGGTTAAACCCACGGAATTGGTGCTCTCCGCGCCCACCAATCACAGCTCGAACACCGCCATTTTGAGCATTTAAAATCACCGTAGCTGCTTGCGATCCCTCACCAATCGGATTCAGGTATGAATTCAAATAATCATTTTGTAAGTTTGTTTGATCATCTTGATTCATATTTGTGTAAATCTTATAACCATTTTGCATAATATCTTGTTCTTTAAGATGATACTTATTAATAGCTTCGTCAATAACCGAGTCAAAATAATACGGATACTCATAATTGGTGCTGGTTACTTGATAGTCATCAGCACCAATGGCAGTTTGCATTAAATTACTAGCTAATGTTTGTTCCATTTTTTTATTATTAACCATGTTTTGCAAAACTTGGTCTCGTCGATTTTTCGCCGCATCAGGATGCTCGAGGGGATCATAACCATTTGGTGATTGTAACATTCCGGCTAACATCGCCCCTTGTTGTGCATTTAATTGACTTGCATTAATTCCGAAATATTTTTGAGAAGCGTCTTGCACCCCCCAAACACCTTCACCAAAATAAGCATTATTTAAATACATCGTCAAAATATCATTTTTAGAATAAACATTTTCAACTTGAACAGACAAGAAAAGTTCACGAATTTTTCGCGTTAAATTTTGATTTTGAGTTAAAAATGCATTCTTAACCAATTGTTGTGTAATCGTTGAACCACCCGATAATGCCCCTGTACTAGTAAATGTTATTTTATGCCAAATTATTTTCAACGCCGCCCGAGTTAGACCAACAATCGAAAATCCATATTCATGGTAAAAATTACGATCTTCAGTTGATAAAACGGCCGTCGTAATATTAGGTGAAATATTTTTATAAGATACGTAGGTCCCTTTTCCACCAGCCAATGAACCGGCCTTATTACCACTTGCATCATATATTTCTGTTGTACTTTTTAACCTTGTTTTCAAATTGGAAACATCCGTTGTTTTCGCTTCAAAAGTTCCGGTCACACTAATAACAAAAAACAAACCTAATAAGACTACGATAATCCACCGAGTAATCTGGAATCGATGCCAGATTGGACCTAGCGTCCTATTCCAACTCTGCTTGAGGTGCCTACGTCGTTCCTGAAACCAAATATGTATTTTCTTAATCCATTTTAAAAAATTATTCATTTATTCAATCCATGTTATTAATTTATTAATCAATTGATCAGCTGCTGTCCTTGATTTGCATAAAACATGAATCGTGTCATGTCCCGCAATCGTTGAAACAACTTCATCAATTTGATTTGCATCCATTAACGCTGCTAAGCGATTTCCACTTCCAGGAGTAGTCTTAATTGAGATCATAAATTCAACCTGCGTAGCTGCAGTAGCCATCGCCTGCACCCCTTCAATTACCAAACTAGGGGTTGTCTCGACATTATCAGGCAAGACTTGATAACGGTTTTGCCCATGTTGATCCGCACGCCGGACCACTCGTAACTCTTTAATATCGCGTGAAATTGTAGCCTGCGTCACCTCATATCCCATTTGTTGTAAAGCTTGCATCAATTCTTCTTGTGAATCAATCACCTGTTGAGCTAAAATTTCTAAGATCAATGTTTGCCGGGCTTTCTTTTTTAAGGCCATGAGACTTCCCCTTTACGTTTATATGAAGCTATGTTTAACATTATATCTCTTTATCATATTTAAAACGAACTATTAAAATTTATTTCTTCTTATTATCTAATTTATCATATCATTCCTGTAATTAAGCTTAAAGTCTTTGATATTAAAAATGGCATGAAAAATCACACAAAACGGAAATTAACCATTTCAGCAACTTTCATACCAATTATATTACTGTTTTAAATCATTGTTTAATACTAATTTTTGATACATTATGACTGTAATCAAATAATAAATAAAGTATAAAATTCCCATAATCATTATTGGAATCCAAATTTGGTGATATGGTTGGTCCATCATCATTTTAAACATCTGTAATCCAAATAGAACGTGAATCAGCCCGACTCCAGCTGGAATAGCAAAAAGCCAACCTAATTCCTGTGCAATTGCTTTTTTCATAACGGGTTTTTGCGCACCAATTTTAGTCAGCATTTGATAACGACGCCGATCATCTTTCGCTCCTGACAAGATCTTAAACATTAAGGTACTAGCCATCATCGCCAAGAATGCACTTCCCAAGAAGAAGCCCATAAATTCTAATCCTTTAGCCATTTCACCAATTTCATGTTCTCCACGATACCGGCTCAAATAATTTTTGCCGTTTAAATCATTATTCTTTATCTCCATCTGATCCAATTTATTCCATAATTGTGAATATTGATGAAAATTATTAGTTTTAACTGTTGTTGTAATTTGCACGGGTTGATTAATAAGCGCAAAGTCATTCTGATCAATCACTTCAATTGTCTTAGGCATATTAATATTATCATTCATGAAGTATGGATATAAGTCGTTGGACACCATCTGCCAATTTGTTGATAATTTTTCGGCTTTCAAGTCTGACTGCTTGGGCACTAAAACTTTCCCGTTTATCCGCATTTTGGGCATATGTAGAGCCAAATCATCATCTAAGTAGTATACCTTTTCATCCATCACTTTATATTGGTAATTAATCATTTGAGCTTGGGCATCATTACTTTTAATCAAATTTCGTTCTTGATCTGTCGGATTATGTAGAATTGCATCGTAATAATAATTCCGATCGTTCACAATGGAAACATTGCTTTTAAAGCCCAATCCCACCGTTAAACTTCCCAAAGCCATTGCTAGTAGCATCGTCACTACCGCTAACATGCGGGCATATTGTCCCATTCGGAAATTAATTTGACCGAGTGTAAATGTTTTTAACTGTTTTGATATGGTCTGTGGCCGTGCCTTTAACCAATTAATAATTTGTGGAACAACTGCCACAAAAAACAAATAAGTACCTGCTGGAATTGTAAGTAAACCAGTTACAATCCCGTTAAGTTGCATCTTGCCGGCCCCCACTTGATACAACGCATAATATCCAATGGCCAGCAAGCCAATGGCCAAAATAAACAGCGTCCAACGCTGGCTATTTTTAATTTTAATCCGTTTAACTCGCTTCTCTCCTTTTAATAGATCAATTAACTTCGTTTTTCCTAAAACTAAACCATTAAAAATTGCTCCGAAGACAAATAAAATAACAAAGAATAATATGGTGAAAACAAACGCTTGACTGCTCCATACTTGAAAATTATTTGCCTTAAAATTAAGCATTTGCATTAACAAATAACTAACTATTCCGGTCAACCCAATTCCAATTCCAATTCCACTAGCCAATGCAACCAACCCAACCGAAATGGTCTCACCAAACATAATTTGGGTTACCTTACTTTTCTTCGCTCCTAACATGATATACATTCCAAACTCACGTTGTCGCATCGTAAGTAAAAATGAATTTGCGTACATGAGATAGAAGACCGTAATCATTCCCAATAAAATTGAGCCTAATTGAAAGATGATGGGCAAAACGCTGATAGATGAACTTGAATTAATAAAAGCTTTATTAGTAGCTACAGCTTCAAACATGTAAAAAATAGCAACTGTTAGGACCAGCCCGGAAAATAAGACAACGTAGTCGTGCGCCCGCTTTTTTATTCCTGATAATGATAATTTTAATAACATTTGTATACCAACTCCTAACTGGTTTATTTCAATTGTGCCACAACACTTAAGACATCTTGATAAAATGATTCATTCGTTTCACCCTGCGCCTTAATGAGTTCTTGGTAGACTTGACCATCCTGAATGAATAACACACGGTTAGCATAACTAGCACTCATTGCATCGTGAGTTACCATAAGAATTGAAACCGCCTGCTGTTGATTCATTTCTTGCATGGTATCCAACAAACTTTTGGCATTTTTAGAATCAAGCGCACCAGTTGGCTCATCCCCCAAAATAATAGCCGGATTGTGGACCAATGCCCGCGCCGCTGCAGTTCGTTGTTTTTGACCACCTGAAATTTGTTCTGGATAACTTGATAACAGGTTTTCAATTCCTAACAATTTAGCTACTTTTTGAACTGCAGCCTTAATTTTCCCCGCCGAGACACCCTGTAGCGAAAGTGGTAATCCAATATTTTCAAACACCGTCAAATTTTCTAATAGATTAAACTCTTGAAAAATAAATCCAATTTTTTGCGAACGGAATTGAGCCAATTTACGCCCCGTTAGATTGCTGGTTGATTCACCATCAATCATAATTTCACCCGTAGTTGGTGTATCAAGTGTAGAAATGGAATTCAATAAGGTTGATTTTCCAGAGCCAGAAGCACCCATGATGGCAATAAATTCACCCTTTTCCATCGAAAAGCTCAGATTTTTTAGAGCTTCATGCTGTTTTTCACCTTTTTTTCCGTAAATCTTTGACACATTTTTGACATCTAAAATATTCATTATTGTACTCCTATTAATATTGTTTTCAAAATAACGCTATACTTCGTATAATATATTACTCTCTTATATTATATGACGTATTATATTATGTCAACCTATATCATGATATTTTATTTAAAAAAGATAGCTGTTTTTACCAAAATATACCGCACACCAATAAAAAAAGGTTATTGGAAAAATTCCAATAACCTTTTTAAAAAATCAACTAGCCAAGACTAGTTGATATAATTTTTATTACTTAAGCAAAGAAGCCAAACGTGACTTATCACGAGCAGCTTTATTCTTTGCAATCAAACCCTTAACAGCAGCACGATCAAGTGCTGAAGAAGCATTTACATATAATTCTTGTAAATTATCCGCTCCAGCTTCAACAGCTTTACGGAACTTCTTCACTTCGGTACGATATGCTGAACTTTGGGCAATATTACGCTCGCGTTGTACTTTGTTCAAACGAGCACGCTTAATTGAACCTTCAATAATTGGCATGTCAATTCTCCTTTGATGATTTATGTCTTACAGTGTCTACGGGTTAAAAGATTAACGACGCAAACCAAGCTTAGCGATTAACTCACGGTAACGAGCCACATCATTATTACGTAAGTAACGTAACAAATTACGACGACGACCGATCTTCTTCATCAATCCACGTTGTGAATGGAAATCATGCTTGTGTTCAGACATATGCTCGTTCAATGAGTTGATGTCAGCAGTTAAAACTGCAACTTGTACTTCAACTGAACCAGTATCACCTTCGTGACGTGCGAACTCCTTCATGATTTCTGTCTTTTTTTCTGCAGAAATTGCCATTGGAATTTTCCACCTTTCATAAATAAAATGTCGCCCTATTCTACGTAATCCGACGGTGATCCGGGAAAACAGAGAATAAGGTCGTGTACTAAAATGCACTTAATTAGTGTATCCTATCCCATCGTAAATAGCAAACACTAATCTAAAGTTCATTAGTTAACGTTCCGTCCAACCTGTAAAATAAACAGTTCAAATAATAATTCTGGATCACGTTGCGTTGTTTTCAATTGTTGTTCCATTTTAACTAATTCCAAATAAATTTTAGCCAATTGTTGATACGGAAAGTTTCGAACCGTTTGGCGTGCCAACTTAACTCGATATGGATGAACACCCAACTCTTTTGCAGTTCCTTGTTCACTCGTTGTTGCTGACTTAACTTGTAATAGTAGCCTAAAATGCGTAGTCATAGCGCCTTGAAGTCGTAATGGCTCTTCCCCATTTAAGATAAGTTGATGATAGAGAAGGACCGCTTGGTTAACATTAAATTTAATAATTAAGTCAATCAGATCAAAAACACTATCATTTAATGTTTTGATCGCTGTTTCCTGCACCATTTGCTCACTTATCTCTCTTGCTGGTAGTGCATATAGCATCAATTTCTGTATTTCCTGCATAATTTGAGATAATTTCATGTTGGTTATCTGAAATAAACGTTGTAAGGCTTTTGGGGATATTGTGTAGTCTTTACTTTGTAATTCACGCGCAACTATTTTTCGAACGTCATTTTCAGTTAGATTACCAAAGGCAAGATGCACACTCTGTTCTTGTAACAATTTAGTGAGTTTTTTTCGACGATCTAATTTATCATACGGTGCCATTAATATTAAGATCGTTTGTGGTTCTGGATGTTGTAGATAATTAACTAATTCTTCAGGATGCTGATCCAATTTATTTTTTATCTGTTCTCCCGTTAAAATATATGCATTATCAATAATTACCACTCTGCGTTCACCAAAAAATGGCATTGATCGTGCATCATCTAACGCATTAGCTAAATTTTGTTCCTTAAGATCATACGTACCAAAATTCATTGATTGCTCATCTTTAGGAATGATATTTACAAATAATTGACGCGCTTGATACATTAAATATTGATCAGTTCCCTGTATTAGGTAGACCGGTGCAATTTTACCTCTCGCAATATCATCTTCAATTGTTTTTAAATTAACCGTCATTAAACTGCGTCCTCCACCAAAACCATTTTTCAATCCATACATATCATCATAACATTTTTTGTTTATCGGAGATTGCACCTTTAATACGAAAACTCATCAAAATAATTTCTAAATACAGATATGTCAGTATTTACATTTATTATCTTTAGCGGTCGACTATTAATTATTTCAAGCGCTTCTAAGACCTCGTTTTCATATACTGTTTAAAAATTAATTTTTTTGCGAAAAACAACCGTATTTTACGGTTAAAATATTCATTTGAATCTTTTTTCCCATGGAGCATATGGATGTCAAAAGTAAACTGGTAGTTTGTATTTTTCATTTAATTTTTGATAACTAGAGAATTCTTTACCATGATAAACCGTAATCGATTTATCGGTTGAACCAAATTTATTCATAGACTTCTTGGTACTATCTGAAATTTTAATTGCCCAAATAAATCTACTACGTCGTTCCACAAAGGTCTCTAAGCATTATTTAGATTGACCCCGGGATGACAGAATAGTGCCCAAATTCATTTCTTTTATTAACGTTATCTGGTCTTTGATCAATTGTAGCCTCAATCTTAAAGGTTCCACGTTTTTCATGCTTACGTTTACGTCGTCGAGCCTTATCAGGTAATAATTATGAACTAAAATCAATAATTTCACGATAAATCCAATTATAAATTGATTTAGTACATAGCTTGAAATGTAGAGCGATCTGTTCAGAAGACCAAGTCAATCGAAGATGATTACTAATAATTATGGCGTATTTGGGGGTAAGTGTTGTTTTTCGTCCGTTGCAAACGTAAATCTGTGATTTAATTTCCCTTCTAACCACATTCTCACGGCAGGCTCAGGTATCTTTAAATCATAATAGTCAGCCCTTGATAAAACATAACGTATCCCACTTTCCTCATGTCTTTCATGTTTTTCAACCCATTTTGGTTCAATCATTAGTTGAATACCCATTGCAACAATATCTGCCCCAGCATCTATAGCTTCCTCTGCTTGAGACGCTTTACGAACTCCTCCAACGGTAACTAATGCAACCTTTTCATCTAAAGATTACCTAAATAGTGTAACCAACGGAGTTTTTATATCCTTATCTATAAAAGGCGTACCGACTGCGTCAAGCTGTGATAAATGAATATAATCTAGACAACTCTCTTTAGTTATCACATTAACTAATTCGATTGCATCAAAATAGTGATACCCACCGAAAAATGATTCCTCTGGGCTAATTCTATAACCAACAATAAAATCATTAGGTGCATATTTTTCAACAACGTTAGATATTTTTTTAAGCAAATCTATAATAAAATTATATTTATCTCCCCATTTATCTTCTCGCTGGTTAGATTGACGTGAAAAAAATTGATGTGGCAAGAAACGATTTGCACCTTGTATCTCAACACCATCAAAGCCGGCACTAATAGCTCTTTTAACAGACTTCCCATAATCATCAATTATTTTTTCTATTTCTTCATATTTTAATTCCCTAGGCAATTCACCTCCACTAGGGTCTGTAATTGATGAAGGCGCTACCGGCTGATTATCATTTAATAACATATGATTCGATAATCTTCCTGCATGGTGTAACTGTATAACTACTTTAGCACCACCATTTTTAATACTTGAAGCAATTTGTGATAGTCCTGTAATCAAACTATCGTTAGCAATACTTATTTGTCCAGGAAATCCCTTCGCTGTGTCATTAATATACGCTGTTTCAACAATGACCATTCCCGGACCACCAGAGCGTATTGCATAATATTCAACTTCATCTTTAGATATATGCCCATCATAAAATGATGAATCCAAAGTAGTAGGCGCCATAGCTATTCTATTTCTTAAATATGCCCCATGTTTCAATTTTATCGAGTCTAAAAATTTATATTCCATACTACATTCCTCCATCATTCCATCATAAATTGTACCACTAAACTTATTCTATAAATATCTACTGTGATTCTTACAAAGATTGTCAATAATATAATCACGCACCTTCCCAATAATGATATTTATACTATAAATACCCCCCTGTATTGAACTAATCAATACAGGGGGGTCATTTTTTTGCACGATTTAAATAAGACTAATTGCTATTCTTACTTTCGCTTACGCTTTCGGGCTGCTGCCACTAATCCTAGTGCTCCCAATAATCCTAAGGCACTCAAATCCGTTTTCTGATTAATTCCAGTTTCCGGTAATGCAGCGTCATTTTCAGACATTGCTTCTGAGTTAGAACTACTTTGTGAATCACTAATTGATGCTGATTCGGATCCAGAAAGACTTTGTAAACCACTAATTGATGTTGATTCTGAAAGTGAAACTGATTCGCTCGCTGAATCACTGCTTGAGTTACGGCTTGATGTTGATGCCGACTCACTCAATGATTCCCGGTTTGAATCACTATTCTTGTTTGATTCTGACATTGAACCACTCAATGAATCACGTTGTGAATCACTGCTTGATGTTGAATCTGAACTTGACGCTGATCCTGATTCACTCATTGAGCGTGATAATGAATCTGACGTTGATGCTGATTCACTTAATGACTCACGTTGTGAACCACTCGTTGATCCTGAATCACTCATTGAATCACTCGTTGAGTTACGTTCTGACGTACTTGTTGAGTTGGATTCGCTCATTGAATCACTTAATGAATCCCGTTGTGAATCACTGGTTGATCCTGACTCACTCATTGAATCACTCGTTGAGTTACGTTCTGACGTACTTGTTGAGTTTGATTCGCTGTTTGAATCACTTAATGAATCCCGTTGTGAATCACTCATTGAACTTGACTCGCTATATGAATCTGACTCGCTTCCTGACTCTGGCTTCTCTGAACTTGAGTTTGAATGTGAGACTGATGTTGATTCTGATGCTGATCCGCTCGCTGATTCTGAACCTTGATCCGAGTGTGATGTACTTTCTGCGGCTGATTCGCTCGCTGAAGTTGAACTTGAAGCACTCATTGATGTTGATTCTGATGCTGATCCAGACTCACTTCCAGACGTTGAGGCACTCATTGAAGCTGACTCACTCGCTGATTCAGATGCCGATGTCGATGTTGACTCTGAATGTGAGCTTGATTCTGAACCTGACATTGATTCTGATCCAGACATTGAACTTGATGCACTATCTGATAATGAATCCCGTTGTGAACTACTCATTGAACCACTTGTCGAGTTAGAACCACTTTCAGATGCTGATTCAGACGTTGATGCCAATCCTGACTCTGACGCTGATGTTGATTCAGATGCCGATGTTGACCCTGACGTTGATCCTGAGTTTGATGCTGAATCACTTGCCGAATTCGTTCCTGAATTTGAGTTTTGTGATTCAGATGCTGATTCACTACTTGAGTTCTTACCTGATTCTGAACTTGAAGTACTCTCTGAACTTGATTCTGAACTTGATTCACTTCGTGAGTCACTCGCTGACGTTGATTCAGAAACTGATTCGCTATTTGAACCCTTCCCTGATTCTGAGCTTGAAAGGCTCTCTGATCCGGAAGTGCTCTGTGAATCATTTTCTGACGTACTCATTGAGCTTGACTCTGAACTTGATTCTGAACTTGAATCGCGTTGTGAATCACTCATTGAGTCTGAAGCACTTGCTGAATCACTCGCTGAGTTGCGGCTTGATTCTGAACTTGATTCACTGCTTGAAGCTGAATCTGAACTTGAATTACGGCCTGATTCTGAAAGTGAAACGGATTCGCTGACTGAATCACTGCTTGAGTTACGGCTTGATGTTGATGCCGATTCACTCAATGATTCCCGGTTTGAATCACTATTCTTGTTTGATTCTGACATTGAATCGCTTAATGAATCACGTTGTGAATCACTGCTTGATGTTGAATCTGAACTTGACGCTGATCCTGATTCACTCATTGAGCGTGAAACTGAATCTGACGTTAACTCTGATTCACTTAATGAATCACGTTTTGAATCACTCGTTGATCCTGAATCACTCATTGAATCACTCGTTGAGTTACGGTCTGACGTACTTGTTGAGTTTGATTCGCTCATTGAATCACTTAATGAATCTCGTTGTGAATCACTCGTTGATCCTGAGTTACTCATTGAATCACTCGTTGAGTTACGTTCTGACGTACTTGTTGAGTTTGATTCGCTCATTGAATCACTTAATGAATCCCGTTGTGAATCACTCGTTGAACTTGAATCGCTATATGAATCTGACTCGCTCCCTGACTCTGGCTTCTCTGAACTTGAGTTTGAATGTGAGACTGATGTTGATTCTGATGCTGATCCGCTCGCTGATTCTGAACCTTGATCCGAGTGTGATGTACTTTCTGCGGCTGATTCGCTCGCTGAAGTTGAACTTGAAGCACTCATTGATGTTGATTCAGATGCTGATTCAGACTCACTTCCAGACGTTGAGGCACTCATTGAAGCTGACTCACTCGCTGATTCAGATGCCGATGTCGATGTTGACTCTGAATGTGAGCTTGATTCTGAACCTGACATTGATTCTGATCCAGACATTGAACTTGATGCACTATCTGATAATGAATCCCGTTGTGAACTACTCATTGAACCACTTGTCGAGTTAGAACCACTTTCAGATGCTGATTCAGACGTTGATGCCAATCCTGACTCTGACGCTGATGTTGATTCAGATGCCGATGTTGACCCTGACGTTGATCCTGAGTTTGATGCTGAATCACTTGCCGAATTCGTTCCTGAATTTGAGTTTTGTGATTCAGATGCTGATTCACTACTTGAGTTCTTACCTGATTCTGAACTTGAAGTACTCTCTGAACTTGATTCTGAACTTGATTCACTTCGTGAGTCACTCGCTGACGTTGATTCAGAAACTGATTCGCTATTTGAACCCTTCCCTGATTCTGAGCTTGAAAGGCTCTCTGATCCGGAAGTGCTCTGTGAATCATTTTCTGACGTACTCATTGAGCTTGACTCTGAACTTGATTCTGAACTTGAATCGCGTTGTGAATCACTCATTGAGTCTGAAGCACTTGCTGAATCACTCGCTGAGTTGCGGCTTGATTCTGAACTTGATTCACTGCTTGAAGCTGAATCTGAACTTGAATTACGGCCTGATTCTGAAAGTGAAACGGATTCGCTGACTGAATCACTGCTTGAGTTACGGCTTGATGTTGATGCCGATTCACTCAATGATTCCCGGTTTGAATCACTATTCTTGTTTGATTCTGACATTGAATCGCTTAATGAATCTCGTTGTGAATCACTGCTTGATGTTGAATCTGAACTTGACGCTGATCCTGATTCACTCATTGAGCGTGATAATGAATCTGATGTTGATGCTGATTCACTTAATGACTCCCGTTGTGAACCACTCGTTGATCCTGATTCACTCATTGAATCACTCGTTGAGTTACGCTCTGACGTACTTGTTGAGTTTGATTCGTTCATTGAATCACTTAATGAATCCCGTTGTGAATCACTCGTTGATCCTGACTCACTCATTGAATCACTCGTTGAGTTACGTTCTGACGTACTTGTTGAGTTTGATTCGCTCATTGAATCACTTAATGAATCCCGTTGTGAATCACTCGTTGAACTTGAATCGCTATATGAATCTGACTCGCTCCCTGACTCTGGCTTCTCTGAACTTGAGTTTGAATGTGAGACTGATGTTGATTCTGATGCTGATCCGCTCGCTGATTCTGAACCTTGATCCGAGTGTGATGTACTTTCTGCGGCTGATTCGCTCGCTGAAGTTGAACTTGAAGCACTCATTGATGTTGATTCAGATGCTGATTCAGACTCACTTCCAGACGTTGAGGCACTCATTGAAGCTGACTCACTCGCTGATTCAGATGCCGATGTCGATGTTGACTCTGAATGTGAGCTTGATTCTGAACCTGACATTGATTCTGATCCAGACATTGAACTTGATGCACTATCTGATAATGAATCCCGTTGTGAACTACTCATTGAACCACTTGTCGAGTTAGAACCACTTTCAGATGCTGATTCAGACGTTGATGCCAATCCTGACTCTGACGCTGATGTTGATTCAGATGCCGATGTTGACCCTGACGTTGATCCTGAGTTTGATGCTGAATCACTTGCCGAATTCGTTCCTGAATTTGAGTTTTGTGATTCAGATGCTGATTCACTACTTGAGTTCTTACCTGATTCTGAACTTGAAGTACTCTCTGAACTTGATTCTGAACTTGATTCACTTCGTGAGTCACTCGCTGACGTTGATTCAGAAACTGATTCGCTATTTGAACCCTTCCCTGATTCTGAGCTTGAAAGGCTCTCTGATCCGGAAGTGCTCTGTGAATCATTTTCTGACGTACTCATTGAGCTTGACTCTGAACTTGATTCTGAACTTGAATCGCGTTGTGAATCACTCATTGAGTCTGAAGCACTTGCTGAATCACTCGCTGAGTTGCGGCTTGATTCTGAACTTGATTCACTGCTTGAAGCTGAATCTGAACTTGAATTACGGCCTGATTCTGAAAGTGAAACGGATTCGCTCGCTGAATCACTGCTTGAATTACGGCTTGATGTTGATGCCGATTCACTCAATGATTCCCGGTTTGAATCACTATTCTTGTTTGATTCTGACATTGAATCACTCAATGAATTACGTTGTGAATCACTGCTTGATGTTGAATCTGAACTTGACGCTGATCCTGATTCACTCATTGAGCGTGAAACTGAATCTGACGTTGACTCTGATTCACTTAATGAATCTCGTTGTGAATCACTCGTTGATCCTGAATCACTCATTGAATCACTCGTTGAGCTACGCTCTGACGTACTTGTTGAGTTTGATTCGCTCATTGAATCACTTAATGAATCTCGTTGTGAATCACTCATTGAACTTGAATCACTATATGAATCTGACTCACTTCCTGACTCTGGCTTCTCTGAACTTGAGTTTGAATGTGAAACTGATGTTGATTCTGATGCTGATCCGCTCGCTGATTCTGAACCTTGATCCGAGTGTGACGTACTTTCTGCGGCTGATTCGCTCGCTGAAGTTGAGATCGAATCACTCATTGATGTTGATTCAGATGCTGACGTTGATTCTGATCCAGACATTGAACTTGATGCACTATCTGATAATGAATCACGTTCTGAACTGCTCAATGAACCACTTGTTGAGTTTGAATCACTTTCAGATGCTGAGTCAGATGTTGACGTTAATCCTGATTCAGATGCCGATGTTGACCCTGATCCAGAATTTGATGCTGACGTTGACCCTAAATCTGAAGCGGAATCACTCGCTGAGTTGGTATCCGAATTTGAATTTTGTGATTCGGATGCTGAGTCACTACTTGAATCGCGTTGTGAGTCACTCTTTGAGTCTGAACTTGACGCTGAATCGCTCATTGAACTTGATACTGATTCACTCATTGAACTTGACGTACTTGCTGAATCACTCGCTGAATTACGACTTGATTCAGACGTTGAGTCACTGAATGAATCTGAATCACTCGCTGAGTTACGGCTTGATTCTGAACTTGATTCACTGCTTGAAGCTGAATCTGAACTTGAATTACGGCCTGATTCTGAAAGTGAAACGGATTCGCTGACTGAATCACTGCTTGAGTTACGGCTTGATGTTGATGCCGACTCACTCAATGATTCGCGGTTTGAATCACTATTCTTGTTTGATTCTGACATTGAATCGCTTAATGAATCACGTTGTGAATCACTGCTTGATGTTGAATCTGAACTTGACGCTGATCCTGATTCACTCATTGAGCGTGAAACTGAATCTGACGTTAACTCTGATTCACTTAATGAATCACGTTTTGAATCACTCGTTGATCCTGAATCACTCATTGAATCACTCGTTGAGTTACGGTCTGACGTACTTGTTGAGTTTGATTCGCTCATTGAATCACTTAATGAATCCCGTTGTGAATCACTCATTGAACTTGAATCACTATATGAATCTGACTCACTTCCTGACTCTGGCTTCTCTGAACTTGAGTTTGAATGTGAAGCTGATGTTGATTCTGATGCTGATCCGCTCGCTGAGTCTGAACCTTGATCCGAGTGTGACGTACTTTCTGCGGCTGATTCGCTCGCTGAAGTTGAGATCGAATCACTCATTGATGTTGACTCAGATGCTGACGTTGATTCTGATCCAGACATTGAACTTGATGCACTATCTGATAATGAATCACGTTCCGAACTGCTCAATGAACCACTTGTTGAGTTTGAATCACTTTCAGATGCTGAGTCAGATGTTGACGTTAATCCTGATTCAGATGCCGATGTTGACCCTGATCCAGAATTTGATGCTGACGTTGACCCTGAATCTGAAGCGGAATCACTCGCTGAGTTGGTATCCGAATTTGAATTCTGTGATTCGGATGCTGAGTCACTACTTGAATCGCGTTGTGAGTCACTCTTTGAGTCTGAACTTGACGCTGAATCGCTCATTGAACTTGATACTGACTCACTCATTGAACTTGACGTACTTGCTGAATCACTCGCTGAATTACGACTTGATTCAGACGTTGAGTCACTGAATGAATCTGAATCACTCGCTGAGTTACGGCTTGATTCTGAACTTGATTCACTGCTTGAAGCTGAATCTGAACTTGAATTACGGCCTGATTCTGAAAGTGAAACGGATTCGCTCGCTGAATCACTGCTTGAGTTACGGCTTGATGTTGATGCCGATTCACTCAATGATTCCCGGTTTGAATCACTATTCTTGTTTGATTCTGACATTGAATCACTCAATGAATTACGTTGTGAATCACTGCTTGATGTTGAATCTGAACTTGACGCTGATCCTGATTCACTCATTGAGCGTGAAACTGAATCTGACGTTGACTCTGATTCACTTAATGAATCTCGTTGTGAATCACTCGTTGATCCTGATTCACTCATTGAATCACTCGTTGAGTTACGCTCTGACGTACTTGTTGAGTTTGATTCGCTCATTGAATCACTTAATGAATCCCGTTGTGAATCACTCATTGAACTTGAATCACTATATGAATCTGACTCACTTCCTGACTCTGGCTTCTCTGAACTTGAGTTTGAATGTGAAACTGATGTTGATTCTGATGCTGATCCGCTCGCTGAGTCTGAACCTTGATCCGAGTGTGACGTACTTTCTGCGGCTGATTCGCTCGCTGAAGTTGAGATCGAATCACTCATTGATGTTGACTCAGATGCTGACGTTGATTCTGATCCAGACATTGAACTTGATGCACTATCTGATAATGAATCACGTTCTGAACTGCTCAATGAACCACTTGTTGAGTTTGAATCACTTTCAGATGCTGAGTCAGATGTTGACGTTAATCCTGATTCAGATGCCGATGTTGACCCTGATCCAGAATTTGATGCTGACGTTGACCCTGAATCTGAAGCGGAATCACTCGCTGAGTTGGTATCCGAATTTGAATTTTGTGATTCGGATGCTGATTCACTACTTGAATCGCGTTGTGAGTCACTATTTGAGTCTGAACTTGACGCTGAATCGCTCATTGAACTTGATACTGATTCGCTCATTGAACTTGATGTACTTGCTGAATCACTCGCTGAATTACGACTTGATTCAGACATTGAGTCACTGAATGAATCTGAATCACTCGCTGAGTTACGGCTTGATTCTGAACTTGATTCACTGCTTGAAGCTGAATCTGAACTTGAATTACGGCCTGATTCTGAAAGTGAAACGGATTCGCTCGCTGAATCACTACTTGAGTTACGGCTTGATGTTGATGCCGATTCACTCAATGATTCCCGGTTTGAATCACTATTCTTGTTTGATTCTGACATTGAATCACTTAATGAATCCCGTTGTGAATCACTATTTGACAATGAGTCACTCATTGACGCACTCGTTGAATCACTCTGTGAACTACTATTTGATCCACTCGTTGAAATTGAATCACTTAATGAATCCCGTTGTGAGTCACTATTTGAGTTTGAGCTTGACGCTGATTCACTAATCGAGGCACTGTTTGAAGTACTCTTTGAGTCAGACGTTGATGCTGATTCGCTACTTGAATCCCGTTGTGAATCACTGCTTGAACTTGAATCACTATATGAATCGGATTCACTGCCTGATTCGAGTGGTTCTGAGCCTGAGTTTGAACTTGACGCTGAGTCTGATTCACTTTGTGAACTAGAACTTGACATCGAACTTGAATCACTCGCTGAATCACTCGCCGAATTTGAGTTTGAACCTGATTCAGAAACTGAAGTCGAATCACTCGCCGAGTTTGAACTTGACGTTGAATTTGACTCACTCACTGATTCACTCGTTGAATTCTGTGTTGATTCAGAAATTGAGTTTGATTCACTGATTGATGTGCTTTCAGATGCTGATTCAGATGTTGACGTTAATCCTGATTCAGATGCCGATGTTGACCCTGAACCAGAATTTGATGCTGACGTTGACCCTGAATCTGAAGCGGAATCACTCGCTGAGTTGGTATCCGAATTTGAATTTTGTGATTCGGATGCTGATTCACTACTTGAATCCCGTTGTGAGTCACTCTTTGAGTCTGAACTTGACGCTGATTCACTCATCGAGCTTGATACCGATTCACTCATTGAACTCGAAGCGCTTGCGGAATCACTACTTGAATCCCGTTGTGAATCACTATTTGACAATGAATCACTACTTGAATCACTTAATGAATCACGTTGTGAATCGCTTAATGATGTTGAATCATTCGTTGATTCACTTGCTGAATTACGACTTGAATCTGAAGCGGACTCACTACTTGAATCGCGACTTGAATCACTTAGTGAATCTGAACTACTAATTGAATCGCTAATTGAATCCCGTTGTGAATCACTATTTGACAATGAATCGCTCATTGACACACTCGTTGAATCACTCTGTGAACTACTATTTGATCCACTCGTTGAAATTGAATCACTTAATGAATCCCGTTGTGAGTCACTATTTGAGTTTGAGCTTGACGCTGATTCACTAATCGAGGCACTGTTTGAAGTACTCTTTGAGTCAGACGTTGATGCTGATTCGCTACTTGAATCCCGTTGTGAATCACTCATTGAACTTGAATCACTCGCTGAATCGGATTCACTGCCTGATTCGAGTGGTTCTGAGCCTGAGTTTGAACTTGACGCTGAGTCTGATTCACTTTGTGAACTAGAACTTGACATAGAACTTGAATCACTCGCTGAATCACTCGCCGAATTTGAGTTTGAACCTGATTCAGAAACTGAAGTCGAATCACTGGCCGAGTTTGAACTTGACGTTGAATTTGACTCACTCACTGATTCACTCTTCGAATTCTGTGTTGATTCAGAAGTTGAGTTTGACTCACTGATTGATCCACTCTCGGATGCTGAATCTGATCCAGATGTCTCATTTGAAGCACTATTTGAAGTTGATTCAGATGCCGAATTTGATGCCGATGTTGAGCCTGAATCTGAGGCTGAATCACTTGCTGAATTGTGGTCTGAATTTGACTCCAATGAATCACTTGCTGAATCACTACTTGAATCGCGTTGTGAGTCACTCGTTGATTCTGAACTTGACGCTGAATCGCTCATTGAACTTGATACTGAATCACTCATTGAGCTTGAAGCACTCGTTGAGTCACTGCTTGAATCACGTTGTGAGTCACTGCTTGAACTTGAATCACTACTTGAGTCACTACTTGAATCCCGTTGTGAGTCACTTAATGATGTTGAATCATGTGCTGATTCACTCGCTGAATTACGACTTGAATCTGAAGCCGACTCACTACTTGAATCGCGACTTGAATCACTATATGAATCTGAACTACTAATTGAATCACTCAATGAATCCCGTTGTGAATCACTATTTGACAATGAATCACTCATTGACGCACTCGTTGAATCACTCTGTGAACTACTATTTGATCCACTCGTTGAAATTGAATCACTTAATGAATCCCGTTGTGAGTCACTATTTGAGTTTGAACTTGACGCTGATTCACTAATCGAGGCACTGTTTGAAGTACTCTTTGAGTCAGACGTCGAAGCTGATTCGCTACTTGAATCCCGTTGTGAGTCACTGCTTGAACTTGAATCACTATATGAATCGGATTCACTGCCTGATTCGAGTGGTTCTGAGCCTGAGTTTGAACTTGACGCTGAGTCTGATTCACTTTGTGAACTAGAACTTGACATCGAACTTGAATCACTCGCTGAATCACTCGCCGAATTTGAGTTTGAACCTGATTCAGAAACTGAAGTCGAATCACTGGCCGAGTTTGAACTTGACGTTGAATTTGACTCACTCACTGATTCACTCTTCGAATTCTGTGTTGATTCAGAAGTTGAGTTTGACTCACTGATTGATCCACTCTCGGATGCTGAATCTGATCCAGATGTCTCATTTGAAGCACTATTTGAAGTTGATTCGGATGCTGAATTTGAGGCCGATGTTGAACCTGAATCCGACGCTGAATCACTTGCTGAATTGTGGTCTGAATTTGACTCTAATGAATCACTTGCTGACTCACTACTTGAATCACGTTGGGAATGACTTGTTGATTCGGAACTTGATGCTGATTCGCTCTTTGACGTTGATACTGAATCACTCATCGAGCTTGAAGCACTAGTTGAGTCACTGCTTGAATCACGTTGTGAATCACTATTTGACAATGAATCACTACTTGAGTCACTACTTGAATCCCGTTGTGAATCACTTAATGATGTTGAATCATGTGCTGATTCACTCGCTGAATTACGACTTGAATCTGAAGCCGACTCACTACTTGAATCGCGACTTGAATCACTATATGAATCTGAACTACTAATTGAATCACTCAATGAATCCCGTTGTGAATCACTATTTGACAATGAATCACTCATTGACGCACTCGTTGAATCACTCTGTGAACTACTATTTGATCCACTCGTTGAAATTGAATCACTTAATGAATCCCGTTGTGAGTCACTATTTGAGTTTGAGCTTGACGCTGATTCACTCATTGAGGCACTGTTTGAAGTACTCTTTGAGTCAGACGTCGAAGCTGATTCGCTACTTGAATCCCGTTGTGAATCACTTAGTGATGTTGAATCACTATATGAATCGGATTCACTGCCTGATTCGAGTGGTTCTGAGCCTGAGTTTGAACTTGACGCTGAGTCTGATTCACTTTGTGAAATAGAACTTGACATCGAACTTGAATCACTCGCTGAATCACTCGCCGAATTTGAGTTTGAACCTGATTCAGAGACTGAAGTCGAATCACTCGCCGAGTTTGAACTTGACGTTGAATTTGACTCACTCACTGATTCACTCTTCGAATTCTGTGTTGATTCAGAAGTTGAGTTTGACTCACTGATTGATCCACTCTCGGATGCTGAATCTGATCCAGATGTCTCATTTGAATCACTATTTGAAGTTGATTCAGATGCCGAATTTGAGGCCGATGTTGATCCTGAATCCGAGGCTGAATCACTTGCTGAATTGTGGTCTGAATTTGACTCTAATGAATCACTTGCTGAATCACTACTTGAATCCCGTTGTGAATCACTCGTTGATTCTGAACTTGACGCTGAATCACTCATTGAACTTGATACTGAATCACTCATCGAGCTTGAAGCACTCGTTGAGTCACTGATTGAATCCCGTTGTGAATCACTATTTGACAATGAATCACTACTTGAGTCACTACTTGAATCCCGTTGTGAGTCACTGATTGATCCTGAATCACTCGCTGAATCACTACCTGAATTCTTAATTGAATCTGAATGTGATTCACTGATTGATTCGCGATTTGATTCTGAACTTGATGTCGAAATTGAATTTGAATCACTGATTGAATCTCGTTGTGAATCACTATTTGAAATCGAATCTGAAGTTGAATCACTTATTGAGTCCCGTCCTGATTCTGAACTAGATGTTGATTCTGAGTTAGAATCACTTAACGAATCTCTTCCTGATTCAGATGCTGAAGTTGAATCACTCAATGAATCAGATTCACTCCCTGACTCTGGCTCATTTGAAAACGATTGTGAGGTCGAATCAGATTCACTTGCAGAAATAGAACTTGAATTCGAGATTGAATCACTATGTGACGTTGATTCTGAGCTAGATTCTGAACTAGAAATAGAATGTGATTCGCTGTGCGAAGCAGACTCTGAACTAGAAATAGAATGTGAATTGTCCGCTGAATCACTATGTGACGTTGATTCCGATGCCGAATTTGAAGCTGATGTTGATCCTGATTCTGAATATGAATCACTCAATGAATCTCGATCTGAGTTAGATGCTAATGAATCACTAGCTGAATCACTACTTGAATTCCTTTGTGAATCACTTGTTGATTCCGAGCTTGAAACTGATTCGCTCTTTGAATTTGATGTTGAATCACTTAATGAACTTGATTCACTACTTGATTCACTGCTTGAATCTCGTTGTGAGTCACTTAGTGAGCTCGAGTCACTACTTGAGTCACTACTTGAATCCCGGTGTGATTCACTCAATGACATTGAGCTACTTGCTGATTCGCTCGCTGAATCACTACTTGATGCCTTACTTGATTCTGATGATGACTCAGAACTTGATTCCCGTTGCGAATCACTTGTTGATCCTGATTCGCTTATTGATTCTGATGATGACTCCATTTGTGAACCAGATGTTGAACTTGAATCTGATATCGATGTACTAATCGAATCACTCATTGAATCACTTACCGAAGCTGACTCGCTTGCAGAAACTGAGTTAGATTCCCGCTGTGAATCTGATAATGAACTTGAATCACTATATGAATCGGACTCGCTTCCTGATTCTGGTGTTTCTGAATTTGAATTTGATTCCGATGCTGAAGTTGAATCACTGGCCGAGTTTGAACTTGACGTTGAGTTTGATTCACTTGCTGATTCACTCTTTGAATTCTGATTTGATTCAGAGTTTGAGCTTGAATCGCTCATTGATGTGCTTTCAGAAGCTGACTCTGACCCAGACGTCTCATTCGAACCACTATTTGAAGTTGATTCAGATGCCGAATTTGAGGCCGATGTTGAACCTGAATCTGAGGCTGAATCACTTGCGGAGTTGTGATCTGAATTTGACTCTAATGAATCACTCGCTGAATCACTACTTGAATCCCGTTGTGAATCACTCGTTGATTCTGAACTTGAGGCTGAATCACTCTTTGATGTTGAGTTTGAATCACTTAATGAACTTGAATCACTACTTGAATCACTGCTTGAATCTCGTTGTGAGTCACTTAGTGAACTTGAATCACTACTTGAATCACTACTTGAATCCCGGTGTGAGTCACTCGTTGATGTCGAGATTGACGCTGATGCACTATCAGAATCACTAACCGAATTCCGACTTGATTCTGAGGCCGAATCACTACTTGAGTTTCGACTTGAGTCACTACTTGAATCAGAGCTACTGATTGAATCGCTGATTGAATCTCGTTGTGAATCACTATTTGACAATGAGTCGCTCATTGACATGCTCGTTGAATCACTCTGTGAATTACTATTTGATTCACTCGTTGAAATTGAATCACTCAATGAATCCCGGTGTGAGTCACTATTTGAATTTGAGCTTGAGGCTGAGTCACTACTTGAAGTACTGTTTGAGGCACTCATTGAGTCAGACGTCGAAGCTGATTCACTACTTGAATCTCGACTTGAGTCACTATTCGAACTTGAATCACTTGCTGAATCTGATTCACTTCCTGATTCGAGTGGTTCTGAGCCTGAGTTTGAACTTGACGCTGAGTCTGATTCACTTTGTGAACTAGAACTTGACATCGAGCTTGAATCACTCGCTGAATCACTCGCCGAATTTGAGTTTGAACCTGATTCGGATGCTGAAGTTGAATCACTCGCCGAGTTTGAACTTGACGTTGAGTTTGATTCACTCACTGACTCACTCGCTGAATCTTTATTTGATTCTGAAATCGAATTTGACTCACTGATTGATCCACTCTCGGATGCTGAATCTGATCCAGATGTCTCATTTGAATCACTATTTGAAGTTGATTCCGAGGCCGAATTTGAGGCCGATGTTGACCCTGAATCTGAGGCTGAATCACTTGCGGAATTGTGATCTGAATTTGACTCTAATGAATCACTCGCTGAATCACTGCTTGATTCTCGTTGTGAATCACTCGTTGATTCTGAACTTGAGACTGAATCACTCTTTGACGTTGATTCTGAAGTACTTAATGAACTCGAATCACTCGTTGAATCACTGCTTGAATCCCGTTGTGAGTCACTTAGTGAACTTGAGTCACTGCTTGAATCACTACTTGAATCCCGTTGTGAATCACTTGTCGATGTCGATTCACTTGATGACTCTGATTCAGAATCACGATGTGACATTGAACTTGAATTACTACTTGAGTCACTTGTTGATTCCCGACTTGAGTCACTACTTGAATCTGAATTACTGCTTGAATCACTTAATGAATCTCGTTGTGAGTCACTATTTGACAATGAATCACTATTTGACACACTCGTTGAATCACTTTGTGAACTACTATTTGAGTCACTCGTTGAAATTGAATCACTCAATGAATCCCGGTGTGAATCTGAATTTGAGTTTGAGCTTGATGCTGATTCACTACTTGATGCACTGTTTGAAGTGCTCTTTGAGTCAGACGTCGAAGCTGATTCACTACTTGAATCTCGACTTGAGTCACTATTCGAACTTGAATCACTTGCTGAATCGGATTCACTTCCTGATTCGAGTGGTTCTGAGCCTGAGTTTGAACTTGACGCTGAGTCTGATTCACTTTGTGAACTAGAACTTGACATCGAGCTTGAATCACTCGCTGAATCACTCGCCGAATTTGAATTTGAACCTGATTCAGATACCGAAGTCGAATCACTCGCCGAGTTTGAACTTGACGTTGAGTTTGATTCACTCACTGATTCACTCTTTGAATTCTGATTTGATTCAGACGTTGATGTTGAATCACTATTTGAACTTGAATCACTCGCTGAGTCACTTCTTGAAGTTTCATTTGAAACACTATTTGAAGTTGATTCCGATGCCGAATTTGAGGCCGATGTTGAACCTGAATCTGACGCTGAATCACTGGCAGAATTGTGATCTGAATTTGACTCTAATGAATCACTCGCTGAATCACTACTTGATTCTCGTTGTGAATCACTCGTTGATTCTGAACTTGAGGCTGAATCACTCTTTGACGTTGAGTTTGAATCACTTAACGAACTTGAATCACTCGCTGAATCACTGCTTGAATCTCGGTGTGAATCACTGTTTGAACTTGAATCACTACTTGAATCACTCAATGAATCCCGGTGTGAATCACTATTTGAGCTTGAATCAGAAGCCGAATCACTACTTGATGTCTTTCCTGACTCTGATGCAGATTCGCTACTTGAATCCCGACTTGAGTCACTACTTGAATCCGAGTTACTAATCGAATCACTTAATGAATCTCGGTGTGAATCACTATTGGACAATGAGTTACTCATTGAATCACTCGTCGATCCACTTTGTGAATTACTATTTGATTCACTCCTTGAAATTGAATCACTTAATGAATCGCGTTGTGATTCTGATCCCGATTCTGATTCTGATCGTGAATCACTCTTTGATTCTGACTTAGATGTCGAATCACTTGCGGATTGACTCGATGATTGTGAGCTTGAATCACTCGCTGAGTCACTTGCCGAATCTCGATCCGAATTTGAGCCTAATGAGTCACTTGCCGAATCACTCGCCGAATCGCGACTTGATTCAGAACCTGACGTTGAAACAGATGCCGAATCACTCATTGACCCTGAATTCGTCCCTGATTCTGATACTGATATTGAATCACTCGCCGAGTTTGAACTTGACGTTGAGTTTGATTCACTCACTGACTCACTCGCTGAATCTTTACTTGATTCTGACTTTGAGTTTGAATCACTAATTGACGTACTCTCAGAGGCTGAATCTGATCCAGATGTCTCATTTGAATCACTATTTGACGTTGATTCAGAGGCCGAATTTGAGGCCGATGTTGACCCTGATTCTGAGGCGGAATCACTCTCTGAATTATGATCTGAATTTGATTCTAATGAATCTGAGGCTGAATCACTGCTTGAATCTCGGTGTGATTCACTCTTTGATTCTGAAATTGATGCCGAATCACTCTTTGATGTTGAGGTTGAATCACTATTTGAGCTTGAATCACTATTTGAATCGCTTAATGAATCTCGTTGTGAATCACTATTTGAACTTGAGTCACTACTTGAATCACTACTTGAATCCCGACTTGAATCAGATTGCGATACTGACGTACTGATTGAGCCTGAATCTGAGATTGAGCCTGATTCACTAGCTGAGTCACTACTTGAGTCACGATTAGAGTCAGAAGTTGAGCCTGATTCACTTGCCGATTCACTGCTTGAATCTCGTTCTGAGTCGCTCCCGGAACTTGAATCACTCATTGAATCACTCACTGAATCACTATTTAATTCACTATCGGAAGTGCTATCTGACAATGAATCGCTCAATGAATCTCGGCCTGAATCTGACGCTGATGTCGATTCTGAACGTGAATCGTCATTGGAATCAGACTTAGATGTCGAATCACTCGCTGATTGGCTTGCAGACTGCGAACTTGAATCACTCGCTGAATCACTACTTGAATCTCGTTCAGAATTTGATTCTAACGAAGTTGAAGCTGATTCACTACTTGATTCTCGACCTGAATCAGATACTGAAATTGAATCAGATACTGAATCACTGTTAGAATGCGAATTTGAACCTGAATCCGAATAAGAAGTTGAGTCACTACTTGAGTCACTACTTGAGTCACTCGCTGAATCACTCGTTGATTCACTGCGTGACGCTTCATCTGAATCCGATGTTGAAGTGGAATGACTATGCGAAGCACTCTCTGAACTCGAATCCGAACTTGAATTCTTATTTGATTCACTGGCCGACATTGAATCACTCACTGATTCTGATCCTGAAATTGAACCCGAATCACTGGCTGAATCACTAATCGAATCACGATGTGAATTTGATTCTAATGAATCCGAGGCTGAGTCACTACTTGAATCCCGACTTGAATCTGAAATTGATGTTGATTCACTCACCGATGTACTCATTGATGCCGAATCTGAATCGCTCATTGAGCTTGATACAGATCCAGAATCGCTTAATGAATCTCGTTGAGAATCGCTTATCGATACTGATTCGCTACTTGAGTCGCTCGCTGAATTCCGTCCTGAATCACTTATTGATACTGATTCACTCGCCGAATCGCTCGCTGATTCGCGACCTGAATTCGAGAGTGATGTTGAATCTGAATCTGACACAGAGACAAAGTCCGATAGACTCGCTGAATCACTAATCGAATCTGAACTTGAAAGTGAATGCGATAATGAATCACTACTTGAATCTACTAATGACTGTGAATCTGACACACTATCTGACAATGAATCCGATGCAGATTTTGAATCTGAAACTACATCTGATAGTGATTCAGATGAACTCGTTGATAATGACTTTGACCCACTATCTGACGTTGAATCAACTGTCGAATCAGACTTTGAAACAGATGTGGATGCGGATTTTGAATCCGATAATGACGTTGATGTACTTCGTGATTCTGATGTGGTATCTGGACGATCATGTTCTGATTGAGATTCAGATTCAGATACATGAACCGATTCAGAGTCTGAAGTAGATTCAGAATACCAATTACCAGTTCCTACTTCTACACTATTACCACTTTTTGTATCTTCAAGTCCCCATAACCATATTGGATCATCAGAATTCCATTCATCGGGATTTAATTCAAATGAGGTAGATCCTCCATTATTTTTTAAAGTTACTGTCTTTACTATCTGACCATTAATTTTAATATTAATTTTACGAGAACCTGTAGAAATAATACTATCTTTATCTGAATCATTTACTACATACACGGTTACTTTTCCGGTCTTGGCATTATATGAAAAAGTAACTTCAATCTGTATCTCTCCTCTATTAATACCTACCTTTTCAGTCTTATTCTCTAATTTATATCCTTCAAAAACACTACTGGGAATTTCCCGTTCGCTTGTATCCATAGTGTCTTTTGAGTTGTTGTTTTCATCTAAAGACTCAGACTTTTGGGCCTGCTTCTCGCTCGTTGATGTTGTTGTAGAGTCCGCTTCACTCCCCTGCAGCTTGATCCCTACACTATCCTTTTGTACTAAAGCGTCTGTCGTGACTTTCTTTTCCGTCGCCGCATTCTTCGCTCCACCTACTTCTTCCGCCGACGCATGCCCTTGTTGGCTGATCCCAAATCCTAACCCTGCAGCCACTCCTGCTAATAACTTTAACTTCTGTTGTACGTCTTTGGGGACATCATCTGCCGTCTCATACAACTGTTGATAGCTATTTGTCTGGATTTCTCCGTTTACTCGACTACTCGCCGCATCTTTTTTTGATAAATTTAACCAACTAAAATTGGTCATTCCACTGACTAGCCACATCTTACCGGATTTATATAACTTAAACCGGGTTATCTGTTTGACTAGCCCTTTCTTTTTCTTCTTATCCATGGATTTCCTCCGTTGTGTTGTCTTCCTTCTTTTCTTCTTTGGTTCTAATCGTTATTTTTTCAAACCTTATCTCCTGTGCCCCCTTATTAATTACTCTGATTTCATAGGTATATGCTTTTTCTGGATAAGTAATATCACCCCCTTTAAGGTCCAAAATCTTAGACCCAATTCGATGTCCATACCGATCAAAATATACAATCATTACCAATGCACTCATGGCCGGAATGCTTTCTAAGCCTACTTCCAGTTCATATTCCATCTTTCTCTTTAATAATGGCAACTGCAGTAAGGTCCTGGCCCCTTGATAAAATGGATTCGATTGCCATTTGACAATCTCTGTCCCCGCTGGCATCAACGGATTGATAAAAAGCACATCTCCTTGAGCGTCAAAGGCTATTTTTGAGCCATATTTATAAAAATCCATTAATTCTGGAACCCACTTGATTTCAAACTCCATTTTATTAATCTTCCCTATTATATTTTTCACTCAAGATTCTTTTATACTGGTTGATAAACCATTGATTAATCGCTTGCGAATTATCATTATGTCGTCCGGGTATTCCCTTGCCTATCAAAGTTCCTTTTTTCTCTGACATTATCTGCGCTATCTTAGGATAGGCATTCACGTCATAATCATCATTTTTCATATACGAAATAATAAATTCAGTCTTCGTGTAATCTCCGGCTTCAAAAGTCTGCCAAAATCGTTTATTTAATTGTTCCGCACTCTTTTGTGATAAATCACCCATCAAGGAATTTAAAATATCAAACGATGTCGGAAATCCACCTGGTCGAATTAACGTTTCATTTGTCGCAATCGTTCCTACACTCGCTAACGGTTTTCCAATAATCACATAACTTGGCCTAAGCCGATTCGCATAATACAAAGATCCATACGTCCCCATTGATAACCCAGATAAAATCAGTTCATCTTTTTGGAACTGTAATTCATCTAAAGTTTTTTCAACGACCTTCACTAGTTTGTCCTCTAATTCTTGACTCCCCATGTAAAAGGATCCACCTTCAAGTCTTGGATCCGTTATTAATAGAAACGGACTCCCTAGGCTTTTCATCATAAAGAAGCCTTCAAAACCCTCAGCTGATCGATATCCAGAAAAATATACGGTTAGTGGTGGCTTTAAATCGCCCGGATTAAAGTAATAAAATAGCTCTTGGTTATTCACATCACTTATCTTTTTACCACCTAAGATGAACTCGCCGTATTCATGCCTCGTATCTCTAAAATGCAAAGGACCAATCTTTAAATTTCCCTGTCCCTTTGCTCGAATTGAAATCGTAATGTAACCTATTTTTCCATCGTAATCGATGTCAAATCCTTCACTAAATTCACTTTCTGTCATCGTCAGAATTTCACTGATTTGATCGGTTCCTTCAATAATCTTTGCGACATCCATTTCAATCGTCACATCATCAGAATGACTAAACTCTAACCACATATTTTTTGAACGTTGATACATACCTACGTTATATTGCCAAGTTAACAATTGCTGGTCTAATAGTTCTGAAAAATCGCCTTCAAGTTCTAAGTAAGCTTCACCTTCTAATTGACTTGCTCCCGTAAATTCGGGATTTACGATCATCGCCGTTGTATGTAACTTGGACCCCATTTGACCTGAAAAAAAATCTTCTCGTATCGTTCTAACAACCTCTTCTGGCTGAATGAAATCCATATAAAATGGTTTTTTGAGTTCATCAATCTGACTTGCTAATATCTCATCCTGTTGTAATTTCTTATCAATTATCAAACTATAAGCTTCAACGGCTTTTTCAAGTTTTTGGAATAGCTCTTGCTTAACTATCCCGGAAAAGACCACCACACTAAACGTCCGCTTTTTAACTTTAGATAACACTTGTTTTAGTTCTGATTCACTAATTCCTTCATTATCTAAATAATTCCAGCTCAATTCCTCACTACTATTAATCAGGTCAACTGTATTCGCCCAATTCTCGGGCCCAACCTGCAACACTTTTATTTTCTTAACCATTATCTTGACCTGCTACTATCTGTAATAGTTGTTTTTTTAATTCATTTCCTGAATATTTTTTGATCTGTTTTGCCGCATATACTTGTGCTTCCTGCCAATGTTTCAGTTCATTTAAATAGTACGAAAGACCATTCTTCAATTCTGTTATCGATGGTAAAATCAAACCATTCTTCTGATCCAATACATACTCGTTATCAACACTATTAATTTGTGGAATTCCCGCACTAATGGCGGCAATTTGTGTGAATAGGTCTGGATCATCTGACATATCGATAATCAATCGCGCACCTTCTAAAATTTTAAAAAGTTCGTCATCTGAATTTAGCGTGAAAAACTCAATCTGATTCATTGTCTGCATAATTACTTGAACTTTTTCATCTAAAGCCTCAACAACTGTCTCATCCAACGTGTTTTCACCTGCTTTGGGTGATAATTGACTGATCAACTCATACTCATCTGGATACATTTCATTAAAAATGCCTCCAACAATGCCTTTTAACTTGATCTCACTCCCATTCAAATGCCGAATGATAATTTTGAATTCTCGTTTCGAATTATCTATACCCTTTTCTTTAATGATAAATTCAATCATTTCTTGCATGGCCGTCTTGAATGTCAGTTCGGTAATGTTTGCACTATCAAAATAGATAATTTCTTCTTTTAACTCATTACTAATCCCTAACTTAAAGCGTGTGTCATACGGACTAATTTGATATATATTATCTTGATGCCCTAATACCTCAACCACATCATCAAACGTTTTTCGTCTATCAACAATAACGTTATGCGCATTCTTCACCAGATCAGAAACTCTTTTGCTATCTTTTTGCGCCAAACTTAGCCTGTCTCTAAAAATCGACAATGTCATTTGCTTAATAAACGCTGTTTTTCTTAAAAAATTAACGTTTTGATCAGTTACCGAAATAATGATTTGATCATCGCTCGATAATTTCTGCAATCTAGCTTCTATTAATTCCTGTCTTAACTTTCCTAATGTTTCATATCGCTTTAAAGATAATCCATGCGGATGCACTACATTAACCTGAATTTCTCCATCTTTTGCACGCTCCTGGAATATCCAAATACCATTCTTATCTAGATATTTCGTTACATGTAGCTGACCATTAGTAAATTCTTTTTGACTTGAAAGAATCCCCCGATCATCGTAGACGTCCACTAACTTTAAAACTTCATTTTGGTAATGAAAGACTTCAGCCACTTGTCCTGCATCGCCTACTCTAATCGCAACTATCTTTTTACCATTTCTGTATCCTAAGATATTGAATGGCGTGTAGAAGTAACTTAAATTTTTGTCTAATCTTAAATCACTAATTTCAATTTTTCGCTGTGACACCTCACTAAAACCTTGCAACTCATCAAAAAGATTCCAATAATTACTTTCTAACAATCCATACTTGTGTAAAAAATATCTTAAGTTAGGCATATAGTTACTAACTAAAATCTGATATTCTGTATCACTAAACATAAATGCCTTAATTTGACCAATTAAATCATCCGATGAAACATTATTAGTCGTTTCACCTCGCCATGCCGGAATAAAAGTTATCATCATATTCTCCAATCCCTAAAATTGTTGCTCACATTATTTATTGGCCTCAACTTTATGGCTATATAAATTCCTGATAATTATCGCGCGCATATAATGTGGTAATTTGTTTCAATATTTCTTGCATCAAAATAAGTAGTATCAGCCACGTTGGTACAAAATATGCCCAGATATTAACCCCGGGTTATAAATACCAATAAACATCGGTACTCCAATAACCAAGGCATTAAAGCATGCTCCAATCGTTGCCATCACAAAAATCTTATCGGACAAAAATTTCTCTGTATTTTTACCGGGGTAAACATTCAAAAAATAATCGCCACTCTTCTTTAAGTTTTTTGCGATTTCTTGATAGTCAATATTTACATACGCGAATCCATAACTAAGTAAAATAATCGTTACAATTAACAATCCAACACCTAGTGGGTGGTCTAACTGAACATCTCTGTAAAGTTCCATAATTAAATCGTTATTTTTAAACATCATTTTCAAAATGAATAGTAGATACTGTGGTAGTAACATGATGCTGAAACTATACATAAATGGCATTCCACCAGCTGGATTCGTCGGAATTGGCAAATATGATTGTGCTGCATATTTGTTGTTCAACATAATGTGCATTAGTGGTAATCTGATTTGACCATTAAAAAAGTAAATGATTATAAAAGAAAAAATATATATTAAGATCAAAAATACAATAATCTGTAACATTAGTTGCCAATCCAAATGTTGAACGGATAAATAATCACTGATCTTTTTGGGCCAACTTCGAATCATACTAATTAAAATGATGATCGTCGCTCCCCCAACACCATACTGCATGTTAAGATTTCCTAACCAAATTAATATCGACAAACCAGCCAACAAGATTAATATTAACCAAAACTTATTCGCCATTATGGATCCTGGTTTTAGACTTATTTGATCAATAATGCTAATACTTTGAATAGTCCCGATTATTAAACTAAATCCAAATTTCAACCGATAGCTTTGTCGATTCGTAAGATTATCAATATTGAAAATTTTAGTTACGGTAAACACACGCCATAAAATCAAAGCCGACATCCAAGGTCCCAGTCCGATTGATAAAAGAGAAAAGCGATCTAATGATAATCCTGTCATGCTAAGTGAGAATGCTAAGTTTGGTGTTTGGTTTATCATTTGTATTAATGCTTGGGCGTCTATCCCTGGCAATACTAAGTTACTTCCCAACAAATAAATTAAAATAACCATCATTGAAAACATTACTTTTTTTACAGCAATTCTTTTATACGTGTTTTTTAATATCATAAATTCGTTCAACTACTTTCGTATCAACATCATTAATGCACGACATTTAACAAAATTCGTACAATACTAATTACAATTCCTGATAGCAATACCAATGAAGTTCCAATCGCTAAAGCATTTCTTTTTTTATGCTTTCTTTTTAACTTGGCTTCTTTATTAATATCGTTTTTTTGTTGTGTTATGTGTTTTTCTATCGGATTTTCATCAATCATTTCAAGCTGTCCTTATATTCTTTAACAGTGGCATTACCTGCAGAATTTTTTTGTTCTTCTACTGCTTGTTGGTAGTAATTTTTTGCTCCAGAATAATTTTTTAGTAATTGCAGCATCTTCGGATATTCTTCACTGACAACTATATTTCCTTCGTTCATGAACGCCCTATTGTGCGTTGTATTATGGAATGATAGTACTAACTTGTTATGGTTAAATTCATTTCTAATAATGTTTTCAACCTCGGTTCCTTGATTAATATCTAGATAAAATGCATTTTCTTTTACTAATTGATCAATATCTTCTTCAGTTGCTAGTGGATATAATGAAATATTTTGATGTTTTTCAAAATTCATTAATCTTGTGGACATAGTAGTTCGGGCTGCGATATTGATCTTCCACTCTGGTAATCCTTCAGCAATTTCTTTCAAATGCAAAATACTATCCGAATTGGTTAAAATAAATATATTTTTCGTTAACTTTGGTTGTTGCTCAAAGTCATAAATAAATCCAAGATAACTTAATTTATCCTGTTGTTTTGCTTCTACCTGTTGTTTCAAACGTTGATACTCATTTCGATCCTGTATGATTACCTTCTTCGTCATCGACTTCTCATTGCTTAAAATTGATAGCATATTCCCAGGGATTTCTGTGGACTCTTCTTGCCAAAATAATATATGACCTACAGAACTCTTACCTTGCTGTTTTTCCAGCTTAGATACCACAAAAAATGGTGCTGCTAATGAGTTATAAAAAATACGATCAGTTGTTAACTTAGATGTCTTTAGATAGAAAATGACGAAATCGACAAATGAACTAAATACATATTGTTTTTGATTAAAATAAACTTGTACCGTATTAGTTATATGATTAACTAACACCTTTTCATGCATAGATTGATCAAAATACGTAGTTAAAGATAGAATTCCATCACTAAACGTTTTCTTTCCAAATAATTTTCCGAATTTATTATAAAGATCAACTTGACGGATCTTTCCAGCATCATTAAACCATTCAACGGATTTGACGGCTCTATAATCGTTCACTCGAGTACTATAATTAATATGTCCTCGTTTCATATAACCCTCATAAATATCGGCTTTTTGTCCATCACCCTTGATTTCCCAATAATTTGGGATTGCAACCTCATTAAAGAACTTTGTAGATTGCACTTTCCCCGTAATGTTTTCATACATCTTCGTAAAAAAAGCAATTGGTGAAGTTACATGTTCTGGTAAAAATCCATCTTCATTTAAAATAACCGTCTGATTTTCATAACCTGCTTTGATTAAAGACTTTTCCAAGTCAACAGCTTTAGTACTATAATCTTCAAATAAATTAAGCATCTGTAACCTCCTTTTCCAGTTCAATCCATTGTTCTTGAATATGTTTTGTTAGGAACGGCTCTGCAATTTCATACGAACGTTGGCTAGCCTCAATTAATTTCTTATCTGACTCCATCAGTTTATTAATCGCTAAGCTAATATTTTCAATATCTTTCACCTTGTCATGGTTATGATATTCAATTAAATATCCATTCTGATCATTTTCAATAAAGGTTTGATTTCCATAACGTACGTTGAAACCAATCATAGGTAGTCCAGATCCAACTGCCTCCAATAACGTAAGTCCAAATCCTTCACTCGTTGATGTGGAAATATATGCACTATAATTTTTATAAATTTTAGTAAGATCATGATGACCTTTTAGTTGAATGTAATCCTCGGCACCTAACTCTGAAATTAGACTTCTCAACATTCCTTCTTCACCACCCTGCCCATAAATATCAAGACTTAAGTCATTAATACTTGCATGCGCTTTAGCAACCGCATAAACCATCCAATCTAAATGCTTTTCACTAGCTAATCGAGAAGCAGTTACTAAGGAATGTGGCTTTCTCTTTTTCTTTGTCTGTAAACGATCTATACTCCCAACTGGAATTGCATAGACATTAATAGAACCCTTACCGTATTTCGCAAACTGTTCTTCCAAAATTTCTTTTTGAATTTTAGTGGCTGTCACAAAAAAATCAATGCTATCCGCATTTTCAAATTGATAATCATAGTAGTTGTTCCATAAGATATGTTCTTCATTAGTCATTGGTTCATTAAAGTGCTCTGCATGTACTACTACCCCAACTTTAGCTTCACCCTTCGCTTGAATGACCTGCGGTCCCATTCCAGTAGAACGATCAATCAAAATGATGTCGTTTTTAGTTAGTCCTAGTGATTCAAAAAATAATACTATTAATTTTTCTTTGGAATAGATCGTCTTATTCTCAAAAACATATAAACTTTCTTCACCATTTAAAAGTTCATCATATGCAATGGATCCATCTGCATTAAAGAATCGGCGTTGATATAGATTAGCACTTCCATTTACCGGTTTAAAATACTCTGAAAAAGTTTTGACATAGCTATAGTAATCTCGTTGTAATAAATTACCGTCTACAATCAATTCGGTTTTATAGACCACATCTTCTTTATGATTTGCATGTTGATCCAAAAATGCAGTTAGACGTACCCCTGTATTTTTAAATGCATACGTGATCAAATTTTCATTTTTATCCTTATTAAATTCACTTTCCGCAAATGAATTCTCTAATTCTGTGACTGAAAATCGTGTCGGACTAACTTTTACATCTGTAAAATATTGATATAACCAGATGATTTCATCATCTTTAAAACCTAAATTTTTCGTCATAGGTTCTAAGTTTTCCCGAAAAATATCTGTAAAAATAAATTTAGCTTCTTGCTTGTTTTTCTGGAAAATGTGTCCCCGATAAGCTTGCGCATACTCAACCCCGCTACTTGCCCATCCAATTCCCATATTAAGGTTATAAATTGTCATAATTTGCTCCTAAACATTCATAAATAAAAATTCTTCAATCTCTATTAACAATTTTTTAGTAAAAAAACCATCTTGTATTAACGTAGAAATACCTGCTACATTTTGTAATAGTCTTTGATACTCATCTGCGTTAATATTTGAGACATATTCATTAACTTCCTCTAACGAATCGGCCACTAATCCAATACCTTGAGACTCCACAAATGACTGCTTCGCTAATCCTCGATTCACTATAAGGGGAATCCCTGCCGCTAAATAAGAACTGAATTTAAACGATACGTTCATCTCTGAATATTCTCGTTCGGATTGATTTTCAATATTTTCACTCCACACTAAACCAAATCCACCCTGATTAAGTTCACGTAATAATTGATCATCATGCTTCCAACCTTTTATATGTAGAGTCTCCGACTCTGCAAAATTATCAAATCGATTACTGTATACTAATAAATCATTCTGGTAATTCCATTCTTTAATGAATGGAAATCTCCCCATATTTCCTGCAAACTGGATTTCTCGTTTGAATTCAGGTTTTGATAATCCCTCTACACAGGTTAAATGGTCCCAAATAGTCTGTACTTTATATGGCACATTTAGTCCATGTTCAACTAACATAGCTCCCATCTTCTCCGATGGTACAATCACTAAATCGGCTAGATTATAGGCATCAAGGTATCGCTCAAATAAATAGCTATTATTATCAAACATCAATGGCACAAAATCATGAATAAAAACCACTAATTTTTGGGTACGGCTCCTAATCTTTCTTAAAAACACCTCATCAAACGCTATTCCGTTCCACGAAGGTAATTGTGCTAATACTAAATCTTTTGATGTTACCGCCGGTAACATTCCATCAATTCGCTTCAATAATTCACTTTCGGAATCTGACGTTACCGGAAATGCAGGAACTGAAATTTCTGAATATCCCTCGTTCTTAGCTATCTGGGCCACCATATGTTGCGCCAGCATTGCCGTACTTTGTTCGCTTTGCCCATATAAGTTAGTAATAAACTTTTTCATATAACTTTTTGTAATAGTGAACTACGGAAAAGTCACTATTAACTCCCCCTTCTTGATTTCTAGTAGGCTTAATCCCACATTTTTTAACATCATTTTTACAGATTCGTCATGATAATATTGATAAGTTTTCTTAGCTTCTTGTTCATATTCTAAAGTTGGATTTTTTTGTGCCGATGATCTTGCACTCACCACAAACCTCAATTGATTTAAAGCATCAACTTGTTCACTCCAACTAACGTCAATCGCCTTAAGTATTGACACTTTCAAAAATTGTCTAAAAGCTGCTTCATCATTCAACATTTTCTGTTTTTGTTGCAGATTCGTTTTTAAGATATCTAAAATGAAATTTCTCTTTTTATCATTTGTTATCGGATTTCTAGAGGTAGCCCATCTAGCCTTAAATGAATCCTCTTTAAAGTTGTAATCAATATTGTCCAAAATAAATCTTTGTAGATTATCTAAAGAAGTGTCTATTTCTTGAGATAAATAATTATCAACTACACGACTAGCATTCTCGAAGACAAACTTCAGCAATAAATCTGTATCCTCTAACCCTATAATTAAATTTCGGCTAGCATCTACGGCTTCTTTTTGTAGACGTAAGACTTCGTCATACTGCAGGCTATTAATTCGTTCACTGTAGCCCTTATCTTCCGATTTCTTTTGTGCACGTGTAAATGTTCTTTTTATGTTAGATCGTTTAATTTCAGCCTTTTTATCAAGATGCCGTTCATAGTAGTTCTGGATACTTTCTTGGATATTTAGCTTTATAACGTCATCTTCTAACGACTCAAATGTATATGTATCCCCCGGGTTACCTTGGCGTCCCGTCCTACCTTTGGCTTGCAACTCAATTCTTTTATTCGGCATGAGTTCCGTTAAGATGACTGCTAAGCCGCCTTTTTCAAGTGACTCATCATCAACTTGAATATCAGTTCCCCGTCCAGCCATCGACGTAGCAACTGTTACAGATCCTTGTCGCCCAGCTTCTTTAATGATCATGGCTTCTTTGGCATTGTTTTTAGCATTCAAAACACTATGTGGAATCCCAATATTTAAAAGATAATTAGAATATAATTCTGATATATCCACTGATCCTGTAATAATCAAAATCGGCCGACCTACCTCATATAATTCTTTGATTTTTTTAATTGATGCATCAAATTTACTTTCAAATGAAACATATTGTTGTTTACGATGATCAATTCTTTGATTTTTTTTATGTGTTTTGATTACTTTAACGGCCATGTTATAAGTTTCAATGAACTCGTTTTCGTCAGTTTTAGCTGTACCCGTCATTCCTGATAAGGTTTTAAATTTTCTGAATAAATTTTGATATGTGATCGATGAAATAACTTGAGACTCTAGTGTCAGTTCGACACCTTCCTTAGCCTCTATCGCTTGATGTAACCCACTCTGTAAGTTAGATCCTTCCATAATTCGACCGTTTTTATAATCCAACAGCTTAACTTCATCATCTATCACCAGATAATCTTTACCTTTTTTTAAAATAAGCTGCGCTCTCAAGGCCAAAACTAAATGTTGATATAAGCTAAAATATTTTTCGCTCAATAAGTCTGGAATTGAAAAATAATCCTTCGCATTTTCCAACCCCTGCTCAGTAAACCAAACATTTTCGCCTTCCTCGTCTAACTTATAATCCACGTCATTAACTAACGTTAATATGAAGTCATTTGAAAATTGAAAATAATTAGACTGTACTTTAGGTGCACCTGAGATCAATAATGGCATTTGTGCACTATCCAATAAAATTGCATCAACTTCATCTAAAATGGCAAAATTAAGAGGCGTCATAAATTTATCATCATGACTTTCAGCTAATGCATCGATTAGGTAGTCAAACCCCAGCACACTATTAGATGTATATATAATGTCTGCCGAATAAATTTCTTTTTTTAAATCGACATCAAATTCTTCATCATCTGAACCTTGGGTACCATCAGATACCGTCAATCCTAAAAACTCAAATACCTTTGCATTTTTTTCAAAATCACGGTGGGCCAGATATTCATTGGTCGTGACCAAAAATACCCCTTTATTTTCTAAGGCTTTCAGATATAACGGTAAAGTAGCAACCAACGTTTTACCTTCACCCGTCTTCATTTCCGCAATATTTCCGTAGTACAAATTAATCGCACCTAAAACTTGTTCATCATTTGGATATAACCCCAGAATTCTTAAATCCACTTCCCGCATTAGCGCAAACGCTCGAATTACTAAACACTCCGTGTTAATTCCATTCTTAATATCTTTTAAGATATTATCTGAATAGATTTGTAGCCCCAAATCATCCATATCAGTCATTTCACTAGAAAGTTGGTTAATTTGTTTTAGGATTTTCTTTTCATGCATAATTCACTTACCTCATTGTCGTGCGTAACAAACCATTTAAAGTTCGTACGAAACTAGAGATAACCATATTTATACAAAACAAAAAACACAGAAATTACCACTAAATAAATTAGTAGTAATTTCTGTGTTTTCGGCCTAATTAAAGAAGCATCAACTATCTGTGCTGTGCTGTGCTGTGCTGTGCTGTGCTGTGCTGTGCTGTGCTGTGCTGTGCTGTGCTGTGCTGTGCTGTGCTGTGCTGTGCTGTGCTCGGTCATTATGATGGGCCTTTCTGGTCTTTGTCAACCTTTTTTTTCATAAATTAAAATTCACTTCATTTTATAAATATACGACTTAAAGTATAACATAAATTTATTAAAACAATCTACTCTAACTAAGCTATATTATCCCTAATTTCTAAAAATATAAGGAGGATTGTATAATTAATCCGAACACCTAGATAAAAAAATACCCATAGTAAATGTAGAATGGTTGTAACGACACAAACCATGAAAGGAAACATTTACTATGAGTACATCTACTTTATCACAATTTGAACGTGGAGCCATCTATCAATTGTTAAAAGATAGTTATTCTCAAAATTCAATTGCTAAGAAACTTAATCGTTCTAAATCTACAATTAGTTATGAATTGCACCGGATGAATAAATATGATCCTATTTTGGCTCAAAGTGATGCTAATTATAAACGCACTATGTGCGAACGAAAAACAACACTCACCCCCAAATACGCCATAATTATTAGTAATCATCTTCGATTGACTTGGTCTTCTGAACAGATCGCTCTACATTTCAAGCTATGTACTAAATCAATTTATAATTGGATTGATCGTGAAATTATTGATTTTAGTTCATAATTATTACCTGATAAGACTCGACGACGTAAGCATGAAAAACGTGAAATCTTTAAGATTGAGGCTACAATTGATCAAAGACCAGATAACGTTAATAAGAGAAATGGATTTGAGCGTTGGGAGGTAGATACTGTTCTGTGGTCTCCTAGTCAATCAAAACAATGTTTGTCTACCTTTGTGGAATGACTTAGTAGATTTATCTGGGCAATTAAAATTTAAGATCGTACCCAGAAGTCTATGAATCAATGTAGTTCAAGTATTAAATACATTTGGGTTAATCATAGGAAAGAATTTTCAGGCTATCAATAGTTGAATAAAAACTACAATTCACCTATATATTTTTGTCATCGTTATTCGCCATAGGAACGTAATTAAGATGAATATTTTAATATAAAATTACGCTGTTTTTCCCAAAGAAAACTAATTTTGATTCCGTATCTGAAGATTAAATATTTGAAGCACTTGAATTAATTAATAATAAGTCATTAAAAATATTGAGCGTAAACACTGCCATATCTACATTCAAGAAATATTTTGATAGGTATTCTAATTAAAGTTGCAATCCGCCTTACATTAAAAACGATTAATAATTATTATAATATTCGCGTACTTCATCCTTGGAAAATCTAATTGAGCCATCAATATTATGAACCGTTAGTTTATTATGCCCATCATTACCTACAGTGCTTTTTTCAATCTCATCCTCTCCCTGGTTTTCTTTTTGAGTCACCACATCAGGATAGTCAATTGTCAGGTCGCCATTTTCTGTTTCTAATTGTGTCTGCAAATCATCATTTAATTTTGATAAAATTGTGGATGCATTTCGAACCCAAATTTTATTTTCGCCAGTAAATTTAGTTCCAACGGTGCGTAATGCGCCGTCATCATTACGTAAATCAGCTTGATGAAGTTCACCACCTACTAGACGAATTCCACCATCAGAATTGATAATACTACTTTGATTAAAATTAACGTCATTTAGGATAATTCCAGCGTCCGCGTTTTGAATTTGAACTTTATCATCCACCTTTAAATGATTAACATCAAGTGTTCCATCACTCATCATTATTGTTAACTCACTTAATGAATAATTTTTTGGAATCGTTAAAGTAATTTGTGAAATTTCTTGATTCAAACCGATACCAACTGAATTATACCGACTAGAACTAATAGAAAGAGTTTTATCTTTCTGATCAACTGTAAATTTTTGCTGACTTGGTAAATTAGTTTCTAATTTAAAGGAAGCCCCACGTTTTATTTGAATATCGGAATTATTAACCTTTAATTTCAATTTTTTAAAATCATTAATTAGATAATCATCACGCTTTTGGTACTCAACAATTCTAAACCCATGATTATAATTCACATCTTCTAATTTCTGATCATTTCCAAACCAGCCGATCAATCCAACGATAATTCCAATCGTAGTTGCAATCAAACCAATGATAACAGTTGTTCTTAATTTCTTATGCATCGCTTACTCTTCCTTCCGGTTTAATTCAGGTCGACGCTTTAACGTCATCCCGGCAATCCATTTAATCAGCCGAAAA